>DATMAW010000107.1:0-7663 GCA_035559715.1 Gemmatimonadales bacterium | reverse complement strand
GGCCCGCGGCCAGCCTTCGGTTCAGCCCGCGCCCGCTCCGCGCGCCCCGCGCGCCCCGCAGGCGCCGCAGCGCGGGCAAGCCTCGCGGGCGCCCCAAGCGTGCGAATCGGATGAGCAGGCCGAGCTGCGGCTCGAGGCGCTCAACGCGCTGATGCAGATGGATGCGGACCGCGCGGTGCCCATTCTGCGCGGGGTGCTCCAGCGCCGCGATCCCGACCCGTGCGCGGCGGAGTTGCGCCGCAAGGCCGTCTTCCTGTTGTCGCAAAAGCGCGATCCGGAAACCGAAACGACGCTGCTCTCCGCGGCGCGGCAGGACCCGGATCGCGAAGTGCGCTCGCAGGCGGTGTTCTGGCTGTCTCAGGTCAATACCGAGCGCGCCGTCGCCGCCCTCGATTCCATTCTCATGGAATCCGACGACCGCGAGATCCAGGAAAAAGCGATCTTCGCCCTGTCGCAGCATCGCAGCGAGCGCGCGGGTGAGATCCTCAGGCGCTACGCCGAACGCGCGGATCGGCCGGACGAGCTGAAGGGCAAGGCGATCTTCTGGTTGGGTCAGCATCGTTCGCCCCAGAACCAGGCGTTCCTGCGCGATCTCTACCCCCGGCTCACGAGCGAGGAGCTGAAGGAGCAGGTAATCCACGCGGTGTCTGAGACGCGAGGACCGGAGGCCGCGCGGTGGTTGCTGGACGTAGCGCGCAACCCCAACGAGCCCGTCGAGATGCGGAAGAAGGCCTTGTTCTGGGCGGGTCAGAAGCGCGACGTGACCATGTCGGACCTGGTGGGGCTGTACGACGCCATGGGCGATCGCGAGTTGAAAGAACAGTTGATCTTCGCCTACTCGCAGCGGCGCGAGCCGGAGGCCGTGGACAAGCTTATGGCGATCGCCGAGTCCGATCCCGATCGCGAGCTGCGCAAGAAAGCAATCTTCTGGCTGGGCCAGTCGAAGGACCCACGGGCGGCGGAGTTTCTGCTGCGGTTGATCAACCGATGATCCCCGACTGGCGAAGACGATCGATGCAGGGGCGGGCGATCATGGGCGATGCCAGGCGATCACGGGCGATGGAATGGCTGCGAGTGAGCGTTGGTTTCATCGCTGCCCGTCGCCTGGCATCGGGTGCCATTGTCCTTCTCCTCGTCTGTCTTCGCCCGCCATCGCCTGCCATTGCCCAGGCTCTCTCGGATCAGATAGCCGAGGCGCCGGACGGGCGCGTGCGAGTGAGCTTCGCGGCCCGGCCCGGCGTCTGCGGCAACGGCCGCAACATCAACACGTCCTGGCGCTCGGACGAGTGGGAGCCCTGGTGCGAACCGGGTCCCGTGCGGGTCGTGCTCGTGGTGCGCTCACGCCAGGTCGTGGACCTGGACACCTACGTCGGCGGGCGGTGGCGCAGCACGGCGCAGCCGGTCACGGATCTCGGAACGGTTTCCGCCGCGGAGGCGGCCGCGTACTTCCTATCACTGGCCGCGCGCGCGCCCGGCGCCGTCTCGAAGGAGGCCGTCCTGCCCGCCGTGCTGGCCGACAGCGCCGTTGTCTGGCCGCGGTTGCTGGGGATTGCGCGCGACGACACTCGGCCCCGCGAGACGCGAAAGAGCGCGGTGTTCTGGGTGGGGCAGGCGGCCCAGGAAGCGGCGGTGCAGGGTCTGGCGGAGATCGCCACCGACTCCGGCGACATCGAGGTGCGCGAGAGCGCGGTGTTCGCGCTCTCCCAGTTGCCGCGCGACGACGGCGTGCCCGCGTTGCTCGCGATCGCGCGCACGCACCGGGACCGGCGCATCCGCAAGCGGGCGATCTTCTGGCTCGCCCAGAGCGAGGATCCGCGGGCGGTGGCGCTGTTCGAGGAGTTGTTAACCCGGCGGCAATAGCGGGAGATGGTTGCACTCGACCTCGCGACCCGAGCGGATGCACTCGCCTGCGCGATGCCTATGGGCCGAGCCAGCCACTAGCATCTGACGGGCCACGGGGTTCGCGCCCCGGCATCGCTCCGGCGAGCGCAGCCGCTCGGTCGCTGCGGTCGTCCGTTTCTCAGCGCTAGGCTCGCTGCCGCATTGCTCCCGCTTTGCAGCGCCCACAGCCCCCGGCTTACAATTCTCCCATGCGTCACACGCTTCTAGGCACGCTCTGCGTCGCCCTGCTTCCCGCCTGCGCCACCAATCCCGCCACCGGCGAGCGGCAGCTCATGCTGGTGAGCGAGGGGCGGGAAATCTCCATGGGGCAGCAGGCCGACCCGGAGGTCACGGTTCAGTACGGTCTGTACTCCGACACGGCGTTGCAGGCGTACGTGCGTATCCTCGGCGAGCGTCTCGCCGCCGTCTCGGAGCGGCCCAACCTGCCGTGGACGTTCCGCGTGGTGGACGATCCCATCATCAACGCGTTCGCGCTGCCGGGCGGGTTCATCTACGTCACGCGCGGGATTCTCGCGCATTTCAATTCGGAGGCCGAGCTGGTTGCCGTGCTGGGCCACGAGATCGGCCACGTCACGGCGCGGCACTCGGCGTCGCAGATGTCGCAGCAGCAGCTGGCGCAGGTCGGGCTCGTGGCGGGCATGGTGGTGGCGCCGCAGCTCCAGGACTTCGCGGGCCTCGCCGAGGCGAGCCTCGGCCTCCTGTTCCTCAAGTTCAGTCGCGACGACGAGCGGCAGGCAGACGACCTCGGCCTGCGCTATCTCACCCGCTCAGGGTACGACGCGCGCGAGATGCCCAAAGTGTTCGCCATGCTCGCGAGCGTGAGTGAGGGGGAAGGGGGCGGGCGGTTGCCGGGTTGGTTGTCCACGCATCCGGATCCGGTGGATCGGCAACAGCGCATCGCCCGGGCCATCGCCGCGCTTCCGCCCGCGCCGGGCGAACGCATCGTGAACCGCAACGAGTACCTGCGGCGGCTCGACGGGATGATGTTCGGCGCGAATCCGCGGGAGGGTTTCTTCCGCGATCGGATGTTCCTCCATCCGGATTTGCGGTTTCGCTTCGAGTTTCCCGCTGGCTGGCGCACGCAGAACCAGCGGCGCGCGGTCGTCGGTCAAAGCCAGAATCAGGATGCCTTGATCGAGCTGACCCTGGCTAACGCCGGCACGCCCGAGTCGGCCGTGCAGGCTTTTGTGGGGCAGCCAGGCATCACGTCCGTGGCATTCCCGGAACGTTTCCAGACGCGGCGTGGGATGCCGGCGGCGCGGGCCGGTTTCACGGCCACGAGCGGCCAGGCGAGGCTCGCGGGCGTTGTGTGGGCCGTGCGGTACAACCAGCAGATCTTCCAGATCATGGGCGTTTCGACGGAGGCGCGCTGGCCGGGCTATGCAGCGCTGGCGGAGCAAACGTTCGATTCATTTGCGCCGCTCACGGATTCCACCGCGCTTGCCGTGCAGCCCTTGCGCCTGGACATCGTGACGCTCGAGCGCGCGATGACGTTGCAGGAGTTCTCGCAGCGGTACCCGTCGCGGGTGTCGCTCGACGTCTTGGCGCGACTGAATCAGGTGACGCCAGCGGAGCGCCTCGAAGCCGGGCGGATGGTGAAGCGGGTGGTGGGCGGGCCGTTGCCGTGAGTCCCGGTGAGGGGAGCGTGCGGTGCCTTCGCCTGAAGGCCGAGGTCGCGTTCGATCTCGTTTGCCGGATTCGGGGCGTGTCGAAGCGGAACGTCACCGTCCGAGTGCGGGACCTCGATGATCCCGGCCGTGGTCATGATCGCCGGTGTCTTCGCCATTGTCGCAACCATCGCCTCGGCCCCGCCGCTGGAATCGCCCCGTGGCACGCCGCGGCTGGTTGGATTCCTGGAACTCGCGTTGGTGATCGCCGCGAGCCCGGCGGTTCGGCGGTAGGGGAGCGCGGGTTGAGAAGTGGCCGTACTGTCATCGGAGTGACCGGTCTATTGCCGGACCAGCGTTGCGCTCGTCTGGCGTCCGTCTCCAACAGTCGTTCGTCCGTGGACATCAGGCGATCGTCCGCGGCCAAACGCCAATCGTCCGCGGACATCCGTTGGTTGGCGGCGGGGTTCGAGACCTAGTAGCGCAGTCCCCGCGTGAGCAGGGCCGGGCCGTGGAGGATCTGTGTGCGGTGCGTGCGGCCCCCGAGGTAGATCGCCAGGCTCGATGCCCTTAAGCGAGGTAAAGTTTCGACTGAGCCGATTCTCCGACCGTCGAAGTAGCACTCCAGGATTCCGTCGGGCCGCAGCTGGAGGGCGAGACGATGCCACCGGTTCTCCTCCAGCGGCAGGCTGTCGCCTCTCACGACCCCGTCAGCCTGATCAGACCCGCACGCCACCTGACGGGTGAGGTAACGGGGGCTTGGTCCACTGATCCACCACCAGGCGAGACGCCCGGACACTGCCCGCTCGCTGCCGTGGAATGCCATCGAGCGAGGTACGAGGGCCACCTCGAATTCCTGCCAGTGGTCGCCGGTGAAGGCAAACCGCGCCTGCACTTCGAGGGTCACGCCGTCTTCGGTGGGGAACTCCTCTGCCGACAACACACCGCTGGGCCAGTTGAAGTCTCCGTTGCTCAGGAACGCGGGGCTACCGTCAGGCATTGCGTGACTCACGATCATCGGAGGCGGCATGCCGACGACTTGCCACCGCGCGGCGTTGATGGCTTCGGCCCAGGTTTCGTGCAGGAGCGTGTCGATGCGAGCCGGAACGACCGCCACTTCGGTCGAGTCTGCACGGAAGCCACCCGCGCTGGCCGTCAGCCAGGTTCGTCCGGGTCGGTGTCCCCGGAGAAAGCCCAATTCGTCCACCGACGCAACGGTCGTGTCACCGACGAGCCAGCGCAGCGGTACACGCATTGGCTCCCCCTTCGCGTCGAGGGCACGTGACTGGATTCGGCGGCCTCGTCCGACGGGGATTGAGATGGGCCGGGGACGGATCTCGATGTGTTCCACGTATCTCGGTGAGTCGGCAACCCACGCCAGTGCGTACCACTTGTGGTCACCGAGGTCGGCAACGCGATCATGCCGCGCCGATCCGTTTGCCGCCAGAAGGGTCAAGAAGCGATTCGTCCCCTCCTGACACGCCAGCGCCAGCCAGCGTCCGTCCGGTGACCATGCGATGAAGTTGGGGTCAATCTCGCATCCCGCGGCCAGGGACCGCCGCCGGAACGGCATGAGGCCGAGCAGCTCCACCGTGGAGACGCTGACGGTCGTGACGGCGAGGCTGCCGCCGTCAGGCGCGAACGCCACCGCCTTGACTGGGTCGCGAAGCGAAAAACGCTGGGACAAGTTCTCCGGATGCCCGCCGTCGCTGTCCACTGTCCACAATGTGTAGTCGCCGTTGACAGCCCTCTGAATAGCCAGCCGACTGCCGTCAGGTGACCACGCGAGCAGGAAGTCCTGTTGAGGACCGTTTGTCAGTTGCCGAAGGACGGTTCCCGTTGAGTCCAGGACGAACAGGTTGAACCGGTAGTCGTCTCCCACGCGCCATCCTCGCTGCACGGCGATCCACCGGCGATCCGGGGACCACACGGCTGGTCCGTCGTCCGTCGGCCCATCGGTGAGCTGCGTGGTGTCTCTGTCACGGATCAGAAAGATCTTCGTGTGGCTGCCGGACCCGCCGGTCACGAGAAGGGGGAGTAACTGAGGCGGGAGGTCACCCGGCCAACCCTGGAATTGCCGCGTCGTTGGAGAATCGCCGGGGCGGCGGGGCCAGTTCACCTTCATGACGGCGGGCACCGGTCCTGGACCGGGGACCGGGGAACCTTCGTGTGCCACGTAAAGAGTGCCCGGCAGCGGACCGAGCGACGGCCTTGTGCGCGTGGACCCCGCCTGAACGCCAATGACGAGGCCCAGCGCCGTGAGGGCGAGCACGGCGGAAGACCACGTCACCCATTCGCGCCTGCCCAGCTTGCTCGACCAAGCCGGCCAGGGGCCGCGCGGCTCGCGCGGGATGCGGGGCGCCGTAGGCGGCGGGTTAGCCGGAGCGCTCGGTGGCGCGAGTCTGGTGTTGACGCGCCGCTCCAGGTCCGCGGCGTGCTGCTGGAGTTCGGGTGACGGAGAATCCTCAAGGGCTCGTTTCAGCAGGGCGGCGTACTCGCTGTAGCGAGCCAGCGCCCCCGTGTGGTTGCCGGACGCCTCGAGGACGGTCATCAGGAGGCGCACGTTGTCTTCCAGCATCGGGTTATCGCTAAAGAGCTCCTGGGCGAGTTCGAGCGCCTGCGTCAGGTCGCCCTGAGCGATCGCGCGGTTGGCAAGCTCGCGGCTTGCGGCGGCGTGGTACTTCCGGAGCCGAGTGTCCTGAGAATCCCTCCACTCGCTGAATTCCTGGCTGTCTTCGAGCTCGAAACTTCCGAGGAAGCGACCACCCAACAGGGTGCGCGCGCGCATGATGTCGCCGTTTTCGAATGCGCGGACGCCTTCGATGCAGTCCAGGGCGACGCCGTCGCACAGCAGGAGCTGACCTCGGGTGTCCGGCCGAATCAGCGGCACGCCCACCGCATCATGCAGCCGGTGTCGGGCCTCACGCAGGGCGGCGTTTGCCTTGGTGTCCCGGGCGCCGGGCCAGAACAGACGTGTGATGCGATCGCGCGATTCGCGCCGGCCTGGGGCGAGGGCGAGGTAGGCCAGCAAGGCGAGCGGCTTGCCGGCGTGCATGAGGGGCTCGGATTGATCCGAGCTCCGGTAAAGATTCAGTTCACCGCATGCGCGGCACCAAAGCATGTGTGCTCGGTCCTGCACTGGAGACGGCCGCATGCACCTCGACGAGGGCTACCGGCGTTGCCGCAACCCGATGACCGCATGGCTGACTGCCGTCTGACGCCTGCGTGACGGTCGTGTGACGCCCACTCTGCCAAATTACCGTAGGCTGCGCTTCTTCCCGGTCTGCGGGGGGCGCAGGAACCTGAGACCGACGCTGCGTTGCCTCGCTAGACCGTAAGGCGCCAATCTAGCAAATGGTGACGCATTGTGCCCAGACATCCGTTCCTTGTCGTCCGACAAAGTCTTTGGCTTTTCCTCGGCGTCGGACTCACGGGCAACCGTCGCTGGAACCATTGACGGTCAATTGAGCCTTAATATGGTGCCGCGGAGCGACTAACGACATGAAGTTCAACGTTGGAATTCCCGGGCTGATTCTGCTCTTCCTCACACCACTGGCCAAGGCGTACTCGCAGCAGCAGAGCCAGTGCACAGGTCTGACTGGAGCCTCCAGAACTCGGTGCCTTGAGGCCGAGTACAGACGCAGGACCGCAGAAGCTGAAGCCGCCCGGAAACGGCTCGAGCGGCTTGACAGACAAATGCGAACGGCCTGCGACCTGGTCGCCGTTCTCGACAAGACCGCAGAACTAGCCCGGAGGATGGGCGAACTTTCTCATGACAAGCGACTCACCTATGGCGGTATGACGTGGACTTCAGTCAGAGCCCTGATGATCCGCCTTACGCAAGAGCGCAGGAACTGCGACGATGCTCGCAGGGCGGTTGAGGAAGCACGGAGAAGGGTCGCGGCCCAGCCGCGGTAGTTGGTGTCCTTACGGCCCCTGAACGTGAGTGGTCCCGGATGCGGCGTGGAGCAGGCGTGAAGCGAGCGCATGACAGAGGAAACAACTGCGGGCCAGGCTCGCGTCAGCGACAGGAGGACGGCTGTTGCGAATGGATGCGACACGGCGGGGCTGCTGATGGCTGAGGTACCGGAATCGCGTCGGCCGGCGTCCGAGCTACCGGGGAATCCCGGGGTGTCCGTGGCCCGGTTCTCGAG
>DATMAW010000106.1:0-6907 GCA_035559715.1 Gemmatimonadales bacterium | reverse complement strand
GAGCCGGTGTCAACGCCGCTTGGCCAGCACCCTCTCGAACTCCGGCAGCTCCCGCGTATTCGCCACCTGCCGTTTCGTCACGCCGGCTTTGCGCGCGATGTCCACCGCATATCGCATGTACTCCAGGTGGTGGACGGCGTGGCTGTCGGTGGAGCACACGAGCAGGATTCCGCGTTCCGCCGCTCTGGCCGCGAGGTAATCCGGCAGGTCCATGCGCTCGGGGCTTCCGTTCAGCTCGAGCATGCATCCCTCGCCGGCGCAGGCCGCCAGGAGCTCGTCGGTGTCCAGCGGATACGGGTCGCGCTTGTTGAGCAGCCGGCCGGTGGGGTGTCCGATGGCGTCCACGTAGGGGTGCCTGGCGGCGCGCACGAGCCGCCTGGTGTTCACCGCCGCATCGCTGCTCGCGCCGTAGTGCAATGAGGCCACCACGTAGTCGGCTTCGGCCAGGACGTCATCCGGAAGATCGAGCTTGCCGTCATCCAGGATATCCAGCTCGATGGACTTCAACACCCGGAAGTTCCTGAGCCGCCCGTTGATCGCGTCAATTGCCCGCCATTGCTCGCGCAGTTGTCTGGCGTCGAGGCCGCGCGCCATGGTGACGCGTTTGGAGTGATCGGTAATGGCGAGGTAGGAATAGCCCAGACGCTTCGCTCCCTCGATCATCTCCTCCAGCGAGGCCTTGCCGTCGGTCGCGCTGGTGTGCGCGTGCAGGTCGCCACGGATGTCGCCGGCCTCCACCAGCGCGGGAAGCGCGCCGCGCCGCGCCAGTTCGATTTCGCCCCGCGCCTCGCGCATCTCCGGGGGAATCCACGCGAGGCCAAGCGTGCGGTAGACCTCCTCCTCGGACTTCCCGGCCACCCGTCGCTCCCCCTTGAACACGCCGTATTCGCTCAGTTTGAGCCCCTTGTCCTGCGCGATCTTGCGCAGCTCGATGTTGTGCTGCTTGGAGCCCGTGAAGTAACAGAGCGCCGCGCCCCATTCCGCGGGGCGCACCACACGAAGATCCACCTGCGGGCCCCCGCGCAGCCGCACGGACGCCTTGGTTTCGCCTCGCGCCAGAACTTCGGCGACCTCCGGGTAGCTGACGAACCGCTCGACGGCGGCCTCAGCCGCTTCTGCCGACCCCGTGGCGACCAGGATGTCCAGGTCGCCGATGGTTTCGCGTCGGCGCCTGAGGCTGCCCGCCGCTGCGACGCGCGGGAACCGCGTGCCTTTCGTGAGGTTGGCAATCACGCCGGCGGCCCATTGCTCGGCCTCGGCGAGAAGCAGGCGGCGCTGGCCGGCACCGAGCTTCTCGATCTGCTCCTTGAGTTTGGCAACCGACTTGGCCCCGAATCCGCGCACGTCCGCCAGACGATCGGAGGCGATCGCGGCGCGGAGATCGTCCAGCGACCCGATGTTCAGTTCGTCGTACAGCAGCTTGACCCGCTTTGGCCCCAGGCCCGGCAGCCGCAACAGATCGAGGAGGCCGGGTGGGAACTTGGCCTTGAGTTCCTTGTGCGCCGCGAAGTCTCCGGATTCAACCGCCTCGCGGATCTTGCCCGCCAGGTCCTTGCCGATGCGGGGAAGCTCGGTGAGCGCGTCGGGGTTCTCCTGCACGAGGTCGCGCAAGGGCTGGTCCAGCTCCTGGATCACCCGCGCCGCGTTGCGATACGCGCGAACGCGAAACACCAGCGCGCCCTCCAACTCGAGAAGGTCCGCCATCTCGTCGAACAACGCCGCGACCGCCGGGTTCTCCATGGTCGCTCAGCGGCGTGCCGCGAGTTGCCGGGGGCCGCGCGCGCCCGGCGCGCTCACCTGGGCGCTCGGGCAGCTGCCGCGTTCTCCGTGCCGCCCATTGGGATCAGCGGCATGTTCGGCGGAATGGGGAGCGGCTCCGTGAGGCTCGTGGGTAGTGCCCGGCGGTCGAGGAACCGCTGGATATCCGCGGCGGCGAGCATGCGATGGGCTTCCCCTGGACTCGCGCCGCCGGCGCCGCGCTCACCCAGGCGGGCAGCGACGCGGCGCAGGCCCCACTCGGCGGCCGCGCGGGATTCGACCGAAGCCCGATCGTTGGCGGCGAGCCGAATGAGCTCGTCAACCACCACGCGCTGGACCGCGCGAGCGAGCGCGCCCTCGGCCCCGTCGGGAGCGGGCGCCCAGGTTCGATCCACCAGCGCCCCGATCACGTCTTCAAGCGCAGGGAGGGACGAATCGCGCGCGGCAAACGCCACAACGCGGGCAGTGCGCTCGGGGTGCAGGAGGGTGCGAACCGTGTACGTGGCCAGCGAGCGTGCGGCGCCGATGTGGTCGAACGCCGGTCCCGCCACGGATCCAAACGCCCAGCGGTCCGCCGCGGAGCCGAACGGCCTCGGGGCGAACAGGCGAAGGACCCGCTCCGGAATCGCGAGTTCCGCCGGCGACAGGGCGTTCAGGACTAGTTCGAGCGCCCGTCGTTGACGGGCCCCATCCACAATGCGCGTGGGGGGAATGGGATCGCCGCGGCGGGCGTAATGGAACTCCATGCCCCCGATCGCCTTGATCGCGGCTTCCAACGTCCAGCGGTGGTGCAGGTACACGAACATAAACCGCCGGCCGAGGAGATACATCGGCGCTCCGGGCTTGATGGCGCGGTCGTCGAAGCGATCCATCAGGAACCGCCTCACGTCCATCACGCGGGCCAACTCCGCAACCGCATCGGCCCCATTGTCCCAGGCCGACCCCTCGGGGTACGCCCCCTCCGCGGCGTTGTCCGGGTTCGTGATGAACTCGGCGTTTCTCGCGAACATCTCGGCCACGATGGCCGCGAGGCCGGCCTCCTCCTGACCCTCGGGGAAGACCTGGTACGCGTACCGAATGGCGAGCGTGTCCCAAAGCCCGGGCCCGGCGCGGTACGCCTGGCTTAGGTCCAGCCGGCCATTCACCAGGCGAATGATCGGGGCGGGGTAGTCCATGACCGAACCGCGGCCGTACTTGCTCGCGGCGAAGTTGTGCGGCAGGCCCAGCGTGTGACCCACCTCGTGCGCCGCATGCTGCCGCCGGCGCGCGAGAATCGCGTCGTCCACCGATCCCTGCGGCGCGAGCGTCCCGAGCCAGTCGGCGAGTTCCTCCAGCTCCGCTCCGGACGCTCCGTCCAGCGTGCTGGAGAGAAGATCGAAGTTCGTCAGGGACCGGTGCGAGTCCATGCGCACGGCGGCCTTGATGATCTCACCCGTTCGGGGGTCCACGAAGCTCGGCCCCACCGACGCTCCGATGTCGCTCCGGTGCATCCACTGGATCACGTTGAAACGGGCATCGAGTGGGTCCATGTCGGGCGGCATGTCTTCCACGCGGAAAGCGTTGCGGAAGCCGGCGGCGCGAAACACCTGCTCGTACCAGGCGAGCCCTTGCTTGAACGCCGTGCGATACGGCTCCTGGATTCCGGGATCCATGTAGTACACGATGGGTTCCACCGGATCGCTCATCGCGGCATTGGGATTGCGCTTCACCAGGCGGTGGCGCCGGATGTATGCCGATTCGTACGGCTCGTCGTACCCCTTGGAGAAATCGAAGAACGACACGCCGCTCACCCCCGCGCGCGGGTTGAACCGCCGGGGGGCGAATCCCGGCGGCGGCAACTTCACCAGAGAGTGGTGCTGTCGAATCGTCACCGCGCGGCCGTCGGGCGCGTGGCGGTTCACCTCGCCGCCCGGAGCGTCGCTCGTGAACGTGAGACTGGCTTCGATCTCGCTGTTCTCCGGGAAAGCCTTGGTGCGGGGCAGGTAGATACTGCTGCGATCGCGGTCCAGTTGATACGTGCCGGCGTTGCCGCGCCGTAGCGTGCCGCGCACGTCCATCACGTCGCTCAGGAAATGCGCGGTGGCGTCCACGAGTACCCGCCCGGCTTCTTCCGCGACGACTTCAAACGCGGCGATCGTGGATGCGGGGAAGGATTCCTCCACGGACCGCACGAGCGCGGGGTTGTCGGTTCTCGTCGCGCGAAAATCCATGTTCTTGACGACGAGCTGCACGCGGGGACCCACCCGATTGAACTGGGCCAGCATGCTCTCGCCGATCAACCCTCGGTCGAGACCGAGCGGCTCGCTTCCCAGACCCGTGGCGAGGGACGGGAGATAGAGGAATTCCTCGCCCACACGGGGAATCTCGAGCAGCAGCCGGCCGCGCGCCGCGTCCCAATAGAGCGGGAAGTATCCGTCCCGTTTCTCCAGCGTGCGGGTGTAGTCCGTGATCGTTTGCTGACTGGAGGCAGTCGCGGCCAGCACCACAGTGAGCGCGAAGAGCGAGCAGAACGAGCGATACATGGCGACCTCCGCTCGTGGGCGGAACGATGGTTTTCCAAAGTGTTGTGAGGGCGACGGAGGGGGAAGGGGATTGCGCCGGCGCCGCTTATTCGCGGATCATCACCAACAGCATCTTGAACCGGGAGTGAGCTTTCAGCGCGTGCAGCTGACGGGCCGGTAACAGAAGCAGGTGCCCGGCGCCGACCCGATGAGGCGCGCCCGCAATCGTGATCTCGGCCTCGCCTTCGATGCCGATGACCAGAGCATCGTGGGCGGCGGTGTGCTCGCTCAGGCCCTCGCCCTCATCAAACGCGAACGCCGTTACCGTGCCGGTGGTTCGCTTGACAATCGTGCGGCTCACCACCGCGCCGGGCTGATACCGCACGAGATCACTCAGCGGAACCACGCCCTCGGCTGGTGGCATCGGGCTCTTCGTCATGGGCATGGGGCCCGGACGCGAGAGCCACATGCGGAGACATCCGCCCGGGTGGCTCTTCGCGCCGGGATCGGGTGGGTCAGGCCGAGCAGGTCATGTCCTGCCCACAGCACATCGGCGACTTGATCTTCCCATGGCCATCGGGGCAGCGGGAAATCAGGACCGTGCCGCCGTCTGGCTTGGTCAGCTTGTCGTGCAACAATTCCTTCCCACAATGACCGCAGGTGATGCTCCCCACGCTCATGCCGCATTTCTCGCAGGTGTAAACCGCCATGGATGCTCCCCGACGATGGTTTGATGGCGCGACCGCGGGGGTTGTCGGGCCCGGCGTTACGCCGCGGGCCAGAGCCAGCCGAACGCCCCTCCGGTCAGCAGTCCGTAAATGAGCGCATCGAACATGGACTTCAGCGTCACACTCCACTTCCGCCCGAACCAGATGGAACCCTGGGCCAACGCGAGTCCGTAGCCGGTGAAGGCCACGGTTCCCGCAACGCGGAACACTTGCAGATACTCCGCTCCCAGGTTGAGCGTGCGGCCGGCCACGTACGCAGCCACCACGCCCACCACGACGCAATATACGAACCATTGCGCGAGGCTCGCGCCCATGTTGAACGGGCCGCTGGGGAAAACGGTCATTGCCACGACGGGGCCTTGTTTCAGCTTCTCTTGATACTCCGGTGATTTCATCGTCTGACCGGGCGCTGGCTTGGGGAGCATGTAGCTGCCCGGCGGGATGGAGAAGGGACGGAGGGCCGCTCCCACGTCGTCCTGCTTGGGCAGCGTCTCGAAGTCGTTGTCGTGGTAGCGGAGCACCATGTGAATGACCGAGCTGGCGACGAACACCAGCACGGCCGCCACGAGAATCGGTAACCACAGGGACGTCAAAGGCACGAACATGGTTGCCTCCTGGCCGGGAGGTGATGGAACAAGTGTCTGGCGCGGCGCCAAGGTGTGCGCCGGGAGCCAGCTGCGCAAGCCGCCATGCTGCCTGTGGTGAGGGCGTCCCGCAGAAATGAAGAAAGGCCCGGCGGACCTACGTGCCGGGCCTGAGGCCGTGGACGAGCCGCATTAAGCGGCTCGTGATCCTTTTCCCGAGCTGATCTGAGGCGCGTCGGACTGCGCGCCAGCCTGGATTTGGATCCGACGGGGCCTGGCTTCCTCGGTCTTGGGCAGGGTGATCGTGAGCACGCCGTTGTGGAACGTGGCACGGACGTCGTCAGCGATCACCGTCCGAGGCAGCGTAAAGCTGCGCTCGAATCGGCCATACCGCCGCTCGTAGACGTGGTAGCTCCCTTCCTCCTTGCCCTCGTCATACTGGCTGCGCTTTTCTCCGCTGATCGTCAGGATGCCGTTCTGCACGGTGACGTTCACGTCCTCCAGCGACAGGCCCGGCAGCTCGGCCGTGACGCGGAACTCTCCATCGGTCTCGTGCACGTCCACCGCCGGCAGCCAGGCGGTCAGGGGCTGAGCCGTGTTGGGCCCGAACGCGCGATCCCAGATCCGGTCGAACTCGCGACGAAAGTTCAGCATGTCGTCCAGAAGCGAGTCCGCACGCCAAAGAGTCGGAGCAAACATCATGGCATTCCCTCCTTCTTCCAACCGTTACCGCTCTAAGCAGTTACCGCCGGCCGCCCGAGCGGATCCCCGGGGGGCCGGACCTCCGCCGGACACGCCAAGCACGCGGAATGCCAGCCGCGCTTGGTCAGACTTGCAGATTTGTCTGCCACGTGTGATCGACCGGTATGTCAACCTGACAATGCGCGGGTGGCAGCCTTTCGCGGGTCCCGCCTGGCCTTGTTCTGCGAATCCAGGGCGACCCTGACCTTGACCGCGATGTCGTGCACGGAGAACGGCTTCTGGACGAAGAGAACACCTTCGTTCAGAACGCCGTGGTGCGCAATCACGTCCGCCGTGTAGCCGGACATGTACAGGGTACGCAGACCGGGGTGGAGCGTCTTAAGCCGGTTAGCGAGGTCACGCCCGTTCATCCCGGGCATGATCACGTCGGTGATGAGCAGGTGGATGACCGCGCCGTACTGCTCGGCCAGCTCGATCGCCTGGCTCGGATCCTCCGCGGCGAGCACCCGGTACCCGAGGCGCTCGAGCACACGGACCGTCAGTTCGCGAATGGATTTCTCGTCCTCGGCGACGAGGACCGTCTCTCCGCGGCTGCGCGGCGGTTCCGGTAGGGGAGCCGCCGCTGGCTCGGGCA
>DATMAW010000105.1:0-32054 GCA_035559715.1 Gemmatimonadales bacterium | reverse complement strand
TCGCACAGGGGCGAGCCGTTACCGCCGCGGGAATAGGCGCTCCCGTACCGGGCGCGACCGGAACGCTGCTCGCCCTGAAAGTGGCGTTTGCGCCGCCGCTGGAGCGATTCGACGGCACCGTGGCGTCCGTGGATCTCGACGCCGCCTCCGTCACCCTGGACGACGGAACGGTGGTGCGTGTGCCTGAGGGATCAATGCATCACGAGCTCGGGGACCGTGAGGTTCTCACCACGCTCGCCGACGTGGCGGAATCCCTGGCGGCCGGCAAGAAGGTATTGGCCGCGGGGCTCGGGCTCGTGGAATCGCGGGACCCGCTCACGCTGGTGGCCGCGCGCGTGGTGTTCTTCGTGGCGCCCCCACCGCTCCAGCGGTTCGAGGGCATCGTGCAGTTAGTGGATCTCGAGCGGCGCAGCGTGACCCTCAAGAGCGGCGCCGTAATCCGCGTTCCGGAAGGCGCCATCCACCGCGAATCCGGCGATGGAAACACGCTGCACTCGCTCGCCGACGTGGCGGCGGCCATCGCGGCCGGCAAGACCGTCCTCGCGGTGGGCGTGGGCACGGTCGAAACGGCCGAGCCGCTCGTGATCGTTGCCGTCAAGGTGATGTTCGTCGCCCAGCCGCCGGGCCTGATACGGTTCGACGGCATCGTAACCGCCGTCAACCTGGAAGCAGGAAGCGTAACGCTCAAGTCGGGTGCGGTGGTTCGTGTCACGGAGGAAACGACGATTCACGGCGATGCGGGTACGCATCATATGCTCGGCTCTCTAAACGAAATCGCCGAGGCTTTGCGTGACGGCAAGACCGTGTCCATCGTGGGCGTCGGCGAAGTCGAGTCACACGATCCGCTGGTGATCGTGGCTCACGACGTCGCGTTCCTCGTGAAGCCACCGGTGTTCGTGTTCTTCACCGGGACCGTGGCATCAGTGAACCTCGACACCCGCCGTCTGCAGTTGGAGGACGGGACGGCGGTCATGATAACCGAGCGCACGGAGATCGCAGTGGACGAGCACACGCTCCCCTCGCTTCGGGCGGTGGCAGAGGCGCTGGAAGCCGGTCGCACGGTGGTTGCGGCCGGGGTTGGCATTCCGTTGGCCGGCGAGGGCGACGCCTATGAAGCCGTGAAGATCGTCTTCGTGGTCAGCAGCTGATCAGCGGAAGATTCAGGCTCGAACCGCGCCTCCCGCCCGGCGCGCGGCGTCGAGCGCGTGCGACACGCGATCGCAGACTGAGGGCGCGTCGGGGCGGTAGGAGCCCTCGAAGATCGCGGTGCCCATGGTGAATCCCCACACACCCGCCGCCGTGAGGCGGTCAATCTGTGTCTCGCTGGCGATGCCGCCTGCGGCCACCACGGGGAGCCCCACCGTGTCAACCACCGAGCGTGCCAGGGCCGGAGCGTCCAGGTCAGACCGATAGGCCAGAAGATCAACCCCGTGCACGTGCCCGAGCTCGGGGAGGCTGCTCGCGTGCTCGACGATCTGCTGGAGCGTGCCGGCGAGCCGCGAGGGGTGCCCCGCCACACGGCCGGCGAACGGGAAGTACCGCACGGCGCTGCCCGCCAAAACCGCGCTCACGGCATCCGCATGTGCGCCGCCGAGCACCAGTTCCACACCGCTGTCGGCCGCGCGCAGGGCCCACTGCTGCTCGGCCTGCCTGTCTAGGCTCACCAGCTCCAGAACCGCTTCGCAACCCAGGTCGTGGACGGCATCCACCAGATCGGCGAGCCCGGCGGGCGGTAGCCCGACGTCTTTGAACCCCACGCGCTCAAGCCCCGCAACGCTGCTGAGGCTTTGGCACATCCCCACCGCATCATCGAGTGTGCGGTCGCCTCGCGTCAGCATCAAGATGAAATGCGCCACGTCCCTGGCTAGATCTCCCCGTTCCGCGCAAACCGGGTAATGTGTTCGGCGGCCCGAAACGCGAGCGCCATGATCGTCATCGTGGGCTGGCCTCGCCCGGAGGTCACGAAGCTCGAACCGTCGCAAATGAACAGGTTCGGCACGTCGTGCGCCCGGTGATACCTGTCCACTACGGAGTCCCGCGGGTCATTGCCCATCCGGCAGGTGCCGAGCAGGTGCGCGCCGGCGGTCTGCTCCTGGGCGGGAAAGACGTCCCACACTTTGGCGGCACCGGCCGCTTGCAAGACTTCCCTGGCGCGGTCCACGAGAAACGCCATCATCTTCACGTCGTCCGGGTGATCGCGATACGTCACCCGCATCGCCGGTCGACCCCACTTGTCTTTCACGATGGGATCGAGCGAGATGCTGTTGGACTCCACGGGCAGCGACGTGGAATGTCCCGCCACCTGCATCGTGTGGTTGAAGTACTGACCGAGCATGCGCTTGTACTCGGCGCCCCAGGAAGGCGAGCCCGGCGGCAGCCCCATAAGGCCGAACAGAATAGGGTAGAACTGGAACCGCGCGTCCAACCCGCCGCCTCCGTAGAACCCGCGCCGGGGATCGGAGTCGTACCACTCGTGCAGCACGCGGGTGGCCTGGACGCTCTTGAACTCGTTGAGCGGGTGTTCGAAGTAACCCGCGGTGCCCGTGTTCCCGTTCCACATCAGGTACTTCCCCACCGTGCCGCTGGAGTTGGCCAGTCCCTGCGGAAAGCGGCTCGACGTGGACATGAGCAGCAGCCGCGCCGTTTCCGCCCCGTTGCCGCACACCACGACGGCTCGGGCGCGTTGCGCGTGCTCCCGTCCTTCGCGGTCCACGTACACCACCTGCGACACGCGACCAGCCGGGTTCGTCTCGATCCGCATGGCGGTAGACAGCGGGCGGATCTCGCACCGACCGGTGGCTTCGGCCAGGGGAATCATGGCTGCCAGGCTCGACGACTTGGCCCCGATCTCACACCCGAACCCCATGCAAAACCCGCAGTGGATGCACGCCGGCCGGTTGTTGTGCGGTCGCGAGAGGATCGCTAGCGGTGCGGGGAACGGCCGCCATCCCAGCTTCCGGGCCCCGCGCTCGAACAGCACGCCGGACGACTTGACCGGCAGAGGGGGCATGGGGTAGGGCCGTGAGCGCGGCGGATCGTACGGCCCAGGCTCGCCGGACACGCCGATCTCCCAATCCACCTTCGTGTAATACGGCTCCAGCTCCGCGTACGTGATGGGCCAGTCGGCGAACCCCGTCCCGGAGATCGACCCGACCCGGCTGCGCTCGATGAAATCGATCTCGTGAAACCGCCAGAAGTTCGCAGTGAAGTGCACGCTGGAGCCGCCGACGATCCGCGCGTACCAGGCCGGCGGCAGGCCATCGGCGGGGGCCAAGTGCGCCTCCTCCTGCTCCGTCTTGCGGAACGTCTGCGGGAAGTCGGTCAACGAACCGTACAGTTCACCGTTGAAGAAGTACCCCAATTCGTCGTGCCGGAAGTCCTGTGGCTTCAGGTAGGGACCTTGTTCCAGCACCACCACCGAGAATCCCGCCGTGGACAACTCTTTCGCCATGATGCCGCCCGCCGCGCCGGATCCCACGATCACGAAGTCCACCTCGGACCGAGTCTGGAAGGAGGTCATCGGCCCGCCTCCCGATACTCGCGGTCGTAATACCCAAAGGGCGGCTGGAACGCCGACCGCATTTCCATCCCGAGCAACTGCCATCCGACCGTGTCGCGATTGCCCCCATGCGACGGGTCGGCGAACATGCCCGCGATCGTGAGGAAGCGAACGCCGCCGAAGAACGGCGTCTGCTCGATTTCGCGCAGCAGCGCCACCTGCGCCGCGTCATCGAGTTCCGCGAACGATGCGGCGCCGCGCCGCTCCCGCGCCCTGGCGCGAATGTCCGCGAGCCCCGTCCGCGTGGGCTCGAGCAATCCGGCCGAAAACGTCCCGAGCGCTCGATCCAGGAAGTAGATCACGCCAGCTTCGCGCGCGCCGGGCGTTGCGTCGCTCGGGAAGATCTGGGCGGCAATGGCCTCGAGATCACGCGCCTCGTCCGGCCTGAGCGTCTCGAACGCCTGCCGCTGCGCCCGGGCCCGAGCGGCGTACGCCGCCACGGCGCGAATGTCCGACAGGTTGAAGGCGATCCATGCGCCCAGCGCCGAACTGGATGACGTGGCGAGGAAGTCGCGTCGGGAAGAAGTGGGAGGGTTCATAGTGGATCAATCTGCGGCGCCGTTGCGACCTTCACAACCTTCACCGCCTGCGCCATCCTTCACCACCTTCACCGGCCCGCGCCTCCATGACTCCGGTTCTCGCCGCGATCGGCGTCTATCTCGCGCTGCAATTCGGCATCGGCATCTGGGTGTCCCGACGGATTCGAACGGAGGACGATTATCTCGTCGCGGGACGTCGACTGGGTTACCCGCTCGCGATCTTCTCGATCTTTGCCACGTGGTTCGGCGCCGAGACCATCGTGGGATCGGGAAGCCGCGCCTATCAAGAGGGCGTCTCCCCGGCATCGGCCGAACCGTTCGGCTACGCCCTGTGTTTGATCCTGATGGGCCTCGTCTTTGCCGTCCCCCTGTGGCGCAGGAAGCTCACGACGCTCGCGGACCTGTTTCGCACGCGATACTCCCCATCCGTGGAGCGATTCGCAGCACTCACGCTGATCCCCAGCTCGGTCCTCTGGGCGGCCGCTCAGGTGCGGGCGTTCGGAGGCGTCCTGGCCACGAGCTCCACGTTGGAGACCGAGGTCGCCGTCGCCGTCGCGGCGGGGATCACGATCTCCTACACCGTGTTCGGCGGCCTCATGGCCGACGCGATGACCGATGTCGTCCAGGGCGTGATGTTGATCCTCGGCCTGGTGGTGCTGGCCGCTGCGGTCGTGGGCGAAGTGGGTGGCATCGACGGCGCTCGGGCCGCCATCGCGGCCGGAGGCCGAGTCCGGTTTGGCATCCTCCCGGAAGGCCCGCTGATCCAGACGGTCGAACGCTGGGCGATTCCGGTGTGCGGCTCGGTGGTCGCGACGGAATTGGTAGCCCGAGTCATTGCCACGCCAACGGCCACCGTGGCGCGACGCTCGGCGCTCATCGCGGGCGGCCTGTACCTGGCCGTCGGGCTCATTCCCGTCTTCATCGGCGTCGTGGGGCTCGCCCCCACCGAACCACTGGATGACCCTGAACAGTTGATCCCGTCACTCGCGCGGGAGCTGATGCCCACCGTTGCTTATGCGGCCTTCGTGGGGGCGTTCCTCTCGGCGATTCTCTCCACGGTGGACAGCACCTTGCTCGTGCCGGCCGGCCTCGTGTCCCACAATCTCGTGATGCCCCTGCTCCGCAGCGGCGATGAACGTGTGAAGGTCCGAGTTGCCCGCGTTGCGGTAATCGCGTTCGGGGTGCTGGCCTATCTTCTTGCCCGACATGCCGAGGGGGTGTTCGCGCTGGTGGAGCAAGCATCCGCCTTCGGGAGCGCGGGCAGTCTCGTGGTGGTGAGCTTCGCGTTGTTCACCGGCCTGGGGGGCCCAACGACCGCGGCGGCGACCCTCGCCGCCGGCGTCATCGTGTACGTTGCGGGCCTCGCGCTCGCCTGGCCGTATCCCTTTCTGGCCTCGCTCGCCGCGGCCCTCGGTACCTACATCGTCGGCGCGGTGGTGGACCGGTGGTTTCGTCCGGGTTTCCGCGGGGCGGCAGCGGATTCCGAAATAGCCTCTGGCGTAGCTCTACCCCGGGCACTCGATCGTCTCGAACACCGTGGCCCACGCGGACTGGCGAACGCCTGGCAATGAAGCCGAGTCGGCGCCCTGCACCACCTTTCAGGGGCTGACCGCCACCTGCACGTCAATCCCGTGCTTCACGCTTTCGGTCACGATACAGAAGTCCTGAAACAGCTCGAGGCAGCGAGCGGCGCGCTCGCGATCGACGGGTTTGAACACCGGATCGAGCGACACTCGCAGTCCACCGATACGCAGCCGGCCACGCTCATTCCGGACCATGAAGCCCGTCACCGTCGTATGCAGTGCTTCGGGCTCGATCTTCGCCTTCCTGAGACAAAACAGCATGCTGGAGCTGAGGCAGTGCCCCACCGCGGTGGCCAGCATGCGCGCCGGATTCGGCCCAACCGCGGCGCCCAGCGGCGGCTGCTCGTCAACCACCAGGGCCGGGACATCGGTGCCGTCGAACGTCGTCTGGAACGCGTACCCCTGATTCAGGGTGAGCGTTACGGCGAAGTCCTGCTTGTGATCCGCGCGTTGGGCGGCTTCCTGCGCAACCGGGCTGGTCATGATGACGCTCCTCGTTCGGGCGAACGCCCTGACACGCAGCTTCGGCAGGGGCGAGTGAACGGAGTCTGAGACGCCCCTGAGCGGCGCTTCATGGCGCGCTCCGAGGCGGCGGGGCCTCGCTGGACACGCCCCGTGTCGCACGCCAACGTGTTGCCACGAGACCCAGGGGGATGCCGAAGTGGCGGATGGGAGAAGTCGGATCCGCGCTGCCTATGTGCTGACGGCACCGACCCGCGCCGCCGCGCGGGCGAAGGCCCGCGACATGGTCGTGGAACAGACCGCCGAAGTACCGGCCAAGTGCATCCCGCAGCGGTTATGGCGCACCGTCGTCGGCGCCATTGAACGCGTCGAGCCCGTCGGCAGCTCGCGCTGGCGGATTGACTGCACCTTCGAGCCCGGGATCGTGGGGGACAGCGTCCCGCAGTTGTTCAATCTCCTGTTCGGGAACATCTCCATGCTGCAGGGCATCCGGCTGGTGGACCTCGACCTGCCGGCGCTCCCCGGTCTGCCCGGGCCGGCGTATGGGATCCCGGGCCTGCGCCAGATCTGCGGCGTACCGAGAGGGCCGCTGTTGTGCGCGGCGTCAAAGCCGATCGGGTTGTCCGCCAGGCAGCTCGCGCGCATTTGCCACGCGTTTGCGTCGGGTGGAGCACACATCGTGAAGGACGATCACGGGCTTGCCAACCAGCCCGCGGCGCCGTTCCGCGAGCGGGTGGCGCGGTGTCAGGAGGCCGTGGAGCAGGCGAATGCGAAGACCGGCGGCCGAACGGCGTACTTCCCCAACCTCTCCCGCGGTCTCGTGACGCTGTTCGAGGACCTCGAGTACGTCCGATCGCTCGGCTGCCGCGGCGTGTTGCTGAGCCCGCTGCTCGTGGGGCCCGATGCGGTGCGGCACATCGCAGCCGGCGGGACGGTGGCGGTCCTCAGTCACCCGACGTTCACCGGCACCCTGGTGCAGCCGGGCCACGGCATCGCGCCGGACGTGCTGTTCGGCACGCTGTTCCGCATGATCGGCAGCGACGGCGTGATCTATCCCAACGCCGGCGGCCGATTCCCCTTCTCGCTCAAGAGCTGTCTCGCGATCAACCAACGCCTGCGGCAGCCGCTCGACGGCACCCGGCCCGCGTTCCCGGTGCCGGGCGGCGGCGTGGATGTGGCCCACGTGCCGGCCTTACTGCGTCGCTACGGACCGGACACGATGTTTCTGGTGGGGAGCAGTTTGTACGCGCAGCGCGATCTCGCGACGGCGACGGCCCGCCTGGTGGATACCATGCGGAAGTACGACCATGCGTGATCGATCCAAAGTGATCAAGTGCCGCGAATTCCGCTGGAACGGCGTGGACCTCCGGGAATACAAGACCGCGGCGGACGACTACCGGGGTGTCACGCGCCAGACACTCCTCGGCGAGCAACGGGGCGAAGAGCCGCTGAACTTCCTGACTCGCTACTTCGAGGTGCAGCCGGGCGGCTACTCGTCTCTCGAGTTCCACCGGCATCCTCACGCGGTGATCGTAATTCGCGGTACGGGGCACGTGCAGCTCGGCGAGGAGACGTACGAGATCTCGCCGTTCGACTGCGTGTACGTGGCGCCCGGCACGAAGCACCAGTTCCGCGCCACGGGGAACGCGCCGCTCGGGTTCGTCTGTATCGTGGATCGTGTAAGAGACCGGCCACAGGCCGTGGAACCACCAAAGCCCTAACGCCCTCGGGAACCGTCATGCCGCGTGTTGCCTTTCTTGCCGCGCTTCTGGCTGTCAGCGCCTGCCGGGCGCCGCAAACCGCCGACCTGATTCTCGTCAACGGCAACGTGTACACGCTGGACACCGCGCGCCAGCGCGCCGAGGCGATCGCGGTGGATGGAGAGTGGATCGTGGCGGTGGGTGGGAATCGCGAGATCCGGAGATACGCAGGGCCCGCGACCAGCGTCATCGATCTCCGAGGTGCGTACGTGTTTCCGGGCTTCAACGACGCGCACGTACACGTGCAGGCCACGGGTGCGTTGCTCACCGGCGTCAACTTGCTCGACGTTCATGAGCCTGGTCCGTTCGTCGAGCGCGTCAAAGCCGCCACGAGGCGCCTGCCGCCGGGAAGCTGGATCACGCGGGGTGACTGGGGCGCCTACGAGCAATGGGGAGCGGGCTCTGCCGGCACTCCGGCTGGGACGGCCCGCGCGGCCCGCCGCTTCACGCCGCATCGAGACCTGATAGACAGCGTCACGCCCGATCATCCGGTCCTGGTTCGCAGCTTCGACGGTGAGATGTATCTCGCGAACTCGCTCGCCCTGCGCGCCGCCGGCATCACCGAGACCACGCGGTCGCCCGCCGGCGGCACGATCGAGCGTGACCCGCGCGGCCGGCTTACGGGGATTCTCCGCGGCACCGCCGTAGACCGCGTCACCAGAGTCATTCCCTCGATTCCCTTCGACCAACGTCTCGCGCAGGTGCGCGCGGTGCTGCAAGAGGCTCGCGAAGGGGGCGTGACGACGATCCAGGACCTCACCACCGCCGAGCAGTTACAGGCGTATCGCGAGCTGCAGCGGCGTGGCGAACTCACGGCCCGTATCCTGATTCGCCCGTCGCTCGACAACGTGACGCACACGGCCGCACTGGGAATCACGCAGGGCCTGGGTGATCACTGGCTCAAGTTCATTGGCTACAAGGCGTGGGTGGACGGCATCATGGGGAACTCCACCGCGCTCTTCTTCCGGCCCTACGATCACGATCCGGCCAACCGTGGAATCGTCCGGCCCATCATGCTGCCGGAGGCCCGGCCGGGCGCCGCGCTGGTCATGACCGAGGCCCAGAAGTACACCGACTTCGGCGAAGGGAACCTCGAGCGCCTGCTCAATGAGGCCGTGCCTACCGGACTCACCCCGCACGTACACGCGATCGGCGACAAGGCCGTGCGCATTCTGCTGGACATCTACGAGCGCGTGCTCACGCGACACGCCCTGGTGAACGCCGATCACCGCTGGCGCGTGATTCACGCGCAGGTTGTGCATCCGGCCGACATCACGCGGTTCGGTCAGCTCCACCTCGTTGCCGAGGTCAATCCCTACCACGTCTCGGACGACATGCGGTGGATGGAGGAGCGGATCGGCGCGGAGCGCTCGCGCGGGGCGTACGCGTTCCGCGCGCTCAAGGATGCCGGTGCGGTCCTGATCTTCGGGAGCGACAGCCCCGGCACGAACGCGGCCCGCTACTATCTGAGCCCGGTGTACGGCCTGTACGCGGCCGTAACGAGACAAACGCTCACGGGTGAGCCGAAAGACGGCTGGTTCCCCCAACAGCGACTCACCATCGAGGAAGCGGTCGAGGCGTACACCAGGAACTCCGCCTGGGCCTCCTTCGAGGAAGACATCAAGGGAACGCTGAGCGCCGGCAAACTCGCGGATGTCGCGGTGTTCGATACGGACTTGATGGACGCGGGGCGAACGGCGCCCGCGAGGCTGCTCGACGCCCGGGTGCTCTACACGATCGTTGGAGGGCGGGTGGTGTACCAGCGGCCAGCAGACCACCGGCGCGGGGGATAGATTAGGAGTGCGATCGACGCTCATCGACCGTCGTCGCCCACTATCGCCCGTCGTCGCCTGTTCTGGAGGCAGAATCGTGGATTGGGGCCTGCGCAATCGACTGAGCCGGATCCTCAAGCCTGAGGATGGACACACCGTCATGCTCGCGGCAGACCACGGGTACTTCCTCGGCCCGACGCACCGGCTGGAAGAACCGCGCCGGACGCTCCAGCCCTTGCTGCCGTTCGCGGACGCGCTCATGGTGACGCGCGGCGTGGTGCGCAACTGCGTGGACGCGGCAACGCCGGTCCCAATCGTGCTTCGGGTCTCAGGCGGTTCGTCCGTCGTGGGCTCGGACCTCGCCAATGAGACCATCACCACGGCAATGGAAGACGCCGTGCGGATCAACGCCAGCGCGGTGGCCCTCTCGGTGTTCGTCGGGAGCGCGTACGAGCACCAGACCCTGCGAAACCTCGCGCGGTTGGTGGACCACGGGACCCGCTACGGGATGCCCGTGCTCGCCGTGACCGCCGTGGGAAAGGAACTGGAAAAACGCGACGCGAGATACCTGGCCCTCTGCTGTCGCATCGCCGCCGAGCTGGGAGCGCACTTCGTGAAGACGTACTTCTGCGACGGTTTTGAAGAAGTGGTAGCGGGATGCCTGGTGCCGATCGTCATCGCCGGGGGACCGAAGAGCGGGACCGAACGCGATGCGCTCGCGACGGCGTATCGGGCAATGCAAGAGGGGGCCGCGGGCGTTGACATGGGCCGCAACGTATGGCAGTCGGATCATCCGGTCCCCATGATCCGCGCGCTCCGGGCCATCGTGCATGAAGGCGCGACGGCCGAGGACGCCTTTGCGCTCTTCACCCGGTTGAAGCAGCCAGGCCAGCTTCAGACGGTCTAAGGCTCGGCAATGACGTTGCCGCAGGTGAACCGCGTCGCCGTATACCACTCCAACCGCGACGTCCGCGTGGGCACGCGACCCACACCGGTCATCGGCCCAGGGGAGTTGCTCCTCGAGGTGCACGCCAGCGGCATCTGCGGTAGTGACCTCATGGAGTGGTACCGCAGGCCGAAGGCCCCCACGGTGTTGGGGCACGAGGTCGCCGGTGCCGTCGTGGCGGTCGGCGAGGGCGCCGACGGGTTCACGCCCGGTGATCGCATCGTCGCCACGCATCACGTCCCCTGCGGGGAATGTCGCTATTGCCGCCGCGGCCACGAGACGGCGTGTGACATGCTTCGGCACACGGCATTCGATCCCGGTGGCTTCGCCGCCTACATCCGCCTGCCCGCCGAAAACGTCCGGCGCGGCGCCCTGCAACTGCCCGCCCACGTGCCCGATGACGTCGGCTCCATGGTGGAGCCACTGGGCTGCGTGCTACGGGCGCAGCGCAAGGCCCGCGTGTCCCGCGGCGAGAGCGTGCTGGTGATCGGCACCGGTGTCTCGGGCAGTCTCCACCTCCTGGCGGCGAAGTCCAAAGGCGCGTCGCCCGTTTTTGCCACGGACGTGCAGCCCGAGCGCCGGCGCTTTGCCGAACGCCTGGGCGCCGACCACGTGTTCGACGCCGCGGACGACGTGGCACGTCTGATCCACGCGGAACTGGGACGGGGCGTTGATCACGTCATGGTGTGCACCGGGGCGCCAGCGGCCGTCGCCACCGCGCTCGCAAGCGTGGACCACGGCGGGACGGTGTCCTTCTTCGCGCCGATGGGCCCGGGCGAGTGCTATCCCTTGCCGTTCGACACCGTGTTCTGGCAGCGGGGCGTCACGCTCACAAGTTCCTACGGCGCCGCTCCTCAGGACCTGCGCGACGCCTTGGGGCTGGTTGCCGGCGGCGAACTCGACGTGGCCCGCCTGATCACCCATCGGCTGCCGCTGTCGGAAATCCAGACAGGGTTCGAGATGATGATTGCCGGCGGGAACTGCATGAAGATCATCATTGACCCGAGACTTGACGCCTGACCGAGCTACTGCTCGCGTTCATCGAGGTCGAAGTCCGGGTGCGGAATCCGCTCGACTTGACGGCGGGAATTGACCGCCCTAGCATCGGGCACCCCGTCAGGCTCCCGGTTCCCTCGCCGTGCGCTCACTCAGGCGCCTCGAGGAGGACCGATGACGACCCCCACGTTGGACCACCGCAGCCTTTATCGGCTTCCGTGGAGTCTGCCCGACAACGCCATCTCCTGGCTCGAACCGACCGCCGCCTGCAACCTCTATTGCGAGGGCTGCTACCGGACCAACGATCCCAAGGGACATAAGTCGCTCGCGGAGGTGGCGCACGATCTGGACGTGTTCATGCGACTGCGCACGTCCGACGGGATTTCCGTCGCCGGTGGCGATCCGCTCACGCATCCCCGGGTGGTGGACATCGTAGCGCTCATCGCCAAGCGCGGCTTCAAGCCGATTCTCAACACCAATGGATTGGCGCTCGATCGCAAGCTTCTCGCCGAACTGAAGCGGGCCGGCCTCAGAGGGCTCACCTTTCACATTGACAGCAAGCAGACTCGACCGCATTGGCGCGGGAAGAGCGAGATCGAGTTGAACGAGTTGCGGCTCAGCTTCGCGCAGATGGCGGCTGAGGTGGGCGGCCTGTCCTGCGCGTTCAACAGCACCGTGTACGAGGACACGCTCCCATCCGTGCCCGACATCGTGGCGTGGGGACAGCAGCACATCGACATCGTTCACGTGCTCGTGTTCATCACATTCCGCGCGGCGCTGACAGGAGGGGCGTACGACTACTACGTGGGCGGGCAACGAGTGATGCTCGACGAGCTCCCCTACGCCACCGACGCGACCCCACGCGTGGACATCCAGTCCACCGACGTGCTGGCCGCAATCCAGAGGCGGTTCCCGCAGTTCCGTCCCTGCGCCTATCTCAACGGCACCGAGAAGCCTGACTCATTCAAGTGGCTGCTCACTGGTCGCATCGGCACCAAGGACCGCATCTACGGGTACGTGGGACCGAAGTTCATGGAGATCTCCCAGACCGTGCACCACCTGGTGCGCGGCAGGTACCTGGCATATGTGAGCCCCCGTCTGCTCCGCGCCGGTCGCTCCATGCTGTTGCTCTCACCGTTCGACTCCGGGCTCGCGTCAACCGCCGCCGCGTATCTGGGCGCGCTCGCGCGGAATCCGCTCCGAGTGTTTCAGCCCCTGCACTTCCAGTCCGTCATGATCATTCAGCCGATTGACGTCCTCGCCGACGGCCGCCAGAACATGTGCGACGGCTGCCCCGACATGACGGTGTGGAAGGACCGGCTGGAGTGGTCTTGCCGACTGGAGGAGCCGATGCGGTATGGCGGGTACATGCGAACGGTGCCGAAGGCATTCCTGCCGCTGCTGGACGACTAACGAGGCCCTCGCGACTCGCCATGCCCCGGACCGCTCCCTAGCTTAGCAGGAGCGATACCAACTTCGGACGAGAGGGAGCCGATGCTGTCCGTTCGCCGCCTCATGTTCGCAACCATCCTGCCCGCCGTTGCTTTGTTTGCGCCTCCCATGCCGCTCGCGGCACAGCGCGAGACCTCCCCCCGTGCCGACAGCCTCAGGGAAGCCCAGCGGCTCGATCGTGAGGGCGCTCACGCCGAGGCGCGCGCGATCTTCCAGCGGTTGATCGACACGGCGCCGGATGCCGCCGCGCGAGCGGCGGCGCAACGCCGCATGGCCATGTCGTACGGGTTCGAGGGCGATTGCGCCAACGCGGTCAAGTACCACGAGATGGTGATCGCGTACTGGCAGACGCGCGAGGCAGCCGAGCCGCAGAACGCGTTCTATCAACAGGGCGAAATGGCCAATGAATCCGCCCGCCTTTGCATTGACGCCGGCCAGCTCGACGTGGCCGAGCGACTGTACCGCCGGGGGAGCGAACTGGGGCTCAAGGAGCCCGAGCCCAGGACCCATCCCAAGACCCTGTGGGACTACCGGCTGGCGCACGCGCTCGGCCGGCTTGCCGCGCGGCGGGGAGACAAGGCGGAAGCGCAGCGTCAGGTCGCGGAGGCCCGGCGCATTCTCGATAGCGATCCCGCGATGGCTAAGGATCAGGAGCGGTTCTTCCCCTATCTCGCGGGCTACGTGGCGCTCTATACCGGCGATCTGCAGGACGCGGAGTCGTGGCTGACGAAGGCGATCGCCATGGAAGGCAACGACCGCGACCCGTTCATGCACTGCCTGTTGGCCATGGTGTACGAGCAAACCGGCAGGCCGGACCAGGCAAGGGCGCTGTACCAGAAGGCGTACGACATGGCCACGGCCCACAATCCGCCGGCCGCGTTTGCTCGGCGGTTTGCTCGCCAGAAGCTCGCGGCGCGCTAGACGCGCCGCCGTTTGCCCAATCGTTGGACCCCTTCATGTGGACTGCCCTATGAGCATCGGTGTGCTCGTTATTCTCGTCGTGTCCGCCACGACTCCGCTCAGCGCCACGGCCCAAACGCTCGACACGACCCGCATCGCGAGCGCGGCGTCGAGCCTGAAGCTCAGAAGCATCGGCCCAGCGTACGCTGGAGGCCGCATCGCCGACATTGCCGTCCATCCCCGCACACCTGGCACCTGGTACGTAGCCGCGGGCTCCGGCGGCGTGTGGAAAACCACCAACGCGGGCCTCACGTGGACCCCCGTGTTCGACGAACAGCCGTCCTACTCGATCGGCGAAGTGACGATTGACCCCACGAATCCCGAAATCGTCTGGGTCGGCACCGGCGAGAACGTGAGCGGCCGCCACGTGGGTTGGGGCGACGGCGTGTACAAGAGCCGCGACGCCGGACGCACGTGGCAGCGAATGGGACTGGCGGCCTCACAGCACATCGGACGGATCCTCGTGGATCCGCGAAACGGCAACGTCGTGCTCGTCGCCGCCGAAGGACCGCTCTGGTCGGCCGGCGGCGAGCGCGGTGTCTATCGCACGGCGGACGGCGGAGCCACGTGGAGCGCCGCACTGCAGATCGACGAAAACACCGGCGTCACCGATCTCGAGTTCGATCCGTCCAATCCGGACGTCGTCTACGCGGCCGCCTATCAGCGCCGCCGCCACGTGTGGGGGTTCCTCGCCGGCGGGCCGAAGTCGGGAATCTGGAAGTCCACGGACAACGGCGTCACGTGGCGGCGCGTCGAGACCGGCCTGCCCAAGGGGGACATGGGGAAGATCGGACTCGCCGTGACACCGGCCGATCCCACCCTCGTGTACGCCACGATCGAAGCGAACGAAGAGGAGCGCGGTTTCTACCGCTCGCGCGACCGGGGCGAGAGCTGGGAGAAACGCAACGGCTACATCTCCGGCGGCACGGGCCCGCACTACTACCAGGAGATCGAAGCGTCGCCCGAGGACCCCGGCCTGATCTACCAGATGGACGTGTTCATCAACGTCACGCGGGACGGCGGCTCGACCTTCCGGATCCTGGAGACCGGGCACGACAAGCACAGCGACAATCACGCTCTGTGGATCGATCCGGCAAACGGGCGACACATGCTCGTAGGCACGGACGCGGGACTGTACGAGAGCTTCGATGAAGGCGCCACGTGGCGCCATTTCCCGAACCTGCCGATCTCGCAGTTCTACAAGGTGGCGCTCAGCAACCGCGAGCCGTTCTACGACATTCTGGGCGGCGCGCAGGACCTGGGCACGCTGCATGGCCCTTCGCGCACCCTCAATCGCGACGGCATTCGCAACCAAGACTGGTACGTCCCACTCGGCGCCGATGGCTACGGCGTGGCGTTCGATCCACGCGATCCCGACATCCTCTACCTGATGTGGCAGGAGGGGAACCTGTATCGCAAGGATCGGCGGAGCGACGAGGGGCTGAGCATCCGGCCACAGCCGGCCCCCGGGGATCCGCCGGAGCGGTGGAACTGGGACTCGCCCATCCTCGTGAGCCCGCACAACCCCGATCGGATCTACTACGCGTCACAGCGGCTGTGGCGCAGCGACGACCGCGGGAGCAGCTGGATGCCGATCAGCGGCGACCTGACGCAGGGATTGAACCGGTACGAACAGCGCTTCATGGGTCGCGTCTGGAGCGTGGACGCACTGCACGACAACGCCGCCATGTCCAAGTACGCCACGATCACGGCCATCGCCGAGTCGCCGGTGGAAGCGAACGTCCTGATCGTGGGCACGGACGACGGACTGGTCCAGGTCTCGAGCAACGGGGGACAGACCTGGACGCGCGCAGCGCCACTGCCGGCCCTGCCGCCGCTTTCCTTCGTCAACGACGTCGAAGCGTCGCTGTACGACGCCCGCACCCTCTACGTGGTGGCCGATGCGCACAAGATCGGCGACTTCACGCCGTACGTGTACGAGAGCACGGACCTGGGCCGAACGTGGCGCTCCATCGCCGGCAACCTCCCCAGGGGCACGATTGCCTGGACCATCCAGCAGGACCACGACAGACCCGACCTGCTGTTCCTCGGCACGGAGTTCGGCATCTACTTCAGCCCCAACCGCGGCGCGCGATGGTTCAAGCTGAATGGCGGCGTGCCGACCATTTCGTTCCGGGATCTCAAGATCCATCGCCGGGACAACGACCTCGTCGGGGCGAGCTTCGGGCGGGGGTTCTACGTCCTGGATGATTACACGCCGTTGCGTGACCTCGCCGCCGGCGCACTCGCCCAAGAGGCAACACTGTTCCCGGTGCGTGACGCCTGGTGGTACGTGCCCTCTCAGCCAGCCCAGGCGCCGGGGCGACCGACCAAGGGGAGCGACGACTACACGGCAGATAACCCTCCGTTCGGAGCCATCCTCACCTATTACTTGCGCGAGGCTCCGACCACTGCCCGGGAAGCGCGCCAGGCGCGCGAGAAAACGCTGCGCGAACAAGGGGCGGACGTGCCGTTCCCAGGGTTCGACCGCCTCCGCGCGGAGGCGCTGGAGTCCGGACCCAAGGTGCTGATCGTCGTGTCAGACGCGACGGGGCGCAGCGTGCGGTTGATCGAGGGGCCGGCCAAAGAAGGGTTGCACCGTGTCAACTGGGATCTGCGGGGCCCGAACCCGAACCCGGTCAACCTGAGCCCGCCCGGATTCCAGCCACCCTGGGCCGATCCGCCGCGCGGCCCGCTCGTGGCACCCGGTCGCTACTCGGCCCAACTGGCCATCGTCTCAGCCAGCGGTGTGCGGAGACTGGGGACGATTCAATCGTTCGACGTAAAGGCGGTGCCGAACGCCCCGGCGGGCACGGACTTCGTTACGGTCACAGCCTTTCAGCAGCAGACGGCCGAGTTGCGGCGGCGCATCGCCGGTGCCGGCGAAGAGATCCGGCGCGTGCAGGACAAACTGCGCCACATGCGGGCTGCGCTGGTCCAGACGCCGCGGGCCGATCCCGGCCTGTTTACCAGAATGGACTCCGTGACGCAGGCCCTGGCGGCGCTTGATCTCGAGCTCAACGGTGATCCCGCGCGGGCGCGGCTGAACGAGTCCACCTCACCGTCGATCAGCGGCCGCGTGGGTCAGGTCATGGCAGGGCACTGGGAGACGCGGCAGATGCCGACGGCCACACAGCGGCGGGACATCGAGATTGCGTCGAGCGCGTTCGAGACGCTCGTGCGCGCCTTGAATGCTCTCGTCGAGGGCGCCGTTGCGCGCCTGGAGGCCGATCTCGAAGCCGCCGGCGCGCCGTGGACACCCGGACGGCGGCTCCGCTGAAGACGTCGCAGGGCGAGAGGACCGCGGAGGTCACTCTCGCCCTGCGCCATCACCTGGGCCGTGCTGACTAGTGGCCGCGGTGCTCGATCTGCCCGCGGATCTCACCGCCGGGGAAATCTCCCGGTCCGGTGTTGGTCGGTGCCACGCCGTCATTCGTGTGGACGTTCACGTAGGCGTTCCCGTTCATCAGCTGCGTGACCAGGGCGGACAGGGGCTGCCCTGCCAGCGCGCCCGTGAGGTTCGCGGCCGTAATGGTTCCTTCGGCGATCACGCCGTCGATGCGTCCCCCGCCAAGCGGACCGGGCACGGGAGCAGTGGAAGGATAGAGCCACACCACAATGCCGCCGTTCGTGCCCGCGGCGGCAAGATGGATGTGGGCCTGAAACACGTTCTCGATGTTGGCGACGATCAGCCGATAGGCGATGGCGTCGCCAGCGGCACTCAGCTGGAAGGTGGCGCTGCCCCGGGCTCGCGTGTCGCGGGCCGGCACTTCCTCGTCGCCCGACAGGGCGGTTCCGAAATTCCCGCCGTTGGCGCTCGAGGCCCCATTGTGGGCGTGGCTGAACACCGGGACGTCGAACGGCTGGGTCGGATCGGGCGACTCCGCCATGCATGCCGCCAGCAGCCCGCCCGCGATCACAACAGACAAGGCTCTCAGCATAGGTTCCTCCGGAGAAGGTGAGGGAGAGGATCCGTCTGGATGTGGCGTTAAAGTACGCGCCGGTTTGACGCCCTGTCCATTCGCGGGCGCCGGTGCGTTGGCGCTTACGTTTCCGCTTTCCCGTTCGGAGGGTGAGGTGGGCGCACGGTGCGACTGGGAGGGGCAGGGCCGGGCGGGGGGCGGGGGGCGGAACGGCTGAGAGGCGCCGGGCGGATTCGAACCGCCGAATAGAGGTTTTGCAGACCTCTGCCTTACCACTTGGCTACGGCGCCACGGAGGCGAAACTTCGCCGTGGAGGCCGCGTTTCTCAAGCGCATATTTGACCGATGCTCCGAGATCCGCATAAAGACCAGCCGATCCTGCTGTCCGGCGCGCCGCTCGGCGAGGCCCGGGCCGGGATCGTCATGCTGCACGGCCGCGGGGCGGCCGCGCGCGACATGCAGGAGCTGTGGCGCACCCTGGAGCGGCCGGAGGTCGCCTGCCTCGCGCCCGCGGCCTTCGGAGGAACCTGGTACCCCTACAGCATCCGCGAGCCGATCGAGCGCAACCAGTCCTACCTGAACTCGGCGTTACGACTGGTGCGGCGCGCCCTGGAAAAGGCCCAAGCGGGCGGCGTGCCGCCGGAGCGCGTGGTCCTCTTCGGGTTCTCTCAGGGCGGCTGCGTGGCGCTGGAACTCGCGGTCCGCCAACCTCAGCGGTTCGGCGGCCTCGCCGCCCTCTCCGCGGGACTCCTTGGGGCCGAAGGCACCCCACGCGACTACGAGGGCTCGCTGCTCGGCACGCCCGTCTTCCTCGCGTGCGGCGACGCTGACGCGCACGTTCCCAGGCGCCGAGTGGAGCAAACGGCGGCGGTCCTGGAACGGCTCGGCGCGCGCGTCACGACGCGGATCTACGCCGGAATGGCCCACGCAATCAACGACGACGAGATGGCGTTCGTGCGCTCCATGCTCGACGACGTGCTCGCCGGCGCGACTTAAGTGGCTCAGCTGCGACGCGTAAGAGGCGCTCCGGGGCGGACACACTGAGCCCTTCAGATAGGAACCGGTCCGCCGCCCGACTCGCGTCTTCACGCTTGTGGTCTCGGTGCCGCAAGTCGCCGGCATGGGCCCCATGCGCTCAGCCTCAACCGGCTCGCACGGCTCCGGTTGACGCCTGAGGCGTTGACGGGCGCAAAAGTTGCTCTATCATATGGGCCCAACATGCCGGCTGCGATGTACTCGGGACGCCCATGGGAGAGTGCCGAGCGTCGTGCCGCCGCGGACCGGCGGATCGGCGAACGGCGCTCTCATCACGTCGCGGTCGCATCAGATCGCCGGCGGGGGCCTGACCGTCGGGGCCACCTGTCCCGCAGGGAAACCGCCGAAGGTCATCTACGAAACGCCATTCAGATCATCTCCGGCCTCTCGCACGACGATCCCCCGCTGAACCCCGAGATCAAGAAGCTCGTGGACGACCTCTTGCGGCGGTTGCACCTGGCGTTGGCGGAAACGAAGCTCCTGGCCTCCAGTCGGGCGCAACTGGGGGATTTGCTGCGCAAGAGCATTCCCCACCTTCCGGGGCGAGGTCCAGCCGACTGAGACGACCCGCCTAGAGACTCAACCAGTAATTCAGCTTCACCAGCAATACGTTCAGCGGCTCGTCGTCGAACAACTCCCGCCGGAAGTCCCTCGCCACACTGAAGCTCGGATCGAACGGTACGAAGCCGGCGCGGCTCTGCGTCCACACGAGGAAAAGGGTTGATCCGGGGCGATACTCCCACCGCAGCACGGCATTGGTGCGGATGGACCGAGTGCGGAAGTCCGGGTTCGCCAGGGTGAACACCGGCGCCGGGCCCGCGCCGTCGGGATCCACTCGGTACACCGCGTCCCGGCCGGCGGCGTCCCGGTCGGCCACCGTGATCATCGAGCCGCTGCTCGCGCCGTACACGGTGAAGTCGAACGTCCGCGGCGCCCGGAGTTCCTTGAGCTCCGAATAGTCGCCGGAGAACGAGAACGGCTGCATGTAGAGCTGGAACGACAGGTCGGGCGAGAAGGTAACGTTTCCGCGGAGCGTCACGTCCACGCTCTGCTGGAACAGCGACCCGAAGACGTAGCGCCGTCCGTACGTCGCCGTGGCCGTGGGATCGGTGACGGCGCCCACGAACTGGCCCGGTGTCCGCCCCCGGAAGTAGCCACCGCCGACATTGAACGACACCGCATTACTGGGGCGCACGCTCAGGCCGCCGTTGATCCGCCAGAACCACAGCCCGGATTCGTCGCTGTCATAGAACGAAAACAGGTCGCCGCTCACCCGTTTGCGGCCGTCACTGAACACCCCAGCGCCGAGTTCGCGGCCGGCCGGTTCTTTAGCGAGCGGTCCGCCGCGTGTCAGCCGGTCGTCGAGCACCGCAGCTCGCACGTTCCCGAACACGTTGTAACCCCAATAGTTCAGGAATTGCCCGGAGTGAAACAGGCCAATGCTGCGCTGGATCGGGTCGCCGTCCCAGTTCCACGACGGCCCGACGAAGACGCCGATGTTGGCCTGGCGGAACACCCGGCCGGGCCTCGTCCATCGCCGATTCACCTGCGCGGCAGCGGACACACGGTCCACGCGGGTCTGAAACCCGAGGTCGTTCACCTCGAAACCTGGCGTCGTGGTGCTGAACGCCACGCCCCAGGTCCAATTGCCTGAAATGCGAGACAGTCCGATATCACCAGAAATGCCGGCGAGTGACGTGCGCGTGGTGTCGAGCGACAGATGCTCGGCGTCGGGTCGCTGGTAGTATCGCTGCGAGGCGCGCTGGGCACGGGTGATTGACTGTGACGAACCATGGACGTACGAGGCGCCGAACGTGGCGGAGACCGCGTACGTGTTGCGGGCCCAGCGGCGGAAGAAGTCGGCCGCGAGCGCGTACGCCCCCTCCCGCAGGAAGTCCAGCGAAGTGGTGTCGAGGTGGCGTGTCACCGCGGTCGCGAGCACGCCGAAGCCGCTGCTTCCGCCCGCCGATTCCCGCGTCAGTCGCCCCACGAAGTAGTTGGTGAGCGGCTCCACACGACCGCTCGACCGCCCGCCGAGGCTGTCTTCGAGGGTGGCGTTCTCCGGTGCGGTGACGGCGTCCAGCACTCCGACCGACCAGCCGCCCGCGCCTTTCCCGCTGAGCTTCGCCGCGCCGAGGATTGTCGTGTTGTCCGGCATCGTTGCCCAGCCGCCCGTTGGTGGCGCCGCCGATCCCTGGGGCGGCCGGCCGATGCGGCGGGAGTAGAAGTATTGGGGGGTTCCGCCGAACCGGATCGTCCCGCCCCCGCCGCCCCCGAACGCGAAGATGCTCGATCCCTCCACAAAGAACGGCCGCCGCTCCTGAAGGAACTGCTCGAACGCCGTCAGGTTGACGAATGCCGGGTCGATTTCGACCTGACCAAAGTCGGGGTTGATGGACGCGTCGAGCGTGAGGTTGGAGCTGACGCCGTACTTCAAGTCCACGCCGGCGCCGCCGAAGTACGTACTGCCGTCGTTGAAGGGATCGCCGGGTGCCGCCGTCTCGTCGAAGACGCCGCGTGCCACCGAATAGGGAAGCACTTCCACACGGCGCGGCGCGGGGATCCCCCGCAAGCCTTCGAGGTGGGCAAACCGTGACGCGTAGCCGCTCTCGGTCTTCAACTTGAAGGCGTAGACCGAACGCTCGTTCTTGCGAAAGACTTCGCGGAAGAAGTTCACGCCCCACGCCTGTTCGGCCGCCTGGGGGAAGCGGAGCTGGGAGAACGGGATTCTCAGTTCCGCCACCCATCCCGACGGATCCACGGTGACGGCGGCTTGCCACACCGGGTCCCACGTGTCGTCCTGCTGGAACTCCGCATCGTCGCTTGCCACGGCGTCGCGCCGGACCCCATGCGCGTTCACGGTGAACTGAAACGCGGTCCGGTGGTCGTGATAACTGTCCAGCGCCACGGTGAACAAGTCGCCGCTCGCGGCGTCTCGCCGGCCCAATCGGCGTTCGATACGCCCGGGCTCACGGTCGTACAACCGCGCGCCCACATAAAGCGCCTCCGACGTATAAACGACCCGCACCTCGGTGGGCTCGCTTGCCGGCTGCCCTTCCAGCGGGTCCACTTGAGTAAACCCGCTGATGACGCTCGCATCGGCCCACGCGGGATCGTCGAGCCGCCCATCAATTTGCGGCGCCTGCGGAACCCGAACCGCGGCCACCGGCGGTGGTCCACTGGGCGATGCGCTGGGAGGAGCGCCGCTCGGTGACTGCAAGATCAGCGCGGCCGCGAGGAGGAGCATGGGGTGCTCGCACGTGGTGGGATCAATGAATGAGATGCCGAATGCAGGAGAATGGTTGCAGGCGCCCGACTACGAGCCGATCACCGGGCGGACGATCCGTCCCGTGCGATCTCGTCGAGCGCGGCAACAACGGTGTCAATTTCTTCCCGGGTATTGTAGTAATGCGGGGAGATTCGCACTGCCGAGGTCGCCCGCTTCTCGTCCATGTCAATCACGGCCGATCCGCGGAGTGTGGCGCTGGTGTTGATGCCGCGGACCCGAAGGCGGGTCACGACCGCGCGGGCATCCATGCCGGCCACCTCGGCGGTCACGATGGCGCCGAGCCGCGCGCCGCGATCCAGCACGCGCACGCCGTCGAGGCGCCCCAGCCGCTCGCGTGCGTAGGCCGCCAGGGCGCACGCCCGGTCGCTCGCCCGGTCGATCCCCACGTCCAGGGCGTAGCGGGCAGCCGTGCCCAGGCCCAGGTGCAGGGCGTAGGCGAATTCCCAGTTCTCGAACCGCTGCGCTCCGTCCACGAGCGTGTACTCGTCGGCAGCGGTCCATTCCGCGCCCCGCATGTCCACCAGCAGGGGTTGTGCACCGCCCGGAGCCGATCGTCCGACACATAGAGGAACCCCACGCCCCGCGGCCCCCGCAGGAACTTCCTGCCCGTCACGGACAGGAAGTCGCACCTGATCCGCTGCACGTCCACGGGGAGCTGCCCCACCGACTGGCAGGCATCCACCAGATAGGGGACACCGGCCTCCGCGCAGATCTCCCCCACGCGTTCCACGTCCTGCACGAGGCCGGAGTTGGTCGGCATGTGCGTCACGGCGACCAGCGTCGGGCGCCGGCGGGCAAGGAAGGATTTCACCGAATCCGGATCAATGCCGCCATCCGGCAGGTCGTTCGCGCGATGGATCTCGATCCGCAGGCGCCGGGCAAGCGACAGATACATGATCTGGTTGGACACGTAGTCGTTGCGGCTCGTGAGAATCACGTCGCCCGGACGGAAGTCGAAGCTCGAGAGGGCAAGCGCGAAGGCTGCCGTGGCGTTTTCCACCACAGCCACGTTCCGCGGTTGAGCGCCGATCAGCTCGGCGACGCTCGCGTAGGTCTGGGCGATGGCCGAAGCTCGTTGGTCCGCCGCCTCGTACCCGCCGATCTCCGACTCCAGGCGCAGGTGCCCCAGCACGGCATCCAGCACGGGCTGCGGCATGAGCGCTGCGCCCGCGTTGTTGAGATGGATCCGACTCTGGCAGCCCGGCGTCTCGCTCCGCCAGCGCCGGAGGTCGTCCGGATCCTCGGTCATCGCGGCAGGTAGCGTTTGGGGAACTTGGCGATCACGGTGTAGTTGGGGTCCACGATGTTGGCCACGCTCGACTCGGCGACCTGGGACAACAGGGCGTACGCATCCCACTTCCCGAAACCGTATTCCACGAGCCACTCGATCAGCTCGACGTGCGCCAGGCGGAACGCGTCAATCAGCGGCCGGGCGCTGCCGGCCACCATGATGTAGTCCGCGTCCTCGAGTCGCGGCCAGTCAATCTGCTTCCCCTTGATGAGATCGAGCTGCAACATCACGTCCATGGACGTCTCCAGACCGGTGCCCGCAACCTCGCCTTCGCCCTGTCTCGCATGCCCGTCACCGAAGTAGAAATACGCCCCGTCGTGGAAGATCGGGAGGTAGACGGTCGTTCCCTCCCGCACTTCTTGCGCGTCCATGTTGCCGCCGAAGTCGCCGGGCCAGAGCCCGGCGAACGCCTCCGCGCCACGCGGCGCCACCGCCACGCGGCCGAGCATCGGCTTCAGCTCGATCTCGATCGACCGCATGCGGCTGTCCGGCAGCTCGGTGCGGCCCGTCATGCGCGCGACATCCAACCGCCAGATGTAGCGCCGCGGTGGAATGGGATCGTTCAGCAGCCGGACGCGGCTGTCGGTGGCGAGGCCTCCGAAGTCCGCATAGAGCTGCGACGCCGCAATCGTGTGATTCGGCCGAACGCGCAGGATCTTCACCACCAGCACGTCGTTCGTCGTTGCCCCCTCGACGTAGAACGGCCCCACCTCGCCTGGAAACGCCCCGCCGGCCTCCGTGTAGTACGGGCCGAACATCGTCTTGGAGACCAAGACGGTTCCAGGTCGGATGCGGAGTACCGGCTCGCGCACGGCAAACGTGGGATGGCCCACGGTCGGCTCGAAGCGAACCGTGTCCTGAGCCCATGCGGCGGGGGTGCCGGCGAGGAGCATCAGGAGTACACCAGAGCGAGCGCACATGAGAAACTCCCGTGGAAGGCGCGGAAACGATGCGTACGCGCGCCGCATTGTTCAAGCGTCGAGCCGCCCCTATCATTGGGCCGTGCCCTCCGTCGGCGAGGTTCGCGCGCTGCTCGACGCATTCGTGCCGGATGCGGATCCGCGTTCGCAGCGGAGCGTGGCCCTCGTACGGGAACTGCTCGAGCGCGCTTCCGATCCGTTCGCCAGAACCGAGTACACGCCGGGACATCTCACCGCGAGCGGGGTGGTGCTCTCACCAAATCATGACCACGTCTTGCTCGTGTATCACCGAAGGCTCGACCGGTGGCTGCAGCCGGGCGGGCATATCGAACGCGATGACCCTACCGTCGTTGCGGCCGCGCGCAGAGAGGTGCTGGAAGAAACCGGCGTGACCGCGTTTCCCGTGGCCGGCGCGCGCGTCGTGGGCGTGGACGTGCACAGCATCCCGGGGGCGAAGGGCGAGCCCCCGCACTGCCATCACGACCTGGCCCTGGCGTTCGAGTCGCGCCAGACCGATCTGCGCCCCCACGAGGAGGTCCGTGACGCGGTGTGGTGCCCGGTGGACCAGCTGGATCGGTACGCCGTCGACGCGGCGTTGCGGGCAAGCGTGGCGCGAGCGCTGCAGCCGGGCGCCATGGGCTGGGTGGGCCGCAATGACCGCGTGTGACAACTCATGAGACTCTGACAGGGAGCCATATGCTCATCACTACCACTCCCAGCGTTGATGGCGCCGAGATCGCCGAGTATTACGGCGTCGTCAGCGGCGAGGCCATCCTCGGCGCGAACATCTTCAAGGATCTCTTCGCGGGAATCCGCGACATCGTGGGCGGCCGTTCAGCCGCCTACGAGAAAGAGCTGCGGGAGGCGCGATCGCTGGCCCTGGAAGAGATGGCCGCCGAAGCGGAGTCGCTCGGCGCTGACGCGATCGTTGGTGTGGACCTCGACTACGAGACCATCTCGGTGGGCCGCGGCGGCAACATGCTCATGGTCACGGCGAGCGGGACGGCGGTGCGGGTCGCCTGGTAGTCCCGGCGGCTTGCCGCCTCAATAGACGACGCTTCTCCCCACGCTCACCGTCCACCGTTTCGCGCCCACGCCGTCGCCGAATTTGTAGGCGACGTCCATCCGCCCCACGTTCGTTCCCGTGGCGCGCGTGGCCCCGATCCGGAGCCCAAGGCCCACGTCGCCACCGAACCGCTCGACCTGGTCGCCGTACCACGCTCCGCCGTAGTCCACGAACGCGGCGAATCCCAGGCCGAACAGGTTCGCGATCTCGTCAATCGCGAACCAACGGTGTTCCAGTGTGCCCCACACGCCCCGCGTGCCGCTGAACGCGTGCGAGCGAAACGCTCTCGGGCCCACGCCATGGCCAAGGTCAATCTCGCTCCCGGGCGGCAGCCCGCGGCGGACCTCGCCCTGCAAGTGGAGCACCGTGGCGTGCCGGCGGACGGCAAGCGCCGCGACGGTGAGCGAGCCGCGCACGCGTGAGGAATCCACCCCGTCGGACGTGAGCAGCGCGTTCGCCTCTGCCCGGACGCGCACAAAGCTCCGGCCCATGGCGACCCCACCCTGGGCCTCGATCGCGGGACCGACGCCGAAGCGGTCATATCCCCACCCACCGGGCGCGAGCCACACGCCCGCCCGAACCCGCGTGCTCAGGTCCACGTCCTCCTCGCGCGCGAACCCGTTGTAATGCGTCACAACCGCAAAGCGTGCGTTCAGCCAGTCGAGGCCGAACCCAAACGCGCCGCTCAGCGAATCGGGAACGAGGGAGTCCGGCGTGACGCGCACGCTGTCCAGGTAGGCGACGTGTTCCTCACGCTTGAGTTGCGCGGCAAGCGATACGCGGAGATAGCCATCCGTGGCCGCGCGCGGCGCGATGGCTCCCTGGAGCCGATGGAGCGAAACACGGCGCTGGACTGCCCCCGCCGAATCGCCGTCTCGAAACTGTAGCACGCGCAGCCGGCCGATCTCCCCCAACAGCTCGATCGCCTCGCGGTCGGCCAGCGCGCGGAACGGGACGCCCAGAACCCAGGAGCCAATGTCCCCGTCCTCGCGGTTGTCGTACGCCGCGTCGAGGCGACTCCTGGTCCCGAACACGCGATTGGCAAGTCCCCGGAAACGGACGGCGTTGCGGTCGGGATCGCGGCGATACACCGCGCCCACCACGTTGGCGGTGCCCAGGAAGTTCGTCTCAATCAAGCCGACCGCCCACGTGAACTCTCCACCGGTGGACTGGCCGTTCAGCTGGAGCTGCGTGCTCCACCCGTCACGCGTCTCCACGACAGCGGCCAGGCGACCGCTCACCCGGGCCGTGTCGATCGAAACGTCGCGGAAGATCCTGAGCGCCCGCAGATTGCGAGCGGACTCGGCCACCAATGCCGTGTCGTACGGCTGGCCGGGCCGAAACAGCAGTTCCCGCCGCACCACGGCCGGCCGGGTGCGAAACCTGAGCCCGTTGGCCACGCGAAACAGCACGTGGCCGGCCGCCTCGGCGTCATCGAACAGATCGTGCGTGCGGATGATGACCGTGTCGACGGTGGGGGCACCCCCCTGTGCCGCGAGGGGGGCCGTAAGGCCTGGAACCGCGGCGGCCAAACAGACCAGGCAACATCGCAGAGCAGCGGAGCGCCCGGGGCTCCGCCGGCCCCCGCGACAAACGGCCGCTAGTACTCGCCGAGGTACCGCTCGATCTCCCACGGGCTCACCATCGCCGAATACTCCTGCCACTCGTGCCGCTTGGCTTCGAGCAGCCGGCGGTAGATGTGATCGCCCAACGCGTCGCGAACAACCGCGTCTTTCTCCAGGCAATCGAGCGCTTCGTGGAGGTCGCGGGGCAACTCGTCGATGCGATAGCGACGCCGTTCCCGAAAACTCATCGTGAAGATGTTCTTGTTTACTGGATCGGGCGGCACGAGGGAGTGCTCCACACCGTCGAGACCGGCGGCGAGCTGCACGGCGAGCGCGAGATACGGATTGGCCGACGGATCGGGCATGCGAAGCTCGCACCGCGTGCCCTGTCCCCGTCGGGCGGGGATGCGCACCAGGGGCGAACGATTTCGCATGCTCCAGGCTACGTTGACCGGCGCTTCGTAGCCGGGTACCAGGCGCTTGTAGCTGTTGATCAGCGGATTGGTCACGGCCGCAAACCCACGGGCGTGCTGCAGCAATCCGGCGATGTACCCCAGCCCGATCCTGGAGATCTCCCACCTGGCCTTGGGATCCCAAAACGCGTTCTTCCCGTTCTTGAACAGCGATTGGTGTGTGTGCATCCCGGAACCGTTCTGCCCTTGAATCGGCTTGGGCATGAACGTCGCAAGAAACCCGTGCCGGTGCGCCACGTACCGCACGATGAACCGGAAGGTCGCAATATTGTCGGCCGTCGTCAGCGCTTCGGCGTACCGGAAGTCCACCTCGTGCTGACCCGGGGCCACTTCGTGGTGGCCGGCCTCGACTTCGAAGCCCATGTGCTCGAGATCTTCGATAATGAGTCGCCGGATGACTTCCGCCTGATCCACCGGGGTGAGATCGAAGTATCCCCCGCGATCGTGCGTCTGCAGCGATGGGTGGCCCTGCGCGTCGAGCCGAAAGATGAAGAACTCCGCCTCGCAACCCGCCATCATCTCGTATCCCATGGCCCGTGCCCGCTCGATCTGGCGCTTCAACGTCAGGCGCGGACACCCGGCAAACGGCGTCCCGTCGGGGTTGTAGATGTCGCAGATCAGCCGTCCCACGCGCCCGCCTTCGTCCGTGTACGGGAAGATGCGAAAGGTGTCGAGGTCGGGCTTCAGAACCATGTCGCTCTCCTCGATGCGCGCGAATCCCTCGATCGAGGAGCCGTCGAACATGATGTCTCCGGAGAGCGCCTTGTCGAATTGGCTCCCGGGCACTTCGACGTTCTTGTTGACGCCGGTGATGTCGGTGAATTGCAGTCGGAGGAAATCCACGTCGAAGCGCTTGGCCAGCGCCAGAATGTCGCTCGCGGTCGCCCCGCGAGTGTCTGGAACCTGGCCTTTGATCGGAAGTTTGGCGCCGGACCGATCCGGCGCACGAGGCTCTCTTGGCACAGCGCGCTCCTTTGGTGCAACTCGAACAACGTTCCGCCAGCGCGTGCCGCCCCCCCCGGGCCGCAACGGAGCGGCACCCCGAAGGTAGGCGGGATCAGCGGGAACGGTACTGCGGAAACCGAGGGCTGCGAGTGAGAGAGACCGGGGTCAACCGGCGAGCGAGTCCAGCAAGTTCCACAGCTCCTGGGCGGAGAATTCGGCGAACCGTTCCTGCATGTCCTTCTCCGACCATTCGAGAAAGATCCATCCGGACAACCGATGCGTGTTGCCCGCCACGAAGTGGATCCGGCCGCGCATGGCGCCGACGTTCGCGTCTTTCACGGTTTCCAGCAGCACGTCCCAGCGATGGTCGCCGCGCACGAGTTCGCCCATCAGACGCGGGCGAATCTCGCTGAGCGGCGGCTCGAACCGCGTTTGTTTCGGGTTCCCAGACCCGTCGGTCTCCATGGGGGCTACAGTAACTCTCGCCCCGAACGGACGCCACACCCGGAGCTGAGAACGGCGTGAGGAGTGAGGGAACAGGGGTGAGGGGTGGCCCTCTCACTCCCTACCCCTTACGCTTCCTGCCGTCACGCTGACACGCGCTCGATACCGTTTCGCTATGAACTGTCCCAACTGCAACCGACCCGCTTCTGGCAAGTTCTGCGCGGAGTGCGGCGCCTCACTGGCGGGAGCGGTGTGCGGCTCCTGTGGAGCGCCGCTCACGCCGGGGGGACGGTTCTGTCATCTCTGTGGGGCTCCCCACGGCGCGCGGGCCCGCTCGAGCGTGCCAACCAACGTTGTCGCGTGGGTGGTTGGCGCCACTGCCGTTGCCGTGTTGGTCGTCTGGCTGGTGGGAAGAAACGCGGGCTCGTCGGCGCCGGAGGGGCCATCCGCGGCCGACGCGGCTGCGCCGCCGGGCGCCGGCGGACCGACCGACCTCAGCAGCCTCACCCCGCGCGAGCGCGCGGACCGGCTGTTCGATCGAGTCATGCGGGCAACCGCCGGCGGCGATACCAGCCAGGCGAAGTTCTTCGTGCCGATGGCCATCCAGGCGTACGGCATGATCGGGGCGCTCGATGCGGACGCGCGGTATCACGTCGGTTTACTGGAGGCGGAGTCGGGCAACCTCACGGCAACGCTCGCCCAGGCCGACACGCTCGAGCGGGAGAATCCGGGTCACCTGTTCGCGATGCTGCTGCGCGGAGAGGCCGCCGAGCGAGGCGGCGACGCCCGCGCGCTGGCCCGTTGGCACCGGCGCTTCCTGGACGCGTACGAAGCCCAAATGCAGACCGGGAGGCAGGAGTACCAGGCTCATCGGGAGGCGCTCAACATATTCCGCGATGCCGCCCTCACGAGCAGCGGGACCGCCCGCTAGATGCCGACCCTCAAGCTAGCCCACAGTCCCGACGCCGATGACGCGTTCATGTTCTTCGCCCTGGCAGAGGGGCGCATTGACACCGCCAACCGGCGGTACGTCCACGAGCTGGCGGACATCGAGACGCTGAACCAACGCGCCCTGCGGGGCGAGCTCGACATCACCGCGGTCTCGTTCCACGCCTATGCGTACCTCGCCGATCAATACCTGTTGCTGCCAAGCGGTGGGTCCGTGGGCGACCGCTATGGACCGAGGCTCGTCTCGCCGCGCCCCCGTCCGGAGGACCCGCGAGGCGCACTGCGCGGCCGGCGAGTCGCGATCCCCGGGCGGCTCACCACGGCCGCGCTGGCCCTGCGTCTCTATCAGCCAGACTTCGAGCCGGTCCTGACGCCGTTCGATCACATCGAGGACCGCGTGCTGGCGGGCGACGTGGAGGCCGGGCTGTTGATCCATGAGGGACAGCTCACGTATGCCGCTCGCGGGCTCCATCTCTGGGTTGATCTGGGTGAATGGTGGCACGGCGAGACCTGGCTCCCGCTGCCACTGGGCGGCAACGTGGTGAAGCGCAGCCTGGGCGACGCGGTCGTGCGCGGCGTGGCCGCAGACCTGCGGGCCAGCATCGCGTACGGCCTGTCCCACCGCGAGGACGCACTGTGGTACGCTTTGCGGTTCGCCCGCGGACTGGATTCACTCCAGGCCGACGAGTTCGTCGGGATGTACGTGAACGACTTCACGCTGGACTACGGAGAGCGCGGCCGGGCCGCCATCCGGGCCTTGTTGCAGCGCGCATCTCACGCCGGGATCATCCCACGAGACGTGGCCCCGGCGTTCGTCGAGCCGCGAGCACCGAACGATGCGTTGCGCGAGGCACCGGCGCGGTTAAGTTAGCTGCGACCTTCCTCCGGCACCGGACGTTCGTGAGACATCGAAGGTGACGACGGCCGAAGCCCCTTCGCCCACCCGCATCCTCGTCGTTGACGACGAGGAGCAAATCCGCGCGGCAATCGCGAAGTTCTTGGCCAAGCGGGGGTACGAGGTCGCGACCGCGCCCAACGGCTCGGAGGCCCTCAAACGGCTGCGCGACGGTGGCGGCTTTACGCTGATGCTGCTCGACGTCCGCATGCCGGGCATCAGCGGAATGGACGTGGTGCCCGAGGCGCTCGAAGTAGACCCGGACCTGGCCATTGTCATGCTCTCGGGCGCCACCGACGCCACGAGCGCCACGATCTGCATGCAGCGCGGCGCGTTCGATTACCTCACCAAACCGATCGAGCTGGACGACCTGGCGCGCGCCATCGAGCGGGCGCTCAAGCGCCGGGACACGCTCATCCAGAGCCGCGGGTTGTCGCAATGGTTGCAGGAGGAAGTCGCCAAGCGCACGCAAGAGTTGGAGCAGGAGCGCCTCAAGCAGCAGGCCCTGAGCGTCGCGACGCTGGAAGCGCTGATCGCCGCCCTCGAGGCCAAGGACTCGTACCTGAGCGGGCATTCGGCACGCGTGGCCGCGCTCTCGGCAACCATTGCCAACCACCTCGGCCTGTCGGACGACGACGTGGACCAGGTGCGCACAGCCGGGCGGCTGCACGACCTGGGGAAGATCGGGATTCGGGAGTCCGTGCTCAACAAGCAGGGTCCGCTCACGCCAGAGGAGTATGAGCACGTGAAGGCGCACGTCGTCATCGGCTCGCAGATCCTCCAGCCCTTGCGACACCTCGGGCCGGTGGTGAGCTACGTGCGCGGGCACCATGAGCATTACGACGGCTCCGGCTATCCCGACGGCCTCGCCGGCGACGCGATTCCGCTGGGCGCGCGGATCATTTGCGCGGCGGAGATCTACGACGCCCTCACGACGGCACGCCCCTACCAGCCCATGCTGTCGCCCGAGGAAGCCACGGATCGCATGCGCTCACTCGCCGGGAAGATCGTGGATCCGGCCATCATGGACGCGTTGGCCACCGCCGTGAAACGGAGACAAACACTCGTGTTCCTCGACGAGGGCATTCCTCGGGACGCGTAGTGCCGGCGTGCCAGCCCGTCATAATCCCGCCGCGTCCTCCGCCGTCCGTCGTCCCTTGCCGTTCGCGGCGCTCGTCCTTCTTGCCGCAGCCTGTACCCCGTCGCCGCGCTGGATTGCCGTGGCGGTTCCC
>DATMAW010000104.1:0-2917 GCA_035559715.1 Gemmatimonadales bacterium | reverse complement strand
AGCTCGCGGGCGGAGCCGTCGGCGACGACGAGCCGGTCGCCGAGGAGGAGGGCACCGGCGAGGCTGCCGATCAGGTAGCCGTCGCGCTCGTCGTCGCCCCCGATGGCGAGCCGGGGCGAGGGGGCGAGTGTCCAGCGCGCGGTGCCGGGGTCCTCGAAGACGGAGGCGGGCCGGCGGGCGGCCTTATCCGCTGGCGCGCCGCACGCGGCGGCGAGCGTGGCCGCGAACAGGGCAAGGCATCTGGCCGTGCGGATCCGTGTCATCCCGCCGAGCACCGCCGGATGGCGGCGGTTTGGATACACGCTTCCCGCCTTTCCGGATATTCGCACCCGGCCCGCGGGCCCGAGCCCGGTGCGCCCATAACCGCATACCATGTCCTCCCCGACGGACCCGTGGAAAGAGCCGGCACGATCCCGCGCGCACCGGGGCCCAGCCAGGGCGACCGTCGAGAAGCGTTGCGACCCCCACGCCCGGGAGCCAACCCTAATACCAGGTTCCCCGGCCCAGCCATCTTCCAATCGGCTCGCGCTCCGACATTTCGGGCGCTTGGCGATCGGCCATGCATCGTTTTTCCCTGCTCGCAGCGCTACGCGGCGTGTCGCGTTTAGACCGGCGCAGGGTCCACCGACGTGGCGGCGCCTGGATTCACACCCTAGCCGCCGAACGCTATCAACCGCTGCTCCGCCCGGGCTCTCACTTATTCCGGACGGTCACAGATGATTCCCATACCTCGCTCAGGATCATCACAAAACCACGCGAGACATTTTTCACTTACAGAACAAAACTCACCGGGACCGCCACATTGATCGATGTGGCTTTGGTGGTCGCAGGCCTCTAAAGCTACGCTTGCCTCCGCGGGCGGCGCGGGCAGGAGACAGAGCGCGGCACCTACGAGGCAAAGGTTGCGTACGGGCACAAGCATACCTACCTCCCTTCGTTGCGCAAGCGATGGCGGACCCTGCGCCGGGCACAACGTGGACAGGCAGTGAAACACAGCGGCTCGTCGATCACTCTATCAGTCTGCGGATGGCGTCACGCGTTAGGAGACCAACGTGAATGCCGGCGGGTGACACAAAGGTCGGTGTGCCCTGGACGCCCAATCGTTCGGCCAGAGCGCGATCGCGAGCGAGCCGGGCGGCCGTTGCTTCCTCGCCCAAGCAGCGCCGAAATCGATTCGTATCCGGTATGCCAGCTGCGACTGCTTCTGCGATCCAATCCGGATTCGTGCGCCAAGCGTCGGTCTCGAGAAGGCGTCGATGCATCGTTTCGAACTTGTTCTGTTGCTCGGCACATATGGACGCGCGAGCGGCCATCTCGGCGGTGGGATGGATACGTGACAAAGGAAAGTGGAGGTACAAAAGACCGGCCCGGAATGCCACTAGCAGGGAATCGAGCTGGCGATGCGCTCGTCGGCAATAGGGGCATTCGTAGTCGCCGAATTCGACGATCAAGGGGCGTTTCGGGTGATAGTAGAGCCGGCCTCCCGTTGCGAGTAGCTGGGGCCAAGTATCTCGGATGGTACGGCGGAGGGCCGCTGCGGCGCGGTGGTCGTGGAGGGCGCGCGACACGGGTCCGGCGGGGCGGAACAGTCCATAAAGGAGCGCAGCGAGTGCTGCGAGTGTTGTCGCGAGGTTGAGGAGTTGGCTCGGCTTCGTTCGTGAGGACATAATGAGCTTTGGGCAATGCAATCGGTGGAATTGCAGTGATCATGGGCTCTGCGGAGGTGTGGAATCCGCGCGCGGTCTTCTGAGCGTCGGGCGATAAGGTCCCTGGGTGCCGTGGGCGGCAGTCGTGACGACGTGGGAGCGGCTCGGCTCTGGAGTGAGAAGCATCGTTGCCGTCGGTGCGATGAGGAGCGGGGCCGGGCCAGCGTCGGGCACAGGTTTCCCCGAGGGCGCGGTAGGTGCGTGGTTCGTCGGCCGCGCGGTCGTCTCGGGTGAACTGGTCGAGGTAACGGCAGGAGTCTGGGGCCAGGGGCGGGAGAACGCACGTCTGCGGATTGCGGCATCCCGTCGTGGGCTCGGGGAGGGAGGCGTCCGGCCGGAAATCGGTCCGGGCGGGGGGTAAATAGGCCCACGCAGGTGAAGCCAGCCCGCTTTGTCCGACGCGGTGTCGCGCGTGAACGGCCCGTTCGAGGTTCGGATGCTGCCAGAGAAACGACCGCCAGCGGCGGCGAGGCTGACGGTGGCAAATTAGGGTCGTAGGGGTCTCGCGCGCGAGGGGCCGGCAGGAACGACCTGCTCAGGCGCCACTCCAGGTCGTAGCGCTGGACGCGGTAGCGCTGCAGGTCCCGCAGTGTGCCGAGGACGAGGTGTGTCCCGCGCAGGACGGCCGCGAAGTTCAGGAGTCCTGCGGTTCGGCGGCGTGAGGGGCGCATCATGGTCGCGTGCTCGTATCCGCTGGGACATGCTGATAGCGCATGTTCCGCTGCGGGCGCAACGCCGGAAACGGCAATAGATGCCGTTCTTGTGCTACCGGCCGGCCGCGGGAGGGGCCGCATGTCGGCGTAGGCCCTCTGCAAGCAGCCATTCCCAGCCGGCGATCCGCCGGGCGCTCGAGGGTGCGAGTCCGAAGAGGGACCGGAACGCACCGTCCAGATCGGAGAGGCTGGCGTAGCCGTGCTCGAGCGCGAGCTCCGTCAGGGTGCGGGCGGGCGAGGCCTGGGCCCAAGCGGCCACCTGGACGGCGCGGGCCGCGGCGAGCCACCAGTGGGGCGGTGGGAGGTGGGCGGAGTGGAACGCATGCCGAAGGGTACGTTCGGAGAGGTCGAGCTCGACGGCGAGCGAGCGGACGGTGCGCTGGCCTGGCGTGCCGGAGGAGAAGATGCGGCGGAGCGCCCAGCCCACCCGGGGCGGCAGGCGGTAGCCAGCGAGCTCGAGCCAGTCGAGAATCTCGCCTCCGGAAGGGCGTGCGCCGC
>DATMAW010000103.1:0-22651 GCA_035559715.1 Gemmatimonadales bacterium | reverse complement strand
CTCCACGTGGGAGGGACCAACGGGAAGGGATCGGTGGTCGCGCTGACGTATGAGGCCCTGCGGCAGGCTGGCTGGTCTGTTGGATCATACACGTCGCCCCATCTGGTGGATGTACGGGAGCGATTCGTGGTGGACGGCCGGCCAATCACACCCGAAGCATTTGTGACGTGGGTGGAGCGGCTCCGACCAGAGATCGAACGCGCCGGCGCGAGTTTCTTCGACGCCACGACCGCCATCGCGTTCGCGGACTTCGCGGCGCGCGGTGTGGACATCGCGGTCGTTGAGGTCGGTTTGGGGGGACGGCTCGACAGCACGAACGTGGTGCAGCCGGCGGTGTCCGTCGTGACGCGCATCGCGCTGGAGCACACGGACTATTTGGGGCCTACGCTCGCGGACATCGCCCGGGAGAAGGCCGGCATCGCCAAGAGGGGGGTCCCCTTCGTGATTGGGGAGGAGAGCCCGGAGGTGCGCTCGGTGTTGCGGGATACCGCGGAGCGTTTGGGCGCGCTGGTGATCGAGGTGCCGCCGGGCGAGCGCTACTCAGGGCCGATCGGGCTGACGGGGCCCCATCAGCGACGGAACGCCGCCGTCGCCGCCGCGGCGCTGGCGGCGCTCCCCGAGCCCTGGCGACCGCCGCCGGAGGCCGTGCTACGAGGCTTCGCCCGCGCTCGGATCCCGGGCCGCTTCGACCAGCGCGGGCCGTGGATCTTCGACGTGGCTCACAACCCGGACGGGACCGAGGGATTGTGCCTGGCGCTCCAGGAGGCAGGTCCCCCCCGGCCGCTGCACGCGGTGATCGGGATCCTGCGGGACAAGGATTGGCGGGCAATGCTGCAGCGGCTGCTCGGGGTGGTCGATGCCGCCTGGCTCACGGACCCGCCATCGGCGCCAGCCGCGCGGAAGTGGGACCTCGAGGAGGTCGGGCGGGCGGTGGGCACTCCTCCCATCCGCCTCGTTCGCCATCAGGCCGTCACGATCGAGCCCGATTTCGATCGGGCGCTGGCCGCAGCACGCCGGGGCGCCGCCACCGTTCTCGTCACGGGTTCGTTTCACACCGTGGGTGACGCACTCGGCCGCTTGCCGGGCTTTGCGCCGCTCGGCTAATTTCGTGCATGCCAGCCAGAGGGTTGCCGGGGTTTCGCGACTTTTACCCCGACGACATCACCCTTCGTAATCACATCTTCGCGGCCTGGCGCAGCGTCGCCTCCCGATACGGATTCGAGGAGTACGACGGTCCTCCGCTCGAAGCGCTCGAGCTGTACACCGAGAAGAGCGGTCCGGAGATCGTCGCGCAACTCTACGAGTTCACGGACAAGGGAGGGCGGCGCGTCGCGCTCCGACCGGAGATGACGCCCACGCTCGCCCGGATGGTCACCGCCCGGGTGGGTGCCCTGAAGAAGCCCATTCGCTGGTTCAGCATGCCGCAGCTGTATCGCTACGAGCGACAACAGCGGGGCCGGCTGCGCGAGCATTACCAGCTGAACATGGATTTGATCGGGGAACCGGGCCCTCTGGCGGATGCCGAGATCATCGCGGCCGCCGTGGACGTGCAGCGGACGCTCGGTCTGAACGCGACGGACGTTCACGTCAGGATGTCCGATCGCCGTGTGCTGTCGCACCTCTTGATCGCAGCCGGTGTGCCGCCCGGCGAGCTGGAGGTGACGTTCACCGCAATCGATCGGAGCGAGCGGCTACCGGGGAAGGCGGCAGAAATCCTCGAGGGAGCGTTCGCGACGCTGGCGCATCCCGACGAGGTGGCCAGGCGGGTATGGGAGATCGCGCAGATCCGGGACTGGTCCGAGCTGGAGCGGGCGCTCGGCGGCGCGGCCGGCGGGGCCGGGGTCGGCGAGGATCTCTTCGTATGTCGTGATAGCCTGCGGGCGATGGGGCTTGGGGAGTTTCTCGTGCTGGACTTGTCCATCGTCCGGGGCCTTGCCTACTACACCGGGATTGTCTTTGAGTTGTTCGACGCCAGGCGTACGCTGCGTGCGATCTGTGGAGGCGGTCGCTACGATGGTCTGCTGGGCGCCATCGGCGGATCCGACCTCCCGGCCGTCGGGTTCGGCATGGGCGACGTCGTGCTCGGGGAGTTGCTGAAGGAGCGGGGGCTGCTCCCCCAATCCGCCGGCGCGCTCGACGTATTCCTCGTGGCTGTGACGTCGGAGGACCAGCCCATGGTGCTGCGACTCGCCCACGACCTGAGGGACCGTGGAGCGCGGGTCGAGTTCGCTCTGAAGCAGCAGTCCATTGGAAAGCAGCTTGCGTTGGCTGCGGCACGGCGGGCCCGGATGGCAGTGGTCATTGGTCCTGAGGAACGCGCCGCCGGGCTGGTGGTGCGGCGGGACCTCGCTACAGGTGCGGAAGAGCGGGTTTCGGTGGAAACGCTGGTGGATCAATGGGCAGATCGCGCCAGGGCCGCAGCCCAGGCGCCAGTCACGCGATGACGGGAAAGACGAACAGCATGGCCGAACAGCGTAAGTCGGACGACCGCAAGATCACGCCGCGCGGGGAGGACTTCGCCGCGTGGTACAACGACGTGGTGATGCAGGCGGAGCTGGCGGATTACTCCCCGGTGCGCGGGTGCATGGTGATCCGGCCGCGCGGCTACCGCATCTGGGAGCTGATGCAGCGGGCGCTGGATGACATGTTCCGCGCCACGGGGCACGAGAACGCGTATTTCCCGCTGTTCATTCCCCAGAGCTTCCTCGCCAAGGAAGCCCAGCACGTGGAGGGCTTCGCGCCACAGACGGCCGTAGTCACCCACGGGGGCGGCAAGGAGTTGGAGGAGCCGCTCGTCGTCCGGCCAACGTCCGAGACGATTATCTACTCCATGCTGGGCAAGTGGATCCAGAGTTATCGGGATCTGCCTGTGTTGCTCAATCAGTGGGTGAATGTGGTGCGCTGGGAGATGCGGACGCGACTATTCCTCCGTACGACCGAGTTCCTCTGGCAGGAAGGGCACACGGCACACGCCACTGCGGACGAGGCGGAGGCCGAGGCGCGACTGATACTCGGGATCTACCGCCGGTTTGTGGAAGAGTGGATGGCCATGCCCGTCATTACGGGTGTCAAGACGGAGTCCGAGAAGTTCGCCGGGGCCGTGCGCACGTACGCCATCGAGGGTCTGATGCAGGACAATCGGGCGCTTCAGGCCGGCACATCCCACAATCTCGGCCAAAATTTCGCCCGGGCCTTTGGCGTGCAGTACCAGACACCGGCCGGCGCCATGGAGTACGTGTGGAGCACGTCCTGGGGTGTCTCCACGCGGTTGATCGGTGGCCTCGTTCTCACGCACAGCGATGACCGCGGGCTCGTGTGTCCGCCACGACTCGCCCCGCATCAAGTGGTGATTGTGCCCATCTGGAAGAACGACACGGAGCGTGCGACCGTTTTGGAGCCCGCTCGTCGCCTGCGCGAGGACCTGCTCCAGGCCGGGCTGCGGGTGGAGCTGGATGATCGGGAAGCGATCAAGCCGGGCGCGAAGTACTACCATTGGGAGGCGCGCGGCGTCCCGGTGCGGCTTGAGATCGGACCACGGGACGTGGCGCAGCAGCAGGTCGTGCTGGCACGCCGCACGGGTGGGAAGGCTCCGGAATCCTTCAGTGGACTTGTGCACGGCGTCCGGCGGGCGCTGGACAGCATCCAGGCCCACCTGCTCGAGACCGCGCGCGCGCGCCGCGAGGCGAACACGATTCGCGGCGTCACCCGCGAGAAGCTGGTCGCGTTCATCGAGGGCGACGGTGGATTCGCGTACGGCGGGTACTGTGGCAACGACGCGTGCGAGCTGGCGGTGAAAGAGGCAACCAAAGCGACCATCCGAGTGCTGCCCGATCCCGAGTTCCGCTCTTCCACGCCGCCCAAGGTGTGCGCCTGGTGCGGCGGACCTGCCACGACCGAAGCGGTGTGGGCCAAAGCGTACTGAGCATCTCCGGGGCCACACTGGCGCGCATTGCCGCGCGCACGGGGACTCCAGTGTTCGTGTACAGCGCCGAGGCCATCCGGGCCCAGATGCGGGCGCTTGAGGCCGCGCTGGCGGAAGTGCCGCACCGCATTCACTACTCCGTCAAGGCGAACAGCTCACTCGCAATCCTCGCGCTTGTTCGCGATCTGGGAGCCGGGGTGGACATCGTGTCCGGTGGCGAGCTGGCGCGAGTCCTGCGCTGCGGATTTCCGGCCGGGGACATCGTCTTCAGCGGGGTTGGCAAGCGCCCCGAGGAACTGGCGGCGGCTGTCGCCGCGGGCGTGGGACTCATCAATCTCGAGTCAGAGGGCGAGCTCGCGGCGCTGGCCTCGGTGCTGCCAGCTGGAGCTCCCCGGGTCGCCGTGGGCATCCGTGTCAACCCCGACGTCACCACCGAGACCCACCCCTACACCCAGACCGGGAAGAGCGGAATGAAGTTCGGCGTCCCGCTCGACCAGGTTGTGTCTCTCGCGCGGCGCGTAGCGGACACTCGCGGTCTCGAATTACGCGCGCTCGGTATGCATATCGGCTCGCAGATCACCAGCGCCGAGCCGTATCGCTCCGGCGCTGAGCGGCTCCTGGGGCTGGTGCGGGCCGTGCAACAGGAGGGGATCACCTCGCTAACCACGGTGGACGTGGGCGGAGGACTTGGGATTGCCTACGGCAGCGGTCCCGCGCTGGATCCCGCAGCGTTCGCCTCAGCTGTGGCTCCGCTCGCGCGGTCGACCGGTCTCACGTTGCTGGTGGAGCCCGGGCGCTTTCTGGTCGGCAACGCCGGCGTTCTGTTGACCCGCGTGCTCTATCACAAGCGATCGGGTGGCCGGGAGATTCTCGTCATGGACGCCGGCATGAACGACTTCATACGGCCCAGCCTGTACCAAGCGCACCATGAGGTGTGCGTCGTGGACGACGGCGAGATCATGCTCGCTCGGCCCCACGCGTCTCGGATTGACGGCGCCGCCGGAGAGGGCGAGCAGGGCGCAACCGTGGACATCGTCGGGCCGAACTGTGAATCGGGTGATTTCCTGGCGCTGGGACGGCAGATGCCGTTGGTGGCTCCGGGCGCGCTGCTGGCCGTCCTCGGGGCCGGCGCATATGGATTCGGCATGGGTTCCAATTACAATTCGCGCCCCCGCGCGGCTGAGGTGTTGCTGGAGGGAGACCGGTTCGGGGTGATCCGCGAGCGCGAGCGGCCCGAGGACCTCATGCGTGGCGAGACGACGTCGCCCAGATGGGAGACCGTGTGACCACCCTCGCGCGCGGCATCTTGATTCTCGATTACGGATCGCAGTTCACGCAACTCATTGCACGGCGCGTCCGCGAGTCCCACGTATACTGCGAGATCCATCCGCCCACCAGAGATCTCGCATGGATTCGCGCTCAGGCACCGCGCGGGATCATCCTGTCGGGAGGACCAAACTCCGTGTACGATCCCGGCGCGCCCACAGCCGATCCCGGCGTGCTCGATCTGGGGATTCCGGTCCTGGGCATCTGCTACGGGATGCAATTGGTGGCGCGGCTCGCCGGCGGCGAGGTGGCGCGGTCGGACGAACGGGAGTACGGGCGGGCGGACATCAAGATCTGCGAGAGCGGCGGGTTGTTCTCGGGCTTCGCAGCGGGGGAGTCCGTGACCGTGTGGGCCAGCCATGGGGACCGCCTGAACCGGCCGCCGCCGGGCTTCCGCACCACTGCCGTGACCGAGAACGCACCCGTGGCCGCCATGCGGCACGAGTCAAAGCCGGTGTACGGCGTGCTGTTTCACCCCGAGGTCGCTCACACCCCGCGGGGCGGCGAGATCCTCGACAATTTCCTGTTCTCGATCTGCCAGTGTGAGGCCGATTGGACGGCAGGTCAGTTCATCGTGGATCAGATTGCGGCCATTCGCGCCCGCGTGGGGCCGTCGCGCCGGGCAATCTGCGGGCTCTCGGGGGGCGTGGACTCAGCGGTTGCCGCCGCGCTCGTCCATCGTGCCCTGGGCGATCGGCTCACGTGCATTTTCGTGGACCACGGGCTGTTGCGCCTCCACGAGCGAGAACAGGTTGAACGTACGTTTCGGACGCACCTGGGCATTGACCTCCGCGTGGTTGACGCTGCGGATCGCTTCCTGGGCGTGCTGAATGGCGTGGAGGATCCCGAGGAGAAACGGCGGCGCATCGGGCACGCGTTCATCGATGTGTTCGAGGAGAGCGCCCGGCACGTGGGTGACAACGTGGGATTCCTCGTGCAGGGGACGCTGTATCCGGACGTTATCGAGTCAACGTCCCCCCGCGGGGGACCGTCGGTCACCATCAAGACCCATCACAACGTGGGCGGGTTGCGACCGAATCTCCCCTTCGAGTTGATCGAGCCATTGCGCGAGCTGTTCAAGGACGAAGTGCGGCAGGTGGGGCGGGAGCTTGGGCTGCCGGAAGCGGTCGTGGGCCGGCACCCGTTTCCCGGCCCGGGGCTTGCGATCCGCATCCTGGGCCCGGTGAGTCGTGAACGACTCGACATCCTTCGCGCCGCGGACGCGATCTACATCGAGGAGATCAGAGCGGCAGGGCTGTACGACGAGATCTGGCAGGCGTTCGCCTTGTTGCTACCCATCCGCTCCGTCGGCGTGATGGGCGACGCCCGCACCTACGACTACGTGATCGGGCTCCGCGCGGTTACAAGCCGGGACGGCATGACCGCGGACTGGTTCCCGTTCCCGCCCGACGTGCTCGCGCGCATTTCCAACAGGATCATCAACGAAGTGCGCGGAGTGAATCGCGTGGTATACGACGTGAGTTCCAAGCCGCCGGCCACGATCGAATGGGAGTAGGGGACGGGCCCGGCCCCCGGCGCAGTCCAGCTCCAGAACACCGGTGGGGAGTCGCCGCTGACTCCTTACCCTACACCCCTTACGCCTGTGCTCTACAGGTTCTTCTCTTCCAGCAGATTGATGAAGTCGTCCGCGGTTTCCAGCTTGGCCAATCGCTCCGGCACGTCCGGTTCTTTGGCGAACTGTGCGATGCGGCCGAGCACCGGGAGATACTGGTTGGAAACTTCGAGCGGCGGGGCAACGATCAGAAAAAAGTTGAACACCGGTTGCTGATCAATCGCCTTGAAGTCCATGCCCTGTGGCTTGCGCCCGAACGCGACCCGGAGGCGCGACACCACCAGCGAGCGACAGTGCGGAATTGCGATCCCACGGCCGATGCCGGTGGAGCCGAGGTTCTCCCTCCGTTTGAGCATCTTGAACAGGATGCCGTTGGACTTCTCGTCCAATCCGAGCAGGCCCGTCAGCTCCTTCAGAACCTCGTCCTTGGTTGCGCTCTTGAGATTGAGACTGATGGCGTCGGCGGAGAAGAACTCCCGAAGTCTCATGGCGGCTGGCCGGTTGGGGAAAGCGAAGCGGCGGTAACGTAACGACCCAACCTCTTGAGTGTCAAACACATCGGTTGCCTGCCCCCTGAGCCACGGTTAGACTAGACTAAACCCATGCAATTCCCGTATCACGTCGAGCATCAGGTTCCGTTGTTCCTCGCCCCAATGGCGGGCGTGTCGGAGCCCCCGTTCCGGCGTCTGTGTCGCTCGTTCGGCGCCGATGTCGTCGTGTCCGAATTCCTGTCGTGTGAAGGGCTGCGCCGCGGGGTGAGGAGCGTTCACGATGGCGCCTATTTCACAGAGCCCGAGCGGCCCATCGGCATTCAACTATACGGCGCGGACCCCTCTGGGATGGCCGAGGCCGCTGAGCTGGTCACGCGCCACTACGCGCCGGATTTCATTGACATCAACTTCGGCTGTCCGGTGAAGAAGGTCGTGCGCCGCAACGGGGGATCGGGTTGCCTCAAGGACCTCGGTCTGGTGGAGGCCATCATCCGGGCCGTGCGCTCCGCCACGCACCTTCCGGTGACCGTGAAGATTCGGAGTGGCTGGGACGAGAGCATGCGCGATCCCGTTGGCATCGCGCTCCGTTGCCAGGACGCCGGCGCGCAGGTCCTGACCCTTCATCCGCGAACCCGCTCCCAGTTGTACAGCGGACATGCGCGCTGGGAAGAAATCGCGGCTGTGGTGCAGGCGTTGGACATTCCCGTCGTCGGGAACGGGGACATCCGAACGGCCGCCGACGCGCATCGGATGTGGCGCGAAACCGGTTGTGCGGGCATCATGATTGCACGCGGGTCGTTCGGAAACCCCTGGATCTTCCAGCAGACCCGGGATCTCCTCTCGGGCCGGCCGCCGCGCCCATCGCCCGGACTGGCGGAGCGATTCGCCGTGTTGTTGCGGCACGTGGAGCTGCAGCGCACGATCCAGGGCGACGACCGCCGGACGGCGATCGAGTTCCGCAAGCACTTGAGCTGGTACGTGCGCGGTATTCCCGGCGCTGCCGCGCTTCGCCGGGAGCTGCAACAGGTGGAGGCGTTGGGTGCCATCGAGGACCTGTTGCGAACCCACCGGGAGCCGGCGGTGGCGGTCGGGTGACGGACGACGTCCGTCGCGTCCTCGAGCACGTGGCGGCGGGCAGGCTTTCCACGGACGCCGCGATGGACCGCTTGCGGCCCTTTCCGGTGGACAACCTGGGCTTTGCGCAGGTGGATCATCTCCGGCCCCTCTTACAGGGTCATCAGGAGATCGTGTTGGGGCAGGGAAAGACGCCGGCGCAGGTCCTTGGCATCTGCGAATCGCTGGCCAGTCGGTCCAATTCGTTCCTGGTCACGCGTACCGACGCGGGCCAGCGAGCGGCGCTGACGGCGAGATTCCCAAGAGCCGAGGTGTCCGAACTTGGCCGCACGGTGTATCTCCCTCCCGATCCTGAGCCGCCGCCGGTAGGCCGCGGCACCGTATTGGTGGTGACGGCTGGGACGAGCGACCTTTCGGTGGCCGAGGAGGCCGCGGTGTGCGCACGGGCGCTGGGGAACCGCGTGGAACGGCTCAATGACGTTGGCGTTGCCGGTATTCACCGCGTGCTCCGGCACGGCGATGCACTCCGCGGCGCGGGAGTCATCATCGTGGTGGCCGGCATGGATGGGGCGCTGCCCAGCGTCGTGGGTGGTTTGGTGGAGGTCCCCGTGATCGCCGTTCCCACAAGTGTGGGATACGGGGCCTCGTTCGGTGGCGTGGCGGCATTGCTCGCCATGCTCAACTCCTGCGCTTCGGGGGTCGTGGTCGTGAACATTGACAATGGGTTCGGCGCGGCGGCTGCCGCCACGCGGATCAACCGCGTTCAATGAACGCCCTCGTGGTCCTGTTGGCGTTCGCCGCCGGCGTGGTTGCTGGCGTCGTCACGTATCGGTGGCGATCCCGCGCCGCGGCAGGCGCGAGTCCGGAGGAGGGAACCAGTGGTCTTGGCGGGCTGCCCCCGGGGGCCGCGGTGGGGTCAACGGAGAGCCTGGAGAGCGTTGCGTTCAGCGTGTGCGAGGCCGCACGTCAGGCCACCGGCCGGAAGACCGCAATCGTGCTTCGCGATGGGACCGGCCGGTTTGCCGAGATCGTCTCTGTCTCGCACGGTACAGACCGCCGACTCCTCGGCTCGCGCGTGACGCCGGAGTCGGCGGCCGGCCGGGCCTTCCTGGGGGACGTTCCGATCGTCGGGTTGGACGGTCGGGAGCTGTTTGGACAGCTCCGGGCGGATCGGCGGCGGCACGACGAGAGCGGCACCGCGCTTCCACTCCACGACCACCAGCGTCAGGTGATCGGTTCGCTGGTGGTATTCGGCCGCTGGGACGATGTGGATTCCGAGGCGCGCGCTCGACTGATGGAGGCGCTCGCTTCCGGGGGCCCGCGCTTGGCGGCGGCCGCAGCCGTCCGCGCGGCGGAATTGAAAGCGATGACCGATGATTTGACCGGTTTGTGGAATCGTCGGGCGCTGGACGCCGCCATCCGCGTGTCGGACCAGAATCCGTGCGCCCTGGCGTTGCTCGACCTGGATCGCTTCAAGGACCTGAACGACACGTATGGCCATACCGCCGGGGACGCGGCGCTGCGGCACGTGGCCGCGGTGCTCCGGCGTGTGCTGCGCGGCGACGACATGGCGGCGCGCGTGGGAGGTGAGGAGTTCGCCCTGTGGCTGCCGAACACGGAGCGGGCACGGGCCATGGAGGTGGCTGAACGAGTACGGAGTGCCGTGGCCGCGTCGAGCCTGCAATGGGCGGGAGCCGAGGTGCAGATTACCTGTTCAGTCGGCGTCGCGACGAAGCCGGACATCGTTCAGCAGGCGGCGAACCTCTACGCTGCAGCCGATGCTGCGCTCTACGCGGCCAAGGAGGCCGGGCGAAACCGGGTGCAACTCGCGCTGGCGGCGGACTCTCGCACACGGGCGCGTTGACCCAGCGTCGGGACTCCACTATTCTGCATCGAGAGGGGGGTGACAGGTTTCGACGGGTCTGGTGAGGATTCCGTGGCGTGCCCAGGTCCCGGTACCCTGGTAAAACCACTGGGAAACTGAATAACTGCCAACTCTAATTTGGCACTGGCTGCGTAAGCGCAAGCTGACGCACCTGCCCGCACGGCAGCCCGCCTGAGGCGGCCCGCGGGTATCGCAAAGTCGGGCTGGCGCCGCGTGATGCTCCCGCGCGCGGCGTGAGATCGGTTGGGAGATTGTCTGGTGGGTGGGAGGCTGCGCCCCACTCGCTGGAGACGACAAGCGCGGCCTACGCACGTAGAAGCGGTTTCGGATCGAGGCTCGGACCGGGGTTCGAATCCCCGCACCTCCACTAGCTCACGAACAGCCTGAAGTCAGCGATGGGCGACCGGGGAGACACGGTCGCCTAAACGTCTTTCTCTTTCCCCATCCCAATCGCCGCGTGCGCCGCCGCGAGCCGCGCGATCGGCACGCGAAACGGCGAGCACGAGACGTAGTTCATGCCCGTGCGGTGGCAGAAATGCACGGACCTCGGATCTCCACCGTGCTCACCGCATATGCCGATCTTGAGGCGGGGCGACACCTTGCGCCCCAGGTGTACGGCCAGCTCCATGAGCTTCCCCACACCCTCCTGATCCAGCGTTTGGAACGGATCGGCGCCGAGGATGCCGGCCTCCAGGTACTGGGGCAGGAAGCGGCCCGCATCGTCGCGAGACAACCCGAACGTGGTCTGCGTGAGATCGTTCGTGCCGAAGGAGAAGAACTCGGCGACCTCTGCGATCTGATCAGCGGTGACGGCCGCGCGCGGCAGCTCGATCATCGTCCCCACCAGGTACTCCACGCGCCTCTTGCGTTCGGCGAACACCCGCTCAGCCGTGGCTCGGACGATTGCCGTTTGACGGCGTAATTCCTCCACGTGCGCCACGAGTGGCACCATCACTTCGGGGAGCACTTCCACGCCCTCGGCGTCCGCCTGGCACGCCGCTTCGAAGATCGCCTGGGCCTGCATCTCGGTGATCTCGGGATAGGTGATCCCGAGCCGGCAGCCACGGTGACCCAGCATGGGATTAGCCTCGGTCAACACGTCCACCGTGTGCCGCAGCCGCTCTGCAGTCACTCCCAATGCCCCGGCGAGTTCCTGGATCTCCTCATCCCGGCGCGGGAGGAACTCGTGCAACGGCGGATCGAGCAACCGGATCGTGACCGGCAATCCGTTCATGGCCCGGAAGATCTCGACGAAATCCTGCCGTTGCATGGGAAGCAACTTGAGCAGCGCGCGCCGACGCCCTTCGAGGTCGGTGGCGAGGATCATCTCGCGCATGGCGTCAATGCGATCGCCCTCGAAGAACATGTGCTCGGTGCGGCAGAGGCCAATTCCCTCAGCCCCGAGCTTGCGTGCGCGTGCGGCGTCTTCCGGGGTGTCGGCGTTGGTGCGCACGCGTAGCATGCGCACCTCGTCGGCCCAGGACATGAGGGTGGCAAACTCGTCGGAGAGGCCCGGGGGCACTAACGGCACCCGGCCGAGAATCACGCGCCCGGTGGAGCCATCGAGCGTGATCCAGTCACCTTCCCGCAGCGTCTTGCCGTTCACCTGAAGCACGCGTTCGACTTCGTCCACGAGGATGTCCTTCGCGCCCGCCACGCAGCACTTGCCCATGCCCCGCGCCACCACCGCCGCGTGACTCGTCATGCCGCCGCGAGCCGTGAGGATGGCCTGGGCGGCGACCATGCCGTGGAAGTCGTCCGGACTGGTCTCGCGCCGCACCAGGATTACGGCTTCGCCGGACTTGCCCAGAGCCTCCGCCCTGTCGGCATCCAGCACCACCTTGCCGACGGCGGCGCCCGGCGACGCCGGCAACCCGGTCGTCAGCACCTCAACGGCGCTCTCCGGATCCAGCGTCGGATGCAGGAGCTGGTTGATGTGATCGGGTTCGATTCGCCGCAGAGCCTCGCGGCGGTCGATCAGTCCCTCTTGCGCCATGTCCACGGCAATGCGGACCGCCGCCTGCGCCGTGCGCTTCCCGGTGCGGGTCTGCAGCATGTACAGCTTGCCGCGCTCGACCGTGAACTCCACGTCCTGCATGTCCCGATAGTGACGCTCCAGCACGCCGCACACGCGCTCAAGCTCCGCGAAGGCGCTCGGCAGCGTGCGCTGCAGCTGCACCAGCGGTTCCGGATCGCGGATTCCCGCCACGACGTCCTCACCCTGCGCGTTGACCAGGAACTCCCCGTACAGCCCCCGCTCGCCCGTGGACGGGTTACGGGTGAACGCCACGCCGGTGGCGCAATCATCGCCCATGTTCCCGTACACCATGGTGACGACATTCACGGCCGTTCCCAAGTCGTCCGGAATGCCGTGCACCCGGCGGTAATCCACCGCACGCTTGGTCTGCCAGCTCTTGAAGACGGCCTGTACGGCGCCCCACAATTGATCCCACGGATCCTGCGGGAATGGTTTCCCGGTCGCGCGAAGAACGACGTCCTTGTAGGTCTCGACCAGGTGGCGCAGGTCGTCGGGACCGAGGTCCATGTCGCGGGTGACGCCCCGAGATTCCTTGAGGGCCGCGAGCGCCACGGCAAACGGATCATCACCACCGTCCGCGCCTTTGATCCCGAACACCACATCTCCATACATCTGAATGAGACGGCGGTAGGAGTCGTAGGCGAATCGCGCGTTGCCCGTGGCCTTCGCCAATCCCGCAGCCGACGCGTCGTTGAGCCCCAGGTTCAGGATCGTGTCCATCATGCCGGGCATGGAGAACTTGGCCCCCGATCGCACGGACACGAGCAGCGGCGCCGTGGCATCGCCGAAGCGACGGCCCGTGACCTGCTCGAGTCGGGCCATGGCGCGTTCCACCTCCACGCGCAGGCTGCTCGGGAGCTGACCCTGCTTGAGGTACGCGATGCAGAGTCTGGCGGAAATGGTGAAGCCGGGCGGCACGGGAATGCCGAGGTTGGTCATCTCAGCGAGGTTGGCACCCTTGCCACCGAGAATGTCCTTCATATCAGCGCGGCCATCGGCCTTGCCATCTGCGAAGAAGTACACGTCAGACATTGCGTTGTCCCGGCTCATTGTCACCGGCTCAGCTCGGCGAGCTGAACCGGTTCGGGAGCGGGCTCCGTCACTTCAGGGATGGGAGTGGGATAGCGACCGGTGAAGCAGGCATCACAGTAGCACCACGGCTGCCCGCCAACTGCACGGCGCATGCCTTCTTCGGAAAGGTAGCCGAGCGTCTCGACGCCCAGGTGACGCCGAATGTCCTCCAGGTCGTGCGTCGCCGCGATCAGCTCGGCGCGCGTGGGCGTGTCAATCCCGTAGTGGCACGGGCCGGTGATGGGCGGCGACGCCACACGGAAGTGGATCTCTCGCGCTCCCGCCTCGCGAACCATGCGCACCAGGCTCCGGGACGTCGTACCACGCACGAGCGAGTCATCCACCATCACGACGCTCTTCCCGCGGATGACATCGCGCACGGGGTTGAACTTGATGCGCACCTTCGCGTCCCGCGCTTCCTGGCCGGGATTGATGAACGTACGCCCGACGTAGTGGTTGCGGATCAAGCCGTATTCGAGCTTGATCCCGCTGACTTCTGAGAAGCCCAGGGCCATCGCGTTGGAGGAATCCGGCACGGAGAACACGCAGTCCGCCCCCGGCGCCGGATGCTCGCGCGCGAGCTGGCGGCCCAGATCGCGCCGCACTCGATCCACCGACTCACCGAACACCACGCTGTCCGGGCGGGAGAAGTAGATCAGCTCGAACACGCACCGACGGTGTTCCCTGGGGGGTAACGGCGGGAGGTCAACGATGCGGCCGTCTTCGATCTTCAGCCACTCACCGGGGCCCAGCTCGCGCACTGCACGCGCCCCGTGAATGTCGAGCGCGCAGGTTTCCGAACCCAGCACCCAGCCGCCCTTCAGTTGCCCCAGGACGAGCGGCCGGAATCCGCGGGAGTCCACGATGGCGTACAGCGTGCGGCCGATCGTGAGAAGCAGGGAATAGGCGCCCTCCACGCGCTCCAGCGCATCGAGGATCTGGTCTTCAGGTTGGCGCGCCTCGGAGCGGGCAATCAAGTGGACGATGACCTCGGAATCCGACGACGACTGAAAGATGGAGCCCTTGCGCACCAGGTCGGCCCGTAACTCGGCGGCGTTCGTGAGGTTCCCGTTGTGCGCCAGCGCCAGCGGACCCGAATGGTAGTTGACGACGCCCGGCTGGGCGTTTGCCAGGACCGAACTGCCGGTGGTGGAGTACCGGGCGTGTCCGATGGCGATGTCGCCCTTGAGCGCATCCAGGACGGGAGGCGGAAAGACCTCCTGCACTAACCCCATGCCGCGGTGTGCCCTCACGTGGCCGTCGCGATCCAGGGCCACGATACCGGCGGACTCCTGGCCGCGGTGTTGCAGCGCGTACAGGCCGAGGTAGGTGAGTTGCGCCGCGCCGTCCACGCCCGCGACGCCGAAGATCCCGCACATCAGGCCGCCTGTTGGCTGGCGATCATCTCCATGCGACGCGGAATGGCGCCGTAGTAGAGGTCTCCGAGTTCGGCCACGTCCCAGCTGAACGTGGCGTCGCCCAGCGTGACGTCCAATCTAGCACCGGGGGCGCCAACGGTCCCGATCTCCGCGGCTGGGACTCCGTACCGCTCCGCCAGTGAGAGAACCTCGCTCACGCGCCGCCGCGGGACGCCGAGTAGGGCTCGGGCCTGGTCTTCTCCGAAGAGCAGGGCCTCTGCGCCGAGACGTCCCGCTGCTCGGGACAAGTTCACGGTGGCCCCAAACCCGCGCTCTCCATATGGCCCACCGATGCACGCTTCGGCCAACGCCACTGCGAGGCCGCCGTCGCTGAGGTCGTGCGCATTCGACGCCAGCCCGTGTTCCGCGAGTGTGACCAGCAGATCCACGAGCCGCGATTCGGCGGCAAGGTCCACCGCAGGTGGCGCGCCAGCCACGGTGTTCAGCACGTGGGCCCAGTACGAAGAACCGCCCAGGTGCCCCGAGGTTGCGCCGAGCAGGACGATCGCATCGCCTTCGTGCCGGAACCAGCATGGCACCATTCGTCGCAGGTTCTCGAGGAGCCCCACCATACCGATCACCGGGGTGGGATCCACGGCGCCCGTGGGGCTCTCGTTGTAGAACGAGACGTTGCCTCCCGTTACGGGGATACCCAGGGCGCGGCAGGCGTCGGCCATGCCCCGGCAGGCCTCCCGGAACTGAAAGAACACCTCCGGCCGCTCCGGGCTGCCGAAGTTGAGGCAGTTCGTGATACCGATGGGCCGCGCGCCCACGCACGCAACGTTGCGTGCGGCCTCGGCCACGGCTGCCTTGCCACCCTCGTAGGGATCGAGCAGGACGTATCGCGAGTTGCAATCCGTGGCTAGCGCCAGCCCGAACTCCTCGTCGTGCACACCGATGACAGCGGCGTCGCCCCCGGGACCGTGAACCGTAGCGGCTTGCACCGTGGAATCGTATTGCTCGTACACCCAGCGCTTGCTGGCGATCGACGGGGTGTCGAGCAGGCGGCGGAGCGCCACGTCCGGGGGCGGAGGCGCGGCCGCCGGCCGAGCCGCCCGTCGCTCGCGGATGTCCGGAGCTTCCAGCGCCGGCGGCGTGTACACCGGGCAGTCCGAAACCAGGCGTGCCCCGGGGATCTCGGCCACGACACGATCGCCATGACGAACGCGATAGAAACCATCGTTCGTCACGCGCCCAATGGGCGTGGCACCCAGCTCCCACTTGGCTGCGATGGCGCGCACCTGTTCCACACGGTCCGCGCGCGCCACGACCAACATCCGCTCCTGGGATTCGGACAACAGGATCTCGTAGGGAGTCATGCCGGGCTCGCGGGTCGGTACAAGGCTTGTGTCGATCTCGACTCCCACGCCGCCGCGAGCAGCCATCTCGGCGGACGACGACGTGAGCCCCGCGGCGCCCATGTCCTGGATCGCCACGATGTGTCCCGAACTGATCAGCTCGAGACTCGCTTCGAGCAACAGCTTCTCCGTGAAGGGATCGCCTACCTGTACCTGCGGGCGTCTTGCTTCGCTCGCTTCCGTCAGCTCTTCGGAGGCGAAGGAAGCGCCGTGAATCCCGTCGCGACCAGTCCGCGATCCTACTACGATCAATACGTTGCCCACGCCGGACGCCACGGCCCGCATGATCTGCTCCTCGCGCAGCAGCCCCACGCACATCGCATTGACCAATGGGTTCCCGGAATAGGCCGGCGCGAAGTCCACCTCCCCCCCCACGGTGGGCACGCCCACGCAGTTGCCATAGTCGCCAATCCCGCGCACCACCCCGGCAAAGAGATACCGATTGCGAGGTTCAGTCAGGGGCCCAAAGCGGAGGCTGTTGAGCAGCGCCACGGGACGCGCTCCCATCGTAAACACATCGCGCAGAATGCCGCCCACCCCGGTCGCAGCTCCCTGATAGGGCTCCACGGCGGAGGGGTGATTGTGCGATTCGATCTTGAATGCCACGGCCCACCCGTTGGGGAGTCGCAACACGCCGGCGTTCTCGCCCGGCCCCTGGAGGACACGCGACCCATCAGTTGGAAGGTTCCGCAAGATTGGACGGGAATGCTTATAGGAGCAGTGTTCGCTCCACAGGGCGGAGAAAATGCCGAGTTCGGTGAAGGTGGGTGCCCGGCCGAGCATGCGCTCGATGCGGCCGTATTCCTCCTGGTTCAGCCCGTGCTCAGCAACGAGCGACGGCGTGACCGGCGGGTCGCCGGGGTAGGTCTCAGCTCGTGGGTTCATGCGGCCGCGCGGCCGGCCCCGATCCGCGAACGCCGCGTACCAGCGCCGTGAAAACGCTGGCCAGCCCGCCACCCTTGGCTTCGTGCTTGATCAGCTCCTCCGCCTCGCCGGCGTCGAACCAGACGCCCAGACACTCGTGACAGCGGTCCACTTGAATGCCGCTCCACTCTTCCGTCTTCAAGTCCGCGCCGCACTTTGGGCATTTCATGAAGTGGCTGCGGCGAACCGCGTCCCGAGCCGCTCGCTCCGCGGCCTCGCGGCGGGCCTTCAAGATTTCGGCGTCCCGCCTGGCGAAGTATTCGTCCTCGTTGTGACTGGGCTTCGTGGTCATCCGCTCGCTCCCGTGGGGCCGGGCACGCCGGGAAGCGTCGGGGCCGCTGGCTTGCCGGGGGGCGAGGAGGAAACGCCCGAGTACCCGTGGCCCTGTCCCCGCACGATGGCATCCACCACCTGGTTGTTCTCCAGTATCACGACGTCGAACGTGCCGCAGCTGACCTCGCACCCGTTGCGGAAGTACAGGAACGTGCGCGCGCTGATCGTTCGCTCAGCGACAGGCACCCCCCACAGGGCGATGACCTCCTCACGCGTCATCCCGGGATTCACCGTCCCGGTGTCCGTGGGGGTCCAGGGCTCATCCACCAGTGGCCGCGCGGCCACCGGCCGCGCCGGTTCCGGCTCAGGAGCGGGCGCTGGCGTCGTCGTGTCCACCGCAGCGGCGGCGACCTGAGCCGTGTCAGTTGGGGGCGCCGTTCTCTTGCCCAGCAAGGGGATTTTGTCGCACGCGGTGACGGCCAACAGCGAGGCTGGGACGGCCACCAGGATGATCCGCTTCATCGCGCGCCTCCTCGAGAAAGTGCGAGAACCTGAACCAGCGACTCGAAGAACCCGACCCCGTCGACTTCACGTACCAGATCGCCGGCCGCCCGCTCCGGGTGCGGCATGATGCCAACCACGTTCCGCCCCGGGTTGGCGATGCCGGCAATGTCGTTCATCGCCCCATTGGGGGTATGGCCAACGTACCGCAGCACGATTCGTTGATCCGCCTCGAGTTCCTCCAACACGTTGGGCGGGGCCACAAACCGTCCCTCACCGTGAGCCACCGGCAACCGAATGATAGCACCGGGCTCGTACGTCTGGGTAAAGGGAGTATCCGTGGTCTCGACCCGCACGGTAACCGGCCGCGACACGAACGTGAGCCCGGCGTTTCGCATCAGGGCACCGGGCAGGAGCCCTGCTTCGCACAAGATCTGGAACCCGTTGCAGATTCCCAGGACCGGGCCGCCTGCCTCGGCCAGCTCGCGCACCGCCGCCATGACGGCGCTGAATCTGGCAATCGCTCCCACACGCAAGTAATCGCCATAAGCAAACCCGCCCGGCAGGACCGCGGCGTCTGCTCCCTGGAGCGACGATTCGCGATGCCAGATGTAGTACGCGTCGGCGCCGGCGCGCTGCAGTGCCCGCAACGTATCGGCGTCGCAGTTCGAGCCGGGGAAGCGAACGACGGCAACGCGTGTCACGGGATCTCCCGTACGGACACCGTGTAGTCCTCCGTCACCGGATTGGCCAGCAGCCGGTCACACATCGTTCTGGCATCGGTTTCGGCGGCGTCGCGGGTGGACCGCTCCAGCGACAGAATGAGCGCTCGCCCCACTCGCACTCGCTCGACCCCGTCGAACCCCAGCGCGGCCAGCGCATGCTCCACCGCCTGCCCCTGCGGGTCCAGCAGGGCGGGCCGTGGCATCACACGCACCTCCACCTCGAATCGAGCCATTCACAGTCCCCGTGCCGGAGGTTCCCGCCGCACCATGCCCGGGCTGTCGGGCTCGCGGACCAGCGCGGGACCTTGCTCCACGGGCAACGGTTGCTCGTTTCGCTCCAGAATGCCCATCACGGCGGCTCGCGTGAGACCGTACGTGAGGTAGGTCAGGCCGAGCGGAAAGAAGAAGATGTCGCGTTCCCAGATACCGAAGCCGAGGATCGTGAGGTTCACCGCCAGACCGCCAAGGCCGCGCAGGCTGCGGAATCCGATGCGTGGTAGTCTCGCGTACCGGATGTTACTGACCATGGCGAGGCTGAGCGCGATCATCAGGAAGATGACCAGCTGCGACCAGGGGAGTCCCGCCAGCTGCGTCTGGTAGAAGCCCGTCTGCGTGAAGGGGTAGTACGTGGCGAGCGTCATGCCCGCCGCCGGAGATGGGAGCCCGGTGAACGTCGTTTTGTGCTCCCCGGCGGCCTGCACGTTGTAGCGCGCCAGCCGCAGCGCCACGCATACCACGAAGGCGTAGGAGAATACCCACGCGAACGGGCCCATGTGGGACAGGATCTGGAAGTGAATCAGCGTTGCCGGTGCCAGCCCGAAGCTCGTCATGTCCACGAGGGAGTCGAGCTCGGCGCCGAACCGCGTACCCACGCGCCCCACCCGCGCCGTAAGTCCGTCGAGCATGTCCAGCACGCCGGCGATCACGATGAACCAGCTGGCGCGATAGAACGCGCCCTGCGACGCCAGTACGATGGACCAGACACCAAAGAACAGGTTCGCCAGCGTGAACAGGCTGGGGAGAACGATCACGGCCTGCCGCACACGGCGTGGTCCCACGTTGGGTGTCGTCACTGGATCCATTCCCCGATGACCGTCACGCCGCCCGTGGTACGATCGCCCACGCGGACCACCGCGCGGGCGTGGGGCGGAAAGAAGGTGTCCACCCGCGAACCGAATCGGATGAGGCCGAGGCGGTCTCCCTGCCGGACAGATTCCCCGGGTGTGGGATCCGTAACGATCCGGCGTGCCACGAGGCCCGCGATCTGCCGCACCAGGATCGGTCCGCGCTCGGTCTGAATTCCCAACGACATCTGCTCGTTCTTTTCGCTCGCCTTGTCCAGCGTGGCGTTCAAGAACGCGCCAGGACGGTAGTTGCGGTACGCGACCACGCCAGACGCTGGATAGTAGTTGATGTGCACGTTGAACACGTTCATAAACACGGACACGCGCGTCGCGGGTCCGCGGACGAACTCCGGCTCATGCACGTCGACCACGCTCACCACCCTGCCATCCGCCGGCGCGAGGAGCAGCCGGGCGTCCCGCGGCCCCTGCCGTCGAGGATCGCGAAAAAAGGCCGGCGTCCACACGGCCACGGGCGCCCAGAGCGCGGCGGCCATCCACCAGCTCCCGGGCCGCCACAGCTCCAGCCCGACAAGGCCGGCCAGAATCGCCGTACTCACGCCGACGAACGGCCGGCCCTCCGGAGCGATTCTCACGCGTTATCCGGCAGCCGCTCGCCCGTGATGCGGAGGTACGCGTCCTGGTACCGCACGCTCGTGGCCTGCACGACCTCAGCGGGCAGTGGCGGCGGCGGGGGATTGCCGTCCCAGCCGCCACGCCGCTTCACGCCCGTGAGGTAATCCCGCAGGGGTTGCTTGTCGAACGAGGGCTGGCTTCGGCCGGGCTGGTAGTCGTCGGCGGGCCAGAAGCGCGAGGAGTCGGGCGTGAGACATTCATCGATCAGGAGGAGACGGCCCTCAGCGTCCTGCCCAAACTCGAACTTCGTATCGGCGATGATGATCCCTCGCTGAGCCGCCTCCTCGCGCGCCGCGCTGTAGAGCGCGAGACTCACCTCTCGCAAGCGGTTGGCCAGCGCGGGCCCAAGCGATTCGGCCATGCGGGCGAACGTAATGTTCTCGTCGTGGCCCGTGGTGGCCTTGGTGGCGGGCGTGAAGAGCGGAGGGTCCAGACGACTGCTCTCCACCAGCCCCTTCGCAAGCGGCTCTCCGGCCAGCGTCCCAGAGTCCCGGTATTCCGCCCATGCCGAGCCGGCGAGGTAGCCCCGCACGACGCACTCGAAGGGGATCGGGGTGGCGCGATGGACCAGCATGGAACGGCCGGCGACCGTGTCGCGGTAAGCCCGCAGCTGCGGCAGGCGCCCCAGGATTTCGTCCGTGGAGGCCGTGATGAAGTGATTCGGCACAATGGTCGCCAGGCGACGGAACCAGTATGCACTCATCTGGGTGAGTACCGCGCCCTTTCGTGGAATCGGCTCGGCCATGACCACGTCGAACGCGCTGATGCGATCGCTTGCCACCAGGAGCAACGCCGCGTCGTCCACGGCGTAGATCTCACGCACCTTGCCCTGATTGATGCGCGTGAGCGGCAACCTGCTTTCGACCAACGTCATCACACCAGAACCTCCGCTTCGGCTCGGGTCGCATACCCGGAGAGGCGGGCCAGCAGCTCGCGCACGGCGCCCTCAAGGTACTCCGTCACCTGCTCCGGGGCTCGACCAACGTAGCGCGAGGCGTCCACTTCCCGCTGCAATACCGCCGCGTCCACACGCGCGAACGCCGGGTCGGATGCCAGTCGGTCGAGCAGGTCGTTGCGTGCCCCTTGCTCGACGGCGTCGGCCACGACCCGGGCATGCCGCCGGATCACCTCGTGGAGCGTCTGCCGATCTCCCCCTGCCTGGACACCCGCCATCAGCCATCGTTCTGTGGCCATGAACGGCATGACGCGCTCGACGTTCCGCCGGATTGTGGCTTCGCGTACCTCAAGGCCGGCGGCGACGTTCGTCGCGAGCACCAGAATCGCATCGGCCGCGAGGAAGGATTCGGGGAGGGACAGACGCCGATTCGCGGAGTCGTCGAGCGTCCGCTCCAACCACTGCGTCGCGGCCGTCTGGGCCGCGTTGTCTCGCAGCGCAATCACGTATCGCGACAGCGCGCAGATTCGCTCGGAGCGCACGGGGTTCCGTTTGTAGGGCATGGCGCTCGATCCGACCTGGTCCGCCTCGGCCGGTTCGACGATCTCACCCTCGTGCTGGAGCAGCCGCAGGTCTGTGGCGAATTTGGACGCCGACTGCGCCAGTCCCGCCAGGCCGTCGAGCACTCGGCTGTCGACCTTCCGGGTGTAGGTCTGTCCCGTGACCGGGAGCGACTCGCGGAAGCCGAACGCCGCTGCCACGCGACGATCGAGTTGCACCACCTTGGCGTGATCCCCGCCGAACAAATCGAGGAACGACGCCTGTGTCCCCGTTGTACCCTTGCAGCCGCGGAAGGGCAGGGACTCGGCCAGGTCATGGAGGGTGTCGGCGTCCAGCGCGAAATCCTGGAGCCACAGGGTGGCGCGCTTGCCCACAGTGGTAAGCTGTGCAGGCTGAAAGTGCGTGTACGCCACCGTTGGTAGCGCGCGGTATCGTATCGCGAAGTCTCGGAGCGCCCCGATCACCGCAAGCACCCTGCCCACGAGGAGACGGAGCGCCTCCTTCATGATGATCAGGTCCGCGTTGTCCGTGACGAACGCGGAGGTGGCCCCCAGGTGCAGAAACGGTCGCGCGGTTGGGGCTTGATCACCAAACGCATGGATGTGCGCCATCACGTCGTGCCGCAGCCGCCGTTCATACACCCGCACCTGCTCCAGATCCGCATCGTCGAGGTGCGCGCGCATCTCGCTGAGGGCGGCTTCCGGGATCGCGATCCCGAGGCGGCGTTGCTCTTCGGCGAGCGCAAGCCACAGCCGGCGCCACACGCGGGCTCGCTGTCCCGCGCTCCAGAGGCGTGCCATGGCCGGGGAGGCGTACCGCGTCGCCAGGATCGAGTCGTAGGTATTCGGATCGCTCATCG
>DATMAW010000102.1:0-3378 GCA_035559715.1 Gemmatimonadales bacterium | reverse complement strand
CGCCCCGTCCCTTCCCCCCGCCGCTCGCTCCGGGTGCTGCACGGCGGGAATCCCTGCGTCGGGGCACCGTGCCGCACGGCGGATAACAAGCGGGGCGCGGCATGTTGCCGCGATCTCACCCTGGACGTCGTGCTCGACCGCCGCCGGCCCGAGCTGCTCGCGCTGCTTCGCTCCCGCCAATCGCCTTATCTGTGCAAGGTGGCTCTTGACGGCGGCGACGTGGCGGAATGCGAGGTCATCTCGCGCTGTGGGTATCTCGAGTCCGACGACATCACCTGCTCGCTGCACGATCGGATGCGACCTGACGGCGCGCCGGCCAAGCCGTTCGTATGCAGCGAGTGGCCCGGGAGTGACTATGATGGCCCGGGACACCCGGGCTGCCGGTTGTTGCCATGACAAGTCCGCTCGATCTCACGGAACTTGAGTCCCTCACCGGGAACCGCTACACCATCGAGCGGCTCCTCGCCGAGGGCGGCATGGGCGCCGTGTACGTGGCCAAGCACAAAGCCCTCGGCCATCAGGTGGCAATCAAGATCCTGCCGCCGGAGGTGGCGACCAGCGAAGTCCGCATGGCGCGGTTCCGAAGGGAGGCGGCGCTCGCCGCTCATCTTTCCCACCCGCACATCGTACAGGTGTTCGAGTTCGACGTTGCGAAAGGGATCGCCTACCTCGTCATGCCGCTCATTCAGGGCGAGGCGCTGGACCAGCGGCTGAAGCGCGAGGGGCCATTGCCTCTCGCGGCCGTGCGAGAGCTGATCCGCCAGGTGGGAGGCGCGCTTGCCTTCGCCCACGCGCGCGGCGTGGTGCACCGCGACGTGAAGCCGTCCAACATCCTGTACGAATCCGCCACGGGCCGCTGGCTGCTCACCGATTTCGGGGTGGCGCACGGCAGCGTGGGCGACGACACCGCGATCACGCAGACCGGCGTGGCGATCGGCACGCCCGCCTACATGGCTCCCGAGCAGGCGGCGGGCCGGCAGGTGGACGCCAGGACCGATCTCTACGCGCTGGCCTGCGTGGCGTTCGAGGCGCTCACGGGGCAACTGCCCGCGACGTTCGAGCCGGAGGAAGCTGCGAAGGCGCTGGTGGCCGCGCGGCGAGATATAAGCCTGCGGTTCGCCCGCGCGCTGGCGCGCGGGGTGGCGGCCGCTCCCGAGCGCCGGCCGGCCAGTGTAGACGCGTGGCGCGACGAGCTGGCGCGAGCGGAGCGGACGAGCACGTTTCGCCCCTGGGCGGCCGGCGTGGCGCTTGCCGCGACCATCATCACGGGCTGGTTCGCGCTGCGCCAACCGCCACGGGCCGCGCCGTCCGGGGCGCGCACGGTGGCCGTGTTGCCGTTCAGCGTCACAGGGGGCGCGGCCGGGCTTGCGTTGGACTCGGTGCTGCCGCAGGGCCTCGTGTGGCAGCTCCAGGGACTCCCCGACCTCCGCGTGCTCACGGCGGCGGAGGTGCGGCGCGCGGTGACGCGCAGAACGGGCGGCGAGCATGCCGAGTTGGACACCCTGCTCGCCATTGCGCGCGAACTGCGCGCCCGGCTGGCGGTCGTGGGGCAGGCACAGGCGAGTCGCGAGCGGATCAACATCAGCATCCGCGTGCACGACACCGAGGATCCGGGACACGTGATGACCGCGGAGGCAGCAGGCCCCTTCGACAGTCTGCACGCGCTCGTGTCGTCGCTCGTGGTGGAAGCCTTCGCCGCGGACCTGGCGGGCGAGCGCGCGGGTTGGACCAGCCCCTCCCTGCCCCGCGGCATGCCGGCGATTGCCGCGTATTTCCAGGGCGATCGCGATTTCCGGCGCGGCGACTACGATCGCGCCATCGCGCAGTTCGATCGCGTAATCGCGCTCGACTCCACCTACGCGCCCGCGTACTTCAAGCGCATGCTTGCCGTGGCACAGGCCAATCCAGGCGGCCTGCAGCTTCGCTCGGCCCTGCGCGCGGTAGACGCGTTCGCCGACCGTCTCGATCCCGTGTCCCGACAGCTGATGCAGGGATACGAGGCGCTGGTCCGGCGCGGCGATTTGCGGGCGGCCGAGCAGATGTTTCGCGCGATCGTGACCGAGCACCCCGATGCGGTGGACGCGTGGTTCTCCCTGGGCGAGTTGCAGTTCCATTTCGCGCAACTGCTCGGCACGTCCATCGTGGAAGCCGACGCGAGCTTCCAGGAGGCGGCGCGGCGCGACCCCGAATTTGCCGCACCCGTGGCGCACCTGCTGCAGCTCGCGCTGGCGCGCGGCGACAACGACGCCATCCGCACCTTGATGCAGCGCTATCTCCAGATTGACAGCACGTCCGTGGTAGCGGACCTGGTGCGCGCGGGCGATACGCTGCTGTTCCGGCCCGAGCGCGCGCCGCGGGTCATCGCATCGTTCCCGCAGCGCCCGCGCGCCTTCCTCGAGAACATCGCGTTTCTGGGGAGCGAGTTCGGTCGCTCGGCCGCCGAGCGCAGTGTGGGACTCAAGGCGATTGACGCGTTGTGGCAGCGCGCCGCCTCGCGCGAAGAACGCGAGCGGGCGTTTCGCATGCGCATGGCCGCGCTGCTCGGCTCGGGGCGCGACGCGTCGGCGGCGCGGTTCCTCGCCGAAGGAAGAAGCCGGGGCGTGCCCACCGCGGAACTCGATCGCTGGCTCCTGCTGAGCGGCGTGACCGCGCTCCCCGAACTGGGCGGGAACGTCGCCATGGAAGGCGCCGCCATGCGTCTCGCCGCCGCGCCGGACACCAACGTCGTAGACCAATGGCTCGCCGCACGCTGGTTCCGTACCCGTGACGCCGATCGCGCGGCCGACATTCACCAGCGCCTGCGGCGCCTGGCACAGGAATCGGGAGACTTCCCGCCGGTTTTCCACAGCCTGATTGACGACCTGGACGCGCTGAACCTTCTGGCGCACGACACGGCGGGTGCGCTCGAGACCTGGCGCCGCGCCACGGAGCGATTCAGCGTGGAGCAGGTGCCCTTCGAGCTGGTAGCGTCGCTCTGGCCGCTCCGAATGGCGCGGGCCCGCGTGGCGCTCGCCGCGGGTCGCTACACGGAGACGCTCGAGGCCAGCGCCGGCTTCGTTCGCATCGCCGCGTTCACCGATCAGGTAGCCTGGCCGCACGTGCTCCCGCTCCGGGCCGAAGCCGCGCTCGCCCTCGGTGACACGGCGCTCGCGAGCAACACCTACCGAGATCTGTTGCAGATCATCGTCGAGCCCGATGGAGCGGGGGCGGAAACCAGAGACAGAGTTCAGAGAGCCCTGGAGAGACTTCAGAAACAATAGACGATGCCGGCGATGGCAGGCGATGGTGGCTCCCGCGACGCAATGATGGACAGCCCGGGGAGGCCGAGATCGCCCCCATCGCCACAAGTCGCCCATCATCGCCCATCGCCTGAGATCG
>DATMAW010000101.1:0-9525 GCA_035559715.1 Gemmatimonadales bacterium | reverse complement strand
GTTGAGGAAGTGGACGCCCATGCCGCCGGCGGGGTACTTCATCGTGCCCTCACTGCTGCCGGTGGGGTACTCAATGCAGCCCAGCGTCGAGAGGTACCCGTCGTGAACGGCCACGATGGGATCGCGGTACCTGTCAAGCGCTGTGCGAGCGGATTGAAGCTCCGGCGACAGGGCAGGTCCCGCTTGACCGTGCGCCGGAGAGCCGACGGCGCTGACCGCCAGCACGGCGGCAACCGCCGCACCAGTCAGGCGCACACGGCACGTGGCGGGGAAGATCGCATTGGTTTGCATGGAGGGACACCGGTTGGAGGTGGACAATCCTGCCAGGCGGCGGTTGATCCGTCAAGTGAAGCGGTGCTGGCCACGCGGCCGCGAGCAGTCGCCCCGGCGATGTCCGGGTGCTGCCGGGCCGCCCTTTACCACGCGGTTCCCGCCCCGCGCTGGACGGCCTGGGTCCTGCGCCTGGCGCCCAGCTTGTCGAACACCCGGTTGGAGTGGGTCTTCACGGTGTTCTCGGAAACGCCGAGCTTCTCTGCGATCTCGCGATTGGAAAGCCCGGCGGCGATCAGTTCCAGGATTTCCAGCTCTCGCCGCGTGACGCCGAGCTGCTGGAGCTTTTCCTCGTTGAGCGTGAACGATTCCCTGGCCGGAACAGGGACCGGGACTTCGCGCACCACGACGGTTTCGCGCGGGCCGGTGAGCTTGCGGCCGAGCCAGATCCCGGCCGCCGAGAAGACGACGGCGATGAGTGCTCCATAAATCTCCACGGACCACTCGATGACGAGATAGCGGTACTCGATGATCTTGAGCAGGGCGATGAGCGCGCCGCCGAGCAGGCCATAGAGCAGAACATGCTTGCGCACGATGTCAGACCAGGAGCCCGATGCCCGCCGCCACAAGCCCGCCCCCCAGCGCCCGGCCCACCCACACGCCAGGCCGGGCCAATTGTTCCAGGCAGATCACGAGGGTGAGCAAGCCCATCCACGCGGCATTCATTGTGCCGAGCACGAGACACAGGGCCATGAGCGCCCAGCAGCAGCCGAGACAAAACGCCCCGTGACGCAGTCCCAGCTCAAGCGCACCCATGGGGCCGTCACGCCAGCGCGAGAGAAAGAAGCCAAGCGGCGAGCGGCAATGCCTGAGGCACGCAGCGCGGAGCGGCGATAGCTGATACGCGCCGGCGAGAATGATCGCGGCCGCTGCGGCGTGACGGCCGGAGCCCGTGATCCCCAGCGGCAGCGCGCGGCCGAGGCCCTGCTGCGCGACGGCACCGAGGACGGCGAACGCGGCCCATGCCGTACAGACGCCGGCCAGGAACGCCGCGGCCGGACCGAGGCCGCCCGTGGAGCACCGCCGGTCTGCGAGTTCCGCCACGACCGAGACCCAGGGAATCGTGAGCGGGAGCATCATCGCAACCATCATCGTGATCCACGAGGCGAAGGCGAGTGCGAAGCTCGCTCCGCCAGCGCCATGATGCGGCGAGAGGAATCGCTGCGAGAACGCCCCGGGACCGTGCCCCAGGGCGACGATCGTCCAGGCAATGACGAGCGCCGCGCCCGTCGCCAGCCACAACACCTGCCGCTGGCGTCGCCACTGCATGGTCGAGGGTCGGCCGGACAAGGTGTGCCGCCCTCAGCTGCCGGTCACAGCCCAATCGAACCGCGACCACAACCCGTGGCTCTTGTCGGTGACGACGACGATCGTTCCGTCGTCGTACCGCGTCGAGCCGCGGGCGATCACCTGTGATGGGGCGTGAATCTGGTTGAACATGTTTTCGAACGTGACCGGCTGCGAACGGTCACGACCGCGGATTGCCTCGAGCGTGGACGCAAGCAGGCCTGCGATCTCAAGCCGCTTGCGACCGGGCGAATCCTCGATCTGGATGGGCGCGAAGCGGGTCGGCAGCCACCGCCCCACGAACGCCGCGAGTTTCTCCCATGGTCCGCCGGCCGTTCCCGTGAGGATCGCCTCCACGGCCGCGCGCTGAGTGTCCGAGGCGCCCGAATCCACGATGAGCCCCTCCGTCCAGCCGCCGTCAATCATGTGCGGCGGGCAGTCGTAGGCCACTACCGCGCGCACGCCGGCCAGGTTCGTCCCACGGAACTCGCCCGCGTCGAACCGGATGGCCCAGTAGCCCTTGCAGCGCTCGTGCGTGCACCGCTGATCGAAATGGACGTGGCCGGGGCAGACGAGCTGGCAATTACAGTTCTCGAACAGCAGGCCGCGGGCCCACCATCCGGAGCCGGGTGGCGCGGTAGTCGTCCAGAATGCCAACGTGTGCCGTCCGTCAGGGTGGTTGACGGCGAAACTACACGCGGAAGGCGGCCGGGCCAGAGCGCCAACCCACCGCGCTCCGACTCCGCCGTCATCGGTTGAAGCCTAGTCCAGCGTCAACCGAACCTGAACGCGAGCGGCAGGAGAAACGCCACGACGGCTGCCCAGGCGGCGTACACCGGAAGGTAGTTCGCCACGACCCGCCTCATGTTCCCAAACCCAACCTTCCGCCGGGCTACCGCGACGTAGGTCGCGCAGATCCAGGCGAGATGCACCATGATGATGAGATTGGCGCCGAGTACCACCACCCGGTTCGGCGTGAAGCCGTACGAGGCGAGCCGGAACACGATGGCCGACAGCGCGATGGCATCGATCAACAGGGTCACGACTGCCAGGGCGAGATTGACGTAGTCGGTGAGCCCGACGCCCCTATCGTCACGGCGCTCGACGATGGAAAACACGGTGATGCCAAGCACGACCAGCAGCAGGCCGTTGAAGACAATGAGGAAGTCCCGATCGATGAACGGGTTCTGGCCGCCGACGAAGGCGACCACCAGATAGGTCACCGCCATGACCAGAAACAGCGGACCGAAGACCCGCGCGAGCACTGCCGGAATGCCCGTGCGCCGGTTGAACACGGCGTCGTACAGGTACGTACCGATGACCGGCACCGCGGCGGCGCCGAAGACTCCCACGTTCTGTGCGTACCACTCCTCGATGTCCCCGGCGGCCAATTGGAACAGGCCAACCGTCAGGCCGCTGAACACGAATCCACCGAGCGCCACGACGCTGCCCAGCACCACCAGTTCACCGTTGTAGCGAACGAACCGAATCCGCGCGTCCGTCTCGCGCCATGAGCCTCCCATGAAGACGAGACCCAGGAAGGCCCAGAAAACGAGCGGCAGATGCACCAGCGCCATCGCGACCGAATCGCGGAAGTCCGTCGCCGGGTCCGAGCTGGCGGACCCCGGGAGCATTCCCGTGTATGCGGCGGCGACGAGCGCCAGTCCCAGCCCGGCAACCAACTGCGCGCGGCTGCGGTGCTCGATCCAGAAATAGGCGGCCAGCGCGAGGATCACCAAGGAAGGAGCGAGGCGCGGGTAGTACCACTCCTCTCCGAGCCAGAACGCCGGGATTCGAACCAGCGCCCCCGAGAGCAAGGCGACGCCGACGGCATAGACCAAACGGAACCGTGAAGCCGTTCCCTGCCAGGACTTGGGCCGCTCGAGGCGAGCCTGCCACACTTTCAGCACGATGGAGTCGGGCGCCGCGCGGGACGCCGCTTCGAGTGAACGACGGAAAGCGTCGGGAGCTTGCTGATAGAGCGCTTCGAGCCGGTGGGGATCCTCCAGCGCCTCGAGGATGCGTTCGGCCGTCACGCTCGTTCCCTCGTCAGATCCCTGGTCGTCGTGGTCTGGCATAGCCCCTCGGTGGTGTGTGCAGCCGAAGCCTAAAATGTCAAAGTACTTTGCACTACAAAGTACGATCGCGCGTCGGTTTCGCAAGGGCGGCGAGCTTCGCCACCACTTTGGACGTGCCGCCGCCGATGGACACGGTGAGGCTCGTGGCGTCGAGCAGCGCCTCGCGCATGCGCGCGGCCGTTACGGCGAGCGGCTCGTGATGGCGGATCGGACGCCGTATTGCCTGGCCTCGTAGGATCCGGACGTGACGACGCCGCGGCCTTTGGCCGTGCCGCCCACGATGAGCAGCCGGGCGCGGCCGGCGCCGTGCGGATCCATGAGGCGCGCGACCGCGACGTAGAAGGCGTCGGCGTCCGCCAGCAGGATGCGGCGGCCAGAGGCCAGCGGCGGGATCGGCCTGGGCGTGCTTCTCAGCGCCCCCCGTTCGCGGCCCGGGCCCGCTCCTCCAGGCACCAGCGGATGAACGCGCGTAGATCGTCGTTCGCCCGCACGCGATCCACATCCCGGAGATACATCATGTGCCCGCTCTCGTAGAACGTGAAGCGGAACCGGTCCCGGAATTCGCCGCCGGGCTGGATGTGTGAGATGGTATAGACCGCGCTGAAGTAGTCCGTGGCCGCGTCGTAATAGCCGGCCTGGATCAGCACCTTGAGATACGGGTTGTTCCGCATGGCCTGCCGCAACAGCTCGGCCACGCTCGTCCCTTCGTCCTGCTGCCAGGGACGGACGTCGCCCCACACGTTGTAGCGCAGGTCGGGATTGTAGTTCAGCTCCTCGCGGAGATAGCGGTTCACCGCGTTGGCGAAGGGGCCGTTCCAGTCCGCGATCGCGGGATCGAACTCGGGGTTCTCGCCCGCGGCGTCACGGTCCACGCCCTTGTACCGGCTGTCGAGCCGGCCCACCACGAGCCGCTGATCGCGCAGCAGCTCCTTCCAGTAGCGCCGCGAGTCAATCCGCAGGTTTGCCGACTTCACGTACTCGGCCGTGAGGCCGGTGTAGCGCGCCACCCGCTGCGCGATCGCGTCGCGCTCCGCATCCGTGATCCGGTCCCCCTTCACCAGCGCCGCCAGATACTCGCCCATGGCGAACGCTTCGGCCTCGTCCAGCACGGCGCGCAGGGGCTTGGCCTGAAGATCGCTTGCGAGCTGCCGGTGATACCACGCGGTGGCGGTCTTCTGGGGCAGGGCAGTGGCGTAGCTCACGTCCTGCCCGCGCTCCACGTCGAGCCCCGTCATGGAGACCAGGATCACGCCGTTGAGATAGATCTGATGTTCGGAGAGCAGGTGCCCCGCGAGGCCCGAGGCACGCGTCGTCCCGTAGCTCTCGCCGATCACGAACTTGGGCGAGAGCCAGCGGTCTTTCCGCACCAGGTAGAGCCGGATGAACTCGCCCACGGAGCGAATGTCGGCGAGCTTGCCGTGGAAGCGGTGCAGGTCCTCACCCTCCTCCATGCGGCTGAACCCCGTGGCGATGGGATCGATATAGACGATGTCCGCCACGTCCAGAATCGAGGCGTTATTGTCCGCGAGCGTGCCGGGCGGGCGGAGCGCGAAGCCCTCCGGGTCGTACACCACGCGGCGCGGCCCGGTGTAGCCCATGTGCATCCACACCGACGCGGTGCCCGGCCCGCCGTTGAACGAGAAGATGAGCGGCCGGTCGGCGGGATTCTGCACGCCGTCTCTGGTGTAGGCGATGTAGAACATCCGCGCCAGGTCCCTGCCGTCCTCGCGGATGGGGAGCCAGCCGGCCTCCGCGGTGTAGGCCACCTGCTGGTTGCCGATCCGGACGGTGTGTTGCGTGACCACGGGCTCGGCCGGCAGGAGTTTCGCTTCCGGGCCGGCCTTGTTGGCGCCGGCTCGCTCGGCGGCTTGAGGCTGGGCTGGGGCTTGCGGAACGGCGGGGGCGCTTGACGCCGCGAGAAGCATGGCCAGAATGGGCGCGATCATGCGGTCTCCAATCTTGAACCCAGTCACGATAGCCCACCCAGCGGGCGGCGGCAACGCGCGTGCGTGACCGCAGGCTGCTGTACGCCGCCGCCTTCCTCCGCGCCCTCGCCACCGGCATGGCGGGCGTGCTCGTCGGCATCTACCTCGCCAAGCTCGGGTTCGATCCCGCCCAGGCCGGGAGCGTGATCGGCGCGGGGCTCGGCGGCGGGGCCCTCGCGGCGCTCGTCGTGACGCTGGTGGGCGATCGGATGGGGCGGCGCCCGACGCTCGTGGCCTTGTCGCTGCTTGCCGCGGCGGGCGGGGTCGCCCTGGCGGCGGCGTCGGGCATCGCGGTCATCGCGGCGGCGGCGTTCGCGGGGATGCTGAACGGCATGGGTCGCGATCGCGGCGCGTCGCTGATCATTGACCAGGCGATGCTCCCGGCCACGGCGCCGGACACCGAGCGAACCGCCACGTTCGCCTGGTACAACGTGCTCCAGGACGCGGGCCATGCCCTTGGCGGCCTGCTCGCGGCCGCGCCGGCGGTGCTGCGCGGCGCGTTCGGGCTAGGCGACGTCGTGGCACTGCGGCTCGCGTTTCTGGGCTACGGGGCCGTCTTCCTCGCCACGGCCGTCGTTTACGCCGGTCTCTCGCGGGAGGTCGAGGCAGCGCCGGCCGAGGGCCCGCGCCTGCGCGTCTCGCCCGAGAGTCGTCGGGTTCTCTGGAGGATCTCGTCGCTGTTCGCGGTGGACAGCCTGGCCGGCGGGTTTCTCACCACCGCGCTGCTCGCGTTTTTCTTCTACGAGCGTTTCGGCGCGGGAGAGGCGGCGGTGGGTTTGCTGTTCTTCGGCGCCCGGCTCGCCAACGCCGGCTCACACCTGGGCGCGGCCTGGCTCGCCAGGCGGATTGGGCTCGTCAACACGATGGTGTTCACCCACATCCCATCCAGCCTGTTGCTTCTCACCGTGCCGTTCGCGCCCAACTACCCGGTGGCCGCGCTGCTGTTCCTCCTGCGCGAAGGCCTGGTGGAGATGGACGTCCCCACGCGGCAGTCCTACGTGATGGCGGTGGTCCGGCCCGAGGAGCGCACGTTCGCCTCCGGCGTCACCCATCTCGTGCGACTCGCTGGCTGGGCCGTGGCACCCGGGTTTGCCGGGTTGACGATGCGAGGGGTGAGCCTCGCGATGCCGCTGGTTGTGGGGGCGGCGATGAAGATCGCCTATGATCTGCTGCTCTATGCGGCGTTCCGAAAGCAAAGGCCGCCCGAAGAGCTGGCGCGCACCGCACCGTGAGGGGGCAGGTCTATACGTCTCTTGCCCAATGGCCCGTCGCCAGGGAACCGTGGGCTGCCTCGCCCGCGTCTCCGCCGAGGCGCGCGAGGCAGCCTCGCCGATCACCTGGACCAAGTGGACGCACGCCAGGTGGAGGTTTTCATCGGCCAGAACCCACTGGTAGTCTCCAACGATTCGTCGGCGCCGCCCAGGTCTGAGAAGGGTCGCGAAGGGCTGCGTTCGAGCCTCAGTGTCATGAAGAACGTTACAAGGGTTAGCGAGGCTGTATTCATGAACAAGGGGGCGACCATTAGTCAGGCAGTCGCGACCTGATACTGTAACAGGTTGTGGTACAATTGGTTACAGCCCCCCCCCCCCAGGCTGGGATGCCAAGGCATCCGTTCCTGTTCCCAACATCAGTCTTGACTGAGGGCCAGTGCTCGCCGAAACGTTTGGGGTGTTTCCCTCCAGTAGTGCGTTGTGTCGGACCAGCGGGCTGCTAGAGCCCGTTACGTAGTGGGGGATCAGGGGTTGGCCCCGGGACCTTGGCAGTACCTCCACCGTGGGAAAAAGCATGGACGGACCGCAGCATCTGAGGCTTTTGAGGCGGTGGCCCAGGCAACTCCAGAACGTAGCTCTCGCAGCGGCTGTTGTGGCGCTCGTGTACACGGCGCTCGGAGCCCATCGCTCCATACAGAGAATGGCCGAGACCGCTTCCTGGGTGGCGCACACCTACCAGGCCCTGGGGCGGATGAAGGCCGTCCTGGCCAGTCTCGAGGCAATCAGCGCGGCACAACGGGGATTCGTGCTCACGGGCCAGGAGGAGTTCCTGGCGCCCGTCGCGGCCGCTCGTGAGTCGTTGACGAATGACCTGGCTGAGCTCCGGCGACTGCTGGCAGACGATGCCGAGCAAACGCACCGTCTGAATTCGCTTGAATCCGCGATAGAGCGGCGGTTGACTCATGCCGCGGAGACCGAGCGGCTCCGCCGTGAACGAGGCGGGCCGGCCGCAAGCGCGTTTGTGGCCGTGGGCGAAGGCGAGCGCCTGATGACCGAAATCCGCGCGCGCATGCAAGAGATGGAGCACGCTGAAGAGCAACTGCTCGCCCGGCGGAGGGCGGACGCATCCGCCAGCCAGAGGGAGAGCCTCATTGCCCTGGCGGTTGCCGCTGCCTTTGGTATCGGTGTGGTGGTCGTGCTCCTGGTATTACTGCACCGCAGCAACGCGCGTCTCGAATCGCGTGTCGCAGACCGCACGGCCGCTCTGGCCCGGTCCGAGGCGCTGTATCGCGGCCTAGTGGAGCACGCGACGTACGGAATCTATCGCTCGAGTCCGGATGGTCGCTTCCTCTCGGTGAACCCGGCGTTGGTGGAGTTGCTCGGGTACTCGTCGGCGCAGGAGCTGATGGAGAGGAACCTGGCAGACGATGTGTGCATTCGTCCTGACGACCGGGCCGTGATGATGGAGAAGATCCTCCGCTCCGGCCGTGTCAGCGACTTCGAGACCGAGTGGAAGCGGAAGGATGGTCGCCGCGTCACGGTGCGGCTTGCCGCGTGGCCGGTCCGCGACGCGCAGGGTAACATCGAGGCGGTCGAAGCGATCGTGCAGGACGTGACGGAGCAACGCCTGCTCGAGGCGCAGCTGCGGCAGGCGCAGAAGATGGAGGCGCTCGGTCAGCTCACCGGCGGCATCGCTCATGACTTCAACAATGTTCTGACCGTAATTCTCGGGAACGCCGAGCTCATCGCGGCGGGGCTGCCGCCGGACTCCGGGCTGCGGGAGGACCTGGCCCAACTCACGGACGCCGCCCGGCGCGGGGCCACGATGGTCGCGCGCCTGCTGCAGTTCAGTCGCCGCAGCCCGCTGTCCGTGAAGGCCACGCATCTCGGGAGCGTTGTGACCGACTTCGGGCGTGTCCTGCCGCGTCTGCTGCCGGAGACGATCGAGCTCCACGTGACGGACCTGACCGACAAGTCCGCCGTGGTGCTCGCGGACCCCGGCGCGGTAGAGCAGATGATCATGAATCTGTGTACCAATGCCCGGGATGCCATGCCTGAGGGGGGATCCATTCACATCCGGTGCGAGACCGCGTGGCTGGACGAGGGCTATCGCGCGACGCACCCGTGGATCGTGCCCGGCGCCTACGTTTGCGTCTCCGTGACCGACACGGGGACGGGGATGGATCAGGAGACCATGCGGAAGGTGTTCGAGCCGTTCTTCACGACGAAGCCGCCCGGTCAGGGGACCGGGTTGGGGCTGGCCATGGTGTACGGCTTGATGAAGCAGCACAACGGTATGGCGCACATCTACAGCGAGCCGGGGCGAGGCACAACGGTGAAACTCTACTTCCCAGCTACATCGGATGCAGTCGCGGCTGCGGAGTCACGCGGTGCCAGCGATTCGCGCCAGCTCGCCGGAGGGACCGGCACAATCCTCCTTGCGGAGGACGACGCCGGAGTTCGTCGCGCCGCGCGGCGGGCCCTCGAAGGGCAGGGCTATTCCGTGCTGGTGGCGCAGGATGGAGAGGAGGCGCTGGAACTCTATCGAGCGAACCGGCGCACGATCGGGCTCGTCATCTCGGATCTGGTGATGCCGAAGTTGGGCGGGCGCCAGTTGGCGGAGGCGTTGCGGCA
>DATMAW010000100.1:0-19272 GCA_035559715.1 Gemmatimonadales bacterium | reverse complement strand
TTTGTTGGTTGGGACGAAGTCTCGGCCGTTGTTCAGTCGCTCCGCGGGCGTGGCCCGTCGGTCGTCCAGCTCCATGACACGCCGCGCGATGAAGCGGGCGTAGAACCGATAGGCCACCACGTACGTGCAAACGGCGGCGATTACCAACCAGGCGGCGTTGATCGTCTCGCCGCGGTGGAGGGCGAGCACGGCGAAGCCTGTGGCGCCGGCGGCCGCAATGGCCGTCCAGAGGAGGATGGAGAGGAGTTTTCGCATAAGTGGCGTAGAGAATGGCGATTGAATGCGAGCGCGGCAACCCTGGGCCGGTTGCTCTGGGCGATGATGGGGGAACTGGGCCTCCGCCTGTTCGTCTGGCGCCCATCGCCCGTCAGCGCCTGCGCCGCCTGCCATCGCCCGTTGTACCGGAGTTGCCGGATCGCCGGGCCGGGCGTACGTTGGTGCCTCCTCTCCACCGGTAGAGCGCTCATCTCGTTTCCGGGCTCGCGTTCTGGCATGTTCGCCGCCCCAGGCGGCGGGCCGGCGGCGGGAGCGACACTGGCCCCCAAGGCCGAGCCAGTCCGGACTCCCCCGCGCCAGATGAAGGGCAACGTCGCCATCGTGACGGGTGGCGCCACGGGATTGGGTCGCGCCATCGCGCTCGAGTTTGCGCGTCGCGGGGTGCACGTCGGCTTCAACTACCTGCACGTGCCCGATCGCGACATCAGCGCGCAGGCCTTGCTGACCGAGACCGCGTTGCGCGCGTTCGGCGTGGGCGTGTACGGTGCTGCGTGCGATGTGCGGGACTCCAGGGCGGTGGAACAATTCGTCGCGGCGGTCAAGGCGGAACTGGGTGGCCTGCACTACCTGGTGAATAACGCCGGCATCGCGCACGACGGCGCTCTGTGGCGCCTTGCCGATGACGCGTGGCGCGCGGTGATGGACACCAACGTCACCGGCGCCTTCCACTGCATTCGCGCCGTGGCCCCCACGCTCCGGAAGCAGCGATATGGCAAGATTGTGAACGTAGCGTCCCATCAGGCCTATACGCCGGGGTTCGGGATCGCCAACTACGCGGCAAGCAAGGCGGCCCTGGTAGGCCTCACGCGTTCCGCTGCGGTAGACCTCGGCCCCTCCAACATCAACGTGAATGCAGTGGCACCGGGATTCGTGCGCACGGAGATGTTGTCCACGCTCCCCCCGGAGGTCGTCGAACGCGCGGAGAAGGGGTCTCTGTTAAACCGAGTGGCCGAGCCGGAAGACGTTGCCAACGTCGTGGCCTTTCTCTGTTCGGAAGAGTCCCGGCACATCACGGGACAGGTGATACTCGTTGACGGAGGTCTGACGCTCGCGTAGCTCGCGGGCCTTTGCCCGCCCGGAATGGGGACCTTAAGTTCCCCGTCACTTTGGGACGCGCACGACAATGGTTCCGGACCATCGCCCTTGTGGGCGGCGCCGCCAGCATGGGCGGCGTGGGTGGCTGTCGTCAGGCGCCGCCCGCCAATGGCGAACCTGCGCCAACCGCCGCACTGCCAACCGCCGGCCTCGCCGGGCAGAAGGTGGTCATCTTCCCGCTCACGCTCGTGGCTACCGACGAGGCGCTCGACTGGGGCGAGGCCGTCGGGCCGCGACGCGCGGCGCTGGACCGGGCCGACTCCGCGCTCGCCGAGAGCCTGAAGGAGCGGGCGCCGGAAGTGACGTGGGTGGGGCCCGACGAGTTGCGACGGGCGGCCCGGCGCGGCACCGGCGTGTTCACCGATCCGGACCAGATGGCCACGGCGCTGCTTCGTTCTCCCTCCTTGCGCCAGATCCCCGATCCGCTGTGGAGCCAGATGCGGACGCTGACCGCCACGACCGGCGATCGATACGTCATGGTGCCGGCGGCGTTGGTCTTCGTCCCAGGATCGGCCGAACCGGGCCGTGCCGAGCTTACGGTTGTCCTCGCCGATGTGCGCACCGGCGCGATCGGGTGGCGGACCGTGGCGCGAGGGGAAGGCGTCGATCCCTGGGCCGCGCTGCGTCGCGCCGTGCGCGCGCTCACACCCGGACTGCCATGACGCATCGGGCGACGCTCATTCGGGGCGACGGCATTGGCCCGGAGATCATGGACGCCACGCTTCGCGTGCTCGCGGCGGCGGGTGCCAGCTTCGAATGGGACGAGCAGCTGGCTGGCGTCGCAGCCGTGAACGATGCCGGCACGCCCCTGCCCGATGCGACGGTCGAGAGCATTCGGCACACAGGCCTCGCGCTGAAGGGTCCGCTCACGACGCCCGTCGGTTCCGGGTTCCGGTCCGTGAATGTGGCATTGCGACGGGAGTTCGATCTCTACGCGAACGTGCGACCCGCGCGATCCATCGTGCCTGGTGGGCGGTACGACGGCGTGGACATCGTCCTGGTACGTGAGAACACCGAGGGGCTGTATGTGGGCTTCGAGACCCACATCCCCGTGCGGGGCGACCCCAAGGCCGTGGCCCAGTCGCTGGCGATCGTGACGCGGTGGGGATGCGAGCGCATCGTGCGGTACGCGCTCGACTACGCCGTCGCAACGGGTCGGCGCAAGGTGACGATTGTGCACAAGGCGAACATCCTCAAGGCCGTGAGCGGGCTGTTCCTCGAGGTGGGGCGGGAAGTGTCCCGCGCGTACGAGGGCCGGATCGTCGTGGACGACATGATCATCGACGCCTGCGCCATGAAGCTCGTCCTCGATCCGTCGCAATTCGACATGATCGTCACGACGAACATGTTCGGCGATATTCTGAGCGACGAGATCGCAGGGCTGGTGGGCGGGCTCGGCCTCGCCCCCGGCGCCAACATCGGGGACAGGGCGGCGATCTTCGAAGCCGTTCACGGATCCGCACCGGACATCGCGGGCCAGGGGATCGCCAATCCGTCGGCGCTCATCCTCGCGGCGGCCATGATGCTGGACCACGTGGGGGAGTCATCCCGCGCCCAGCGCATTCGCGACGCGGTGGAGCGTACGATCCGAGAGGACGGCATCCGAACACAGGACCTCGGAGGTCATGCAACGACCGCTGCGTTCGCCGACGCCGTTGCCCGGCGTCTGGCGTGAAAAGGAGTGCCCGCGCTGCCACCGTCCCGTAGACTTGCCGCTCGGTGCCGTATGCCGGGAGTGTCGGTGGGAGATCGAGCGCCGCGCGCGACGGCTGGGGCACCTGGTGGCCGCGGTCACGACGCTCGTCCTCGCGGTGTATGTCCTGCTTCGGCTCCCGCCCGATCCGCGCGGCCGATTGGTGAGCGCCATGGCGGTGGGAATCTGGTATTTGTTGAGCGGCATGATCGTGCGGCGGGCGGCGAGGGAGCTGTTGCCATGACCGGGCGATGGCAGGCGGGGCGGCGGTGAGCTTCAGCATCATTCACCTTTCGGACACGCATTTCGGCGGCAAGGCCGACCTGGCGCTGATCGAAGCCCTGGAGGCGCTGGTGCCGGACATGGATCCCCGGCTCATCGTCCTCTCGGGCGACGTGTCGCAGCGCGCCCGGCACGGCGAGCTGCAGGCGGGGCGAGCCCTGGTGCGGGAGCTGGAACGCACCGCCCCCGTCTACGTGCTGCCGGGTAACCACGACGTGCAGTGGTGGTGGCGTCCGTTCCTGCCGTTCGGCGGAGCGGCCAAGTACCGCAAGTTCCGGGCGTATTTCGGACCCGAGCTTGCCCCAACCGTTTCCGTTCCAGAGGCGATGGTGGCGGGCGCGGTCACGGCACACGGCATGGCCTGGGGGTCGCTTACGCCGCGGCTTCGAGACATCGCCGTGAAGGGCCACCTCCCCGCGCGGGAGATCCGGCGTGTGCAGGCCGTGTTCTCCGGGGCGCAGCCGGACCAGCTTCGGGTTCTCGTGTTACACCACAACGTTCTGCGCGGCGAGTTGTCTCGCCGCATGGGGCTCGCGCGATGGCGCCAGGCCCAGCGTCGAATCATCGCTTGTGGGGCCGATCTCGTTCTGTGCGGCCACGACCACCAGGAGCAGGCCGATCTGCTGGGGCGACAGGTGGTGGTGTCGTGCGCGGGCACCCTATCCCGCGGCTCGCGCGGCGGCCGGCCGCCGGTTTTCAATCGCATCGTGGTGGACGACGAGGCCATCCACGTGGAGTTCTACCGCTGGGTGGCGGATCGGCAGGCATTCCGCCGGTCGGACGTGCACACGTTCACCCGGATCCGACGCGCGGCCGCGAGGCCTGCCGATGCAGCCTGAGCGAGCCGTGTTGGAGCGCCGACTCCTCGCCGCCGGCCTTCGAGGCCTACGCGGCGTGGAAGTGCATGCCAACCGGTCGGTCATGGTGTCGGTCACGCGGCGCCGCACGTTGCGCGTCCATCGGGCGTATGCCAATGCCCCTGATGATGTGCTCCGAGCCATCGTGGATTTCGTGCGGCCGAGGGTACCTCCCGCCCGTCGGGCGGAGGCGCGACGTCACCTGCTCTCCTTTCCGGTGGATCACGGGCCCAGGGCGCCGCGTATTCCGCCGCTGCAAGCCCGGGACTTGGGGGCCGTCCGGCGGCTGGAGCGCGAGCATACGCGGTTGAATGCGCGGTTCTTTCACGCGCGGCTCGCGAGCATCCCGATTCGGCTGTCGCGTCGCATGCGTACGCGACTCGGCGAGCTGCTGCTGGAAGATGGCACAGGGCGCGCCGTGTGCATCGTCATCTCCTGGCGGCATCTCCGGCGCGACGGGTGGGACGACGTCACCGAAACGCTGCTGCACGAGATGGTGCATCAGTGGCAAACCGAGATGGGACTGCGGGCGGATCACGGGCCGGAGTTCCGCCGCCAGGCGCGGGCGGTCGGCATCGAGCCGCGCGCATGGCGAGCGCCGGAGCACCGTGCCCGAGCGGCGCGGGACGGATGGCGCAGGATGCACGCCGCTCACGATCTCCAGGATCCCCCGCCTCCGACAACTGAACTCGAGGTCCTCCATGCCGTTTCAAGGCGTTGACTTCTACGATATCGACTCGCTGCTCTCCGAAGACGAGCGCGCCGTGCGCGACACGGTGCGGCGCTGGGTGGATGAGGAGGTGCTGCCAATCATCGGCGAGCACTACATCGAGGGGAAGTTCCCCCTCCAGCTCGTACCGGGGCTCGCGGAGCTCGGCGTCTTCGGGGCGAACCTGCCGGAGGAATACGAGTGCGCCGGCCTGAACAACGTCGCCTACGGGTTGATCATGCAAGAGCTCGAGCGTGGCGATTCCGGTGTGCGCTCGTTCGCGTCCGTGCAGGGCGCGCTCGTGATGTACCCCATCCACGCCTTTGGAAGCGAGGAACAGAGGCGGTATTGGCTGCCCCGACTCGCCCGGGGCGAGGCGATCGGCTGCTTCGGGCTGACCGAGCCTGATTACGGGTCCGATCCTGGCGGAATGATCACGACCGCCAGGGAGACCTCTGACGGGTGGATCTTGAACGGCGCCAAGATGTGGATCACGAACGGCTCCACGGCGGACGTCGCCATCGTCTGGGCCAAGACCGGTGCCATTGACGACCAGAAATCCATCCGTGGATTCCTTGTCCCCACCAACACCAAGGGCTTCACGGCCAAGGACCAAAAGGGCAAGCTGTCGCTTCGGGCGAGCGACACGAGCGAGCTGGTGCTCGAAGACGTTCGCGTCCCGAAGGACGCGGTGCTACCGAACTCGCGCGGCCTGAAGAGCCCCCTCATGTGTCTCACGCAGGCCCGCTACGGCATTGCGTGGGGAGCGGTAGGCGCGGCCATGGCGTGTTACGAGGAGGCCGTGACGTATTCCAAGAACCGGATCATGTTCAAGAAGCCGATCGCCAGCTTCCAGCTGCAACAGGCGCGATTGGCCGAAATGCTCACGGAGATCACGAAGGCGCAGCTCCTGTGCGTGCAGCTTGGCAGGCTCAAGGACCGCGGCACGATGACACCCGAGCAGGTGTCGCTGGCCAAGCGCAACAACGTCAACATGGCCACGGAGGTGGCGCGGGAGACCCGCCGCCTTCTCGGCGCCAACGGCATCCTCGCCGAATACCAGGCCATGCGGCACCTCGCCAATCTCGAGAGCGTGTACACCTACGAGGGGACGCACGACGTCCACACGCTGGTGCTGGGGCAGGCGATCACCGGGATCAACGCGTTCGGAGGGTGAGGCTGCGAGGACACGGGACGTTCGTGTCTCCCTCGCTCGCAACCGACGAACTCGTGCTACCGCATGTGCCACACCCGCCGGGCGACGGCGCCATCTATCCATCGGTCCGGTAGGACACGCATCAGTCGCGTCAGCCAGGGACGCCGCACGACGAGCATCCGGGTCGGTGGGCGTGGGGAGACGAGCGCCTGGAGAACCGCATCCGCGACCCGTTCCGGTGGAAGCCCGCGGCGGCCCGACCGTATGGATCGCTCGAGGACGCGTGGTAACACCGGTGCGTACGGCGTGTCGCGAAATCGTTCGAGACCCATGCCCTCCAGCTTGTCCCAGATTGGCGTGACGACCGAGCCGGGTTGGATCAGCACCACGGGAATCCCAAAGGGAAGCAGCTCGCGGCGCAGGCTGTCGGAGATGGCTTCGAGCGCGAACTTCGAGGCCGCGTAGGGCCCGCCAAAGGGCGGGGCGATGGTCCCGGACACGGACCCGATGTTCACCACGCGCCCGCGGCCCGAGCGGCTGAGGTCCGGCAGAAACGCCTGGGTCACGGCCACGACTCCAACGACGTTGACCTCGAGCACGTGCCGCAGGTCCTCGAGCGCGACGTGCTCCAGGGGTCCGGCGACGGCGACCCCAGCGTTGTTCACCACCGCCAGGAGCGGCCCGCCCTCTTGTCGACTGATGACCTCGTCGCGAGCCGCCGCGATGGTCGAGGACCGTGTGACGTCCATCAGCACCGGCGTCGCGCCGAGCAGCCCAACGGCCTCACGGTCCTTGTCGTGGCGAACGGTTCCGAATACCTGATACCCCTCTCGCGCCAGCCGCTTGGCGATTGCGGCTCCGATGCCGCTGGACGCTCCGGTCACGACAACGCCGCCGTTCATGAGCGTGCCTCCAGGTTCAGGCCGGTTGACGCTCGCTCGAGCCAGAATACCAGGTGAGCCCTGGCGTGGCTACCGGCGGGCCGGCTAATCTCGCAGGCGGCGAGAATGGCGCAGGATGGCGAGGAATGTCCGCGGGGCGACGGTACTGGCTGATGAAGTGCGAGCCCGATGCGTACACCATCGAGCAGCTCGAGCGCGATGGCGAGACGTCGTGGGAAGGGGTCCGCAACTTCCAGGCTCGTAACTTCATGCGCGAGATGAAGCGTGGCGATCGCGTGCTGTTCTATGCGTCGAATGCAGACCCCTCGGGCGTCGTCGGCGTGGCAGAGGTCTCACGTGAAGCCTATCCCGATCACCACGCGTTCGACCGTCGGCACGAATACTTCGACCCCAAGAGCAAGCGAGACACGCCAACCTGGTTCATGGTGAACGTCCGGTTCGTGGAGCGATTCCCCCGGATCGTGTCGCTCGAGACGCTCAAGGAGGCGCCGGCCCTCAGGCGCATGATGGTGGTACAACCCGGGCGCCGGCCGTCGGTGCAGCCGGTCACTCCGGACGAGTTCAACGAGATCGTGAGACTGGGGCGAGGAGGGGGAAACTGAGGAGAGCGACGGGGAAAGGCGATGGCGGCCCTCGACGCGCGCCGGGTGGCGAACTGGCGCTGCTCCTGCAGGTGCTCGATCAAGGATTCGACCATCATGCGTGGCACGGGCCATCGCTCGCCGGCACGATTCGCGGCCTCACGGTCGGACACGCGTTGTGGCGTCCCGCCCCGGGTCGTCACAACATCTGGGAGCTAGTGCTGCACACGGCCTATTGGAAATACGCCGTCCGCCGGCGCCTGACGGATGGGGAGCACGGTGCGTTCCCTCGCTCGGGCGCCAACTGGCCTCGGCTCCCCGGTGCGGCCACCGATCGGAAATGGCGAGCGGACGTCGCCTTGCTCAAAGAACAGCACGTGCGGCTCCGTGAGGTCGTGGCCGGACTGGCTCCTGCGGACCTCTCACGGCGCGGTGGGAGGAGACGCTGGACGAACGCGGAGATGATCTACGGCGTCGCCATGCATGACCTCTATCATGCCGGCCAGATTCAGCTGCTCAAGCGCCTGCAAGGGGCCTGAGACGCCGGTGCTGCTCGCCGCCCTCTGCTGCGTGGTTGCGTGCGCGGGGGGCCCGAACGACCCGGCGCCGCAAGATTCCTTGCCCTCGGCCCTGGCGGTGGAGATCGTGGCCAGCGGACTCTTGAACCCGCTCTATCTCACCGCCCCGCCGGGCGACGCGCGGCTGTTTATCGTAGAGCAGGCGGGTCGGATCCGCATCGTGGAAAACGGACAGCTGCTTGCCGCTCCATTCGTGGACATCACTGGCCGCGTATTGGACGGCGGGGAGCGGGGCTTGCTGTCGGTCGCGTTTCATCCCGCGTACGCGTCCAACGGCTTTTTCTACGTCAACTACACGGACAATTCGGGGCACACCCGGATCGAACGCTACGGCGTGAGCAGCGACCGCAATCGGGCGGACACGACGACGGCGACGCTCCTGTTGACCATCAATCAGCCGTTTGCCAACCACAACGGCGGTCACCAGATGTTCGGGCCCGACGGCATGCTGTGGATCGGTACCGGAGACGGAGGATCTGGCGGTGACCCGATGCGGAACGGGCAGAATCTCAACGCCCTGCTCGGCAAGATGCTGCGCATCGACGTGAACGGCGGCAACCCGTATCGCATCCCACCCGACAATCCGTTCGCCGGCAGGACCGACGCGCGGGGCGAGGTCTGGGCCGTGGGGCTTCGCAATCCCTGGCGCTTCGCCTTCGATCGGGTGGACGACGTGCTGTACATCGCGGACGTGGGACAAAACCAGTGGGAGGAAGTGAATGCCGTGCCGCGCGGGACGGCCGGCGTGAATTACGGCTGGAACGTCATGGAAGCGTCGCAGTGCTACGGTGCCGCGACATGCAACCGGACCGGACTGACGCTCCCGGTCGTGGAGTACGGACACGCGGAGGGATGCTCGGTCACCGGAGGACTGGTGTATCGCGGGCAGCGGATCCCGGGAATCGTGGGACATTACTTCTACTCGGACTATTGCAGCGGTTGGCTGCGCAGCTTTCGGTATCAGGATGGACAGGTCAGCGACCGTCGGGAGTGGAACGTGGGATCGCTTGGGCAGGTGATGTCATTTGGCGAGGATGCTGCGGGGGAGCTGTACATCCTGTCCAGAAACGGCAACGTCTTCCGCCTCATCCCGGCTACGTGACCAGGCGCGTTCGCCGCAGATCTCAGAAGCTCGGGTTGGCGCCGGGCACTCTGGTGCACGTGGGCGAGGAACCGGGTCAGCCGGTCCGCATCACGGTCACGGAGTACGGCGAGAGCGGCTTGATCGCGGAGCGCGCAGTCGGCGCGGAGGAAATCGCGCCACCCAGGGACGGCGCGGTCGTCACGTGGATCAACGTGGACGGCGTGCACAGCGTGGACGTCGTCGAGCGATTGGGCGCGGCCTTCGGCATCCATCCGCTGCTCCTGGAAGACGTGCTCAACACAAACCAGCGTCCCAAGATCGAGGACTTCGGGTCGTACGTGTACGCGGTGCTCAAGATGCTCAGCGTGAGGAGCGATGGCGGCGTGGACAGCGAGCAGGTGAGCCTTCTGTTTGGAGACCGCTGGCTGATCACGTTTCAGGAGGGGAAGGCGGGCGACGTGTTCGATCCCGTGCGGCGCTGGATTCGGGAAAACCGAGGACGCATTTGCCGCCTGGGCCCCGATTACCTCGCCTATTCGCTCGTGGACGTGATCGTGGACAATTACTTCGGAGTGGTCGAACGCTTGGGCGATCGGCTCGACGCGCTCGAGGATCGCCTGCTTGCCCGCGCGGAGCGCGATGACCTGCGTCAGCTGCACGAGTTGCGCGTCGAGCTGGTCACCCTGCGGCGCGCGGCCTGGCCGGTGCGTGAGGTGGTGGCCGGGCTTCAACGCAGTGGCTCGGCGCTCATTCGTGAGCCCACGCAGGTCTATCTGCGCGACGTGCACGATCACGCGATTCAGATCATTGACACCCTCGACACGTATCGGGACCTGAGCGCCGGCTTGCTGGAGATCTACTTGACGAACGCGAGCAACAGGCTGAACGAAGTGATGAAGGTGCTCACGATCATCGCCACGATCTTCATTCCCTTGACGTTCATCGTGGGCATTTACGGGATGAACTTCGACGTGATGCCGGAACTGCGGTGGCGCTGGGGCTACCCGGCGGTGATGCTGCTGATGGCGGGAATTGCCGGCGGCATGGTATGGTATTTCCGGCGCAAGCGGTGGTGGTAACGCGGTTGCCGCGATGGTAACGCTCCGCTAAGCTTCCCGCCGCCTGGTTCCACCGCTCAACCACCAACCGACCCGCCGCCCGTGCCGCTCAAGATCGCCGTCTGCATCAAGCGAGTCCCGGATACCGAAACCAGGATCAAGCCCGCCGCCGACGGGAAATCCATTGACGAGGCGGGGGTCAAGTTCGTCCTCAACCCGTACGACGAGTTTGCGGTAGAAGAAGCCTTACGGCGCCGGGATGGCGCAGGTGGGGGAGAGGTCGTCGTCCTGAGCCTGGGCTCGGACGCCGCTCAGGAGACCATTCGCACGGCGCTCGCGATGGGAGCGGATCGTGGCGTGCTGCTCAAGTGCGAGACGCTGGTCCCGGATGCGCTCGCCGTCGCTCGCGTGATGGCCGAGGAACTGCGGGGAGGCGCCTACGACCTCATCTTGTTCGGTAAGCTCGCCATAGACGACTACAACCATGCCGTTGGCCCGATGGTGGCCGAGTTGCTGGAGTTGCCGTGCGTCACGGCCGTGACCTCCCTGGAGCTGAAGGACGGTGCGGGCATCGCCGAACGGGAGATCGAGGGCGGTGTGGAGGTGGTCGAGTTCACGCTTCCGGCGGTGCTGACGGCGGATAAAGGACTCAACGAGCCGCGGTATCCCGCGCTCAAGGGCATCATGGCGGCGAAGAAGAAGCCGCTCGACGTGAAGCCCGTGCAGCTTTCCTCCAGCGGCATCGAGGTGTTGGAGCTCGCCCTGCCCGCTGAGCGAAAGGCGGGTCGGATCGTCGGCGAAGGTCCGGACGCGGTTCCCGCGCTGATCGAGGCGCTTCGTCACGAAGCGAAGGTGCTCTGATGGCCGGCGTCCTCGTCGTGATCGAACAGCGAGACGGCGTGATCAAGCGGGTCTCCTACGAAGCGCTCACGGCGGCTCGCACGCTGGCGGACGCAATGCAGGGGTCGGTGACGGCGCTCCTGGCCGGGCCCCCCGGGGTGGACGCGTCATCGCTGGGGACGTACGGCGCCGACCGCGTGGTTGTCGCGGGCGACGAGCAGCTGCGGCTGTATCAGCCAGGTGCCTACGCCGCGGCCGTGGTGCGCCAGGCCCGGCAAGAGGCCCCGGGGGCCGTCGTGCTCAGCGCGACGGCTCTGGGGAAGGACCTCGGCCCTCGCCTGGCCGCGAGACTCGGATGCGCGCTGGCGAGTGATGTGACGGCGGTCGCGGTCGATCAAGGACAGATCACCGTTTCCCGGCCCGCGTACGCCGGAAAGGCCCTGTATCGCCTGCGGATCACCAGCCAGCCATGCGTGGTCACCATTCGGCCCAACAGCGTGACCCCGGCGGAGCAACGGCGCACGCCCATCGAGGAGCAGATGCCCGCCCCTGCCCTCGACGATTCAGTGAAAACGGTGGCCATCAAAGAGCCGCCGGGGGCAAAGGTGGATGTGGCAGAAGCCTCCGTCATCGTGAGTGGCGGGCGCGGGCTCAAGGAGCCGGCGAACTTTCAACTGCTCGAGGAGCTGGCGGCTGCCATCGGTGGCGCCGCCGTCGGGGCGTCGCGGGCCGTCGTGGACGCGGGTTGGCGACCGCATGCCGATCAGGTGGGCCAAACGGGGAAGACGGTGAGCCCGAACCTCTACATCGCCGTCGGAATCTCGGGCGCAATCCAGCACATCGCCGGGATGCGCAACGCTAAAGTGATCGTGGCGATCAACAAGGACAGAGACGCCCCGATCTTCAAGATCGCCGACTACGGCATCGTGGGCGATTTGTTCGAGATCGTGCCGCGATTGACGCAAGAGATCAAGCAACTTCGCGCCGGCTGACCATGCCGCGCCCCTTCATTCCTGCACAGTATCAGCCGCCACTGCCGACGGCTCAGTTTATCTCGCAGGATCCTCCCGGGGCTGACGCGATCAACCTCGATGTTCTGTTCGTGGGAGGTGGCCCTGCGAGCCTCGCCGGCGCCATCGCCCTGGCCCGTTTGGTGGCCGAGGACAACGAACGCGGCGGGGGGCTGGGAGACGTCGCGATCGGCGTGCTGGAGAAGGGTGAGAGGCTGGGGGACCATTGTCTCTCCGGCGCCGTCGTGAACCCGTGCGCGTTTCGCGAGCTGTTCCCGGGCGTGAGCGACAAGGACTTCCCGTTCGGCGCGCCGGTCCGACGAGAGTCGGTGTACCTGCTCACGCCCCGCCGCGCGCTCCGGGTGCCGACGCCGCCCACGATGCGGAACCACGGCTACTACGTGGCGTCCCTGTGCGAAATGGTGCGCTGGCTCGGGCAACAGGCGGAGCAGCTCGGCGTCAACATTTTTCCGGGGTACCCCGCCGCCAGCTTGCTGGTGAACGGCACTCGGGTGATTGGGGTTCGCACCACGCCATCCGGCCTGAACCGCGCCGGCGAGCCGGGGTCAGGGTACGCGCCCGCGACCGACGTCGTGGCTCGGGTGACCGCGCTGGGCGAGGGCACTCGTGGCGCCTTGTCCCAGAGCTACTTGGAATGGCGCAGCGTGCCGTCGGACAATCCGCAAATCTTCGCGCTGGGCGTCAAGGAACTGTGGGAAACACGGCGCCCGCTGGATCGTGTGGTGCACACCATGGGGTGGCCGCTTCCGGGAAACGTGTTCGGCGGGAGCTTCATGTATCCCCTCGCGCCGCACACGGTGTCTGTGGGTCTGGTCGCGGCGCTCGACGCGCGTGACGCCGGATTGGACACGCATGAGTTGCTCCAGCAGATGAAGCTGCACCCGCTGTTCCGGAAGCAACTGGAAGGCGGCGAACTCTTGGAATGGGGCGCCAAGACCATTCCGGAAGGCGGGTACTACTCGCTCCCGATCCGACGCCACGGTGACGGCGTGGTGATCCTCGGCGACTCGGCCGGGCTGGTGAACGTGCCGGCGTTGAAGGGCATTCACTACGCGATGCAGTCGGGCATCTTCGCGGCGCGAGCGATCTTCAAGGCCCTCAAGGCCGGGGACACGTCCGCGGCCGCCCTGGCGGAGTACGATCGCCTGCTGAACCAGTCGTACGTGATGCTCGATCTCTACCGCACGCGCAATATGCGTCTCTCGTTCCGCTACGGGTTCCTGGGTGGAGTGGTAGGATCCGGGCTGGCGACGATCACTGGAGGCCGACTCCCGCCAGGTCGCATCTCAATGCCCCCGGACGCGGCGGTCCCGCGCACGCACTTCACGGGAGCCAGGTTCACGCCCGACGGGAAGCTCACCTTCAGCAAAGTGGATGCCGTGTTTCGCTCGGGCAACGCGACGCGGGATACCGTTCCCACTCACGTGATTCCCGGCAGCGACGTTCCCCGCGAGGTCGCAGAGTTCTACGAGCGGATGTGCCCGGCCGGTGTGTACGAATGGGTGGACGGGGGCCTGCGGATCAACGCTCCGAACTGCGTGGATTGCAAGGCGACCGACGTGCTGGGTCCGCGGTGGACGCCGAGGGAAGGGGGGAGCGGGCCGAAGTACAAGCGCATGTGAACGAGGCGTCAATACGGCGCCTCCGGCACGTGGACTGTCTCATCCAACATGATCGCCTCCAACTCCTCCCCCGCTTCGACCTGTTTCTTCTCCTCCGGCACGATCAACAAGGCGTTGGCGAGTGCCATGGACGTGAGGATCCCGGAACCCTGCGGTCCCGTGAGCCTGGCCGCGAGCTGGCCGTCCTGCTCGCCGATAATTGCGCGGAGGAAGTGACGCAGGGGGGGGCCGAGAGTAATACGCTCTGCCACCGTGACCCGCACGGTTCGGCGGAACAGCCCCGTGTGACCGAGCATCCGCCGAATCACCGGACGCACGAACAGCTCGAACGTGACCATGGTGCTGACCGGGTTGCCGGGGAGCCCGATCCAGGGCACTCCGCCCAGGCGCCCGAAGCCCACGGGCGCACCGGGCCGCATGCGGATGCGCCAGAACGTCATGGTACCGCCCATCTGCTCGAACACCCTGCGAACGTGATCGTGTTCGCCCACGCTCACTCCGGCCGTGGTCAGCACCAAGTCGGCCCCGGTCGCTTCGGTGAGCCGTGCCCGAAGATCGTCGGGATCATCCCGTGCGATCCCGAGGTTTCTCGCGGCGGCCCCCGCGCGCGCGAGGCTGGCCGCGAGCGTGTAGGAGTTCGACGAGGCGATCTTCCTGCCGGCGAGAATGGCCTCGGCCTCGTCCAGGTCGGCGATCTCATCGCCCGAACCAAGGAATGCCACCAGAGGCCGCCGATGGACGGTCACCGCGCGGTACGCCATCGAAGCCAGCACGCCGAGTTGGGCGGGGCCGAGCGGCGTCCCGCGCCGCAACACGACGCTGTGTCGCCGGATGTCCTCTCCCCGATAGCGCACGTTGCGGCCCGCGTCCCGGGCGTTGTCGATGCGCACTCGGTCAGGGGATCGCGGAGTCGCGTCCTCCTGGCGGATGACGCCGTCAGCACCTACGGGCAGCGGCGCGCCGGTGAAGATCCGTGTGCACTCGCCTGGGCCCAGTGGCTTGGTGGGAAAACGCCCCGCGGGGACGGACTCGATTACCGTCAGCTCCGCTCCCGCCGTGACGTCGGAGGAGCGCACGGCGTACCCGTCCATCGCAGAGTTGTCCCACGGAGGCAGGTCAATCGGACTGGTTACGTCCTCGGCCAAGACGTGGTCAAGGGACTCGGCAATGGGGAGCCGCACGGCCGGGAGCGGAGCGATGTCAGCGAGAATCGCTCGAACCGCGTCCCGCGGCGTCAGCACGGCGCTAGCCCGGAATCTGCTCGGCGCGGTCCCAGACGAGGTTCGCCAGCGTGGGGAGCCAGGCGGTGTCGCTGAACCGAAAGACGGGCAACGAGAGTCGCAGCACCTCGTCGTCGGTCACGATGGCGATCCATCGCGCGGAGTCCGGGCTGGCAGGATCGAACAACGGCATCTTGTGCGCGCTTGTTCGATGCACCTCGACCTTGGGCAGCGGCGCCTTGGTAAAGCCTTCCACCAGGACGATCTGCGCGTCCAGGTACCTGCGGATCAACCAGAGCGGATCTGATTCCGTCTCCACCCGCTCGAACATGACGCGCCCGCCGGGGAACTCCATGAGGACCTGCGCCGCCATGCCCTCCGTGTAGTGGCGATAGGTGTCGGTGCCAGGCGCGTCCACCTGTGCGGGGTGCGTGCCGTGCTTGATCGTGGCGACGCGGCGGCCGCGGCGGGCGAACTCCGACGCCAGCGCGACCACCAGCGTGGTCTTGCCGGCGTCTTTCTTCCCCACCACCGATATCACGCGCGTCGCTGCCACATCCCCTCTGCTTCCGCCAGGTCCTGGGCGGTGTTCACATTGAAGAACAGCTGCTCCGGGGCGCCGTGAGCGGACACGTCCGCGAGCGCCAAAGTACCGACCCGGACGCGCTCGTGGAACCCGATTGCCCGGTAATCCTCTTGATCCAGCCGGTCGCGGATGGCCGCGGCGCATCCGGGTCCGTAGACCCCGCAGAGCGGCTCCAGGCCACGTTTGCCGCCGCTCTCTGGGAGGAACACGTCGTAGCCGTCTGCCCCCGCCACGAGCGCCTGGAGCAGGGCTACGGGCACGAACGGCATGTCCCAGGCAACCAGCAGCACGGGGCCCTCTCCCGCCATGACCGCCGTGTAGATCCCGCCGAGCGACCCGCGGCCCGGTAGGATGTCGGGGATTACCTTGAGCCCCGGGCACCACGTAGCCGCTCCGGGTGCGTTCGCGATGAGGACGGGGGGCGAGCCGGTGGCGGATTCCACCGCGCGCACGACACGGTCCACGATGCGCTCATCCCCCACGCGCTCAAGGCCCTTGGGCTTCCCATCGAACCGACTGGCCGTGCCACCCGCCAGCACCGCGCCGCGCATCTTCAACTCGCCGAAGCGTCGAATTGATGCAGCTGAGGGGAGCCGCTCACCGCCCGGCCCACCAGCGTCATTCCTGATCGCCGGGCAATCTCCACCGCCAGGGACGACGGAACGGACGGCGTGGCGACGTACCCCAGTCCCGCCCGTGCGGCCTTGAAAGCGAGCTCACCGGAGATGCGACCGGTGACCAGAAGACCGGTTCCCTCAAGCCGGCGCCCGGCCAGGATCGCCGCACCGATCACCTTGTCCACCGCGTTGTGCCGTCCGATGTCTTCCGCGTGAGAGAGCAGTGCATTGCCGTCCGTAAGAGCCGCGGCGTGGATGCCCCCCGTCTCGTGATATCGGTCGCCGCGCTGGAACACGGCCTTGAACAGCGCCCGCATCTCGGACACGGAAGGCACCGAGGTCCGAGGACCGCGCGCCAGCGTGGCGGGATCGCCCAACGCCGTGGTGACCGCACCGCAGCCGGACGCGAGCACGCGACGCCGATCCTCTTGTTTCACGGCCTGGACCAACGCTGGCTCAACCTCTGCCCAAAAGCCCAAATCCGTCGCGCACGGCCGCAGTCGCTTGAGGTCCGCCAGGGAGCGAATGTACCCCTCACCGTGCAGCCAGCCCACGGCCAGTTCCTCGAGTTGATCGGGCGTGCACATCCAGGTGACGGTGGGCTCGCCGTTCACTTCGAGCCACACCGCGACCTCCTCCACGATGGCCGGCCCCGGGGACCCGGCGTCCTGGGCGTGGTCCGCCCCGGCCGAAGCGCCCGTCGCAGTGGGTTGCGTTCTGGGAGGAGACGTCATGACGTGATAATGTAGCCCACGACGTCGGGATCAGAACACCCGAACGGCCATGGTCTTGAACGTGACCACGACCGGTGCGCCCAGCGTGAGTGCGAGGTCCTGCATCGCGGCGCGCGTAATGTGGGCGTGCAGATCCACACCGACGTCCACGGTCACCGCCACACCGCCCTTGCCATCATCACCGATCCGCACGATCCGTCCCTGAAACGTGTTCCGCGCGCTCGAGCGCAGCGGCGCCTGGCTGAGCACGACGTCGTCGGGCGGGATGGAGATCGTCACCGGTCCGGACCGATCGGTGACCAGCTGGATTTCGAGCGGGCCAACGCGAACGAGGCGAGGGCCCTCGCCCTGGGGAATGACCGTGCGGAACAGATTGACGGGCGTCACCGGCACGACGCTGCCGTTCGCGAGCGCCTTGAGTCGGTCAGACCAGCGGAATGCGTCTTCGATCTGGTGTGACGCAAAGCAGATCGCGGCTCCGCGGGCTCGCTCCTGCTCGATGGCTCGATAGAGCGCAATCGTAGACGCCGGATCAGCTGCGCCCACGGGCTCATCCAGTAGGAGGACGGCCGGCTCGAGGGCCAGCGCGCGGGCAATGGCCACGCGCTGCACCTCGCCGTCGCTGATCGCGCGAGCGTCCCGATGCGCGAACTCCGTCAGGTCCATTCGGGCCAGCGCCTCGGCAACTCGGCGCTCCGCGACTGATCCGCGCACTCCGTGCAGCAAGAGGGCATACGCCAGGTTCTCCGCCACGGTGCCGCGGAACAGCAGGGGCCGCTGCTCCACCAGCGTGACCCGGCGACGCGCCTGCCGCCGCTCGGCGGACCGCAGAAGCGGCTGACCGCCGAGCAGAACCATGCCGCGCGTTGGTCTCTCTACGCACGCGAGAATGCGAAGCAAGGTGCTCTTGCCCGAACCGTTCGGGCCGGTAAGCGCCGTGATGGAGCCGCCCGGCAGCGTGAACTCGGGAACGGAGAGAACCACCCGATCTCCGTACCGGTGCTCGAGGTCTCGCGCGCTAAGCATCCCCACGTCCCTGGAGCATCTGCAAGATGACGTTGACGGTGAGCGCGAGGGCCAGCAGCACGAGACCCAGCGCCATGGCCAGCGCGAAATCCCCCTGCGACGTTGCCAGGGCGACCGCGGTGGTGAGTGTTCGCGTGTGATAGCGGATGTTGCCGCCCACGATCATGGCGGCGCCCACCTCGGCGAGCACGCGTCCGAGCGACACCACGACTGCCGCGAGCAGGGCGAACCTGGCCTCGCGGGCCACGGCCCAGTGGACACGCCACCAACCGGCGCCCAACGTGAGCGCCGTGCGGCGGACGCGCGGGTCAATCCCCTGGACCGCCGCGGCAGTAAGCGCAGCCGCGATCGGTGCGGCGAGAACCACCTCGGCGAGCACGATCGCCCACCACGTGTACAGCAGTCCCATCTCGCCAAGCGGGCCACGGCGGGTCAGTAAACCCCAAATGACAACGCCTACCACCACCGTGGGGAACGCGAGCATGGTGTTCAGGGCAGTGAGGGCCGCCCGCCGACCCCAGAAGCGAGTCGTTCCCACCAGGAAACCAAGCGGCACGCCTACGACGCACGCAAACACCGTGGCGAGTAGCGCGATTCGCAGCGACAGCCACGTGATTGCCCACACCTCGGCGTCCCCACCGAGCAACAGCGCGATGCCGCGCTTCAACCCATCGGCAAAGAACTCCATGGGCTAGGGCGAGGGGCTACAAACGAAGCGCGTACCCCAGCCCGAACGTCAGAGAGAGATTGTGCGTCCACTCGCGGCTGGCGTGAATGCCCCTGATGAGTGGCGGCGTGGACCCGGGGTAGGCGGTGGATTCGAAGAACGTATTCGGGTACGCCAGGCGCCAGAGAATGTCGCGGCCTTCCAGACGGAAACTCAGCTGGCGCGAGGCGTACCAGCGAACGCCGACCTGTGGACCGAACTGAAATCTCCGCTGGAATTGAAAGCCACTGGAGTCCTCCGGCACGCTTCCGCCGAACGCTGCTCCTGTGGTGACGGCGACGTACGGCGCCAGGCCGCGCCACGTCTTGGCGCCCGTGATCAGGAACCCGAAGCCCACTTCGCCGATAGCCACCGACTGTCGAGTCGTATCGGTTGGCAGACTGTCCACGTGCAAGACCCGCTGGAGGTCCGCGCCGGCCACGCCAAAAATGGCTTCGAACGGTCCGCCAAGGTGCAGGGTGTACCGGATTCCAGCGAACGGCCCGTTGTGCGGGCCGGCGCGAGCGGACCCGCCTGAGCCAAAGAGATACCCTCCCTGGAGGAGCAGGATCTGGCGGGCTGGCAGGTCGCGATAGGGGGAACGCTCAGGTGCGTGCCC
>DATMAW010000099.1:0-7706 GCA_035559715.1 Gemmatimonadales bacterium | reverse complement strand
TGAGCCGGGGGGCGCGCTGCGGCACCCGGATGGGGACTGATCTGGACATGATCCCCGTGATCGAGATGACATGGGAGGGTTGGGTCACACTGTACCCCACCACCAGGGTCGTTTCGTCCGAGACCGGCTTCCTGCGGGACTACAACGCCTACCCATACGGCAACTACGATGAGCCGGACAACGCGAGCCTTCTCTTTCCCATGCCTCGCGTGGACACTCGCCGCCCTCCCAAAGAACACGTGGCGGATGGATCCGGACTGGACCTGTATCGCGTCGTCGCGGCGGCGCGCCCCGACCTCGTCCATCGCCGGGTGTTCATGACCGGCGATGTGCTCGGCTCTGACATCGCGACCTTCCTGCGAGAAACCCAAGCACTTCACCTGTCGAAGCCGTTCGAAATGTCGGACCTGCTGAGCACCTTGGAGCGAGCTGCCGGGAGCGAGCCCGCGCTCGTCGGCGCGGTGGGTCCGGCGGGTTGACCGACTCCCATCCACCTGCGGTTACCGTCCATCGTCCCAAACGCAACTGGCAAGACCCTCCTCGCCGGACTGTGGGCGGCAACCATGGACCTGGTCGGCATTTCGTTGGCGGCAGCGCGAGGGGTGGCGCTCCCGACTACCGCAACTCCCTCGTGGATGGTGCTGCCGACGTACGTGGCTGCCCTGGTGGCGGTCGTCCTGCCCACGTGATCGGGCATCCGGCGCATGAGATGGTGGCCGCAGGGGTCCCGCTACGCGGCGAGTTCGATGGTCACCCCGGCCTGCGGAAGCGAATCGTGGACGGGTACCAGGTAATCACGTTCTAGCCGATGACGCGCGCCATCGTTATGTGGCATGCGGTGACGGGCGAGGCATCGGCGCGCAACGGATCAAGAACGTCAGCTCACCGGTGTCCAGTCAGAGTTGAGATCAGGTCGGTGCAAAGGCAGGCGACCTTGCTGCGCCTCGCGCCGCCCTTTTAAGATGAACGGCGCGTTGCGCGCCGGCGATGGGGTTCGCCGCCAACCGCCCCGGCCCTCCGGCGGCTGATGACTCCTGCCACCACCCGTTGGTTCGCAGGAGTTTCTCTTGGCTGTGGACACAAGGCCCGCTCCCCTCGCAGCTCTTGCCCGACTCGCGCGTGCGGCCGGCTGCGCCGAGATCGCAGACGACGCCGAGCAGCTGGCGGATCGAACTGCCGCGGGACGGTTCTACGTGGCGTGCGTCGGCCAGTTCAAGCGCGGCAAGTCCACGCTGATCAATGCCCTCCTCGACACGGACGCGCTTCCCGTGGGCGTACCACCGGTAACATCCGTTCCCACCGTCGTCCGCTGGGGTGAACGCGCCGCCCGCGTGTTTCAATCCGGCCGGTGGCGCCCGATAGACCCGGGCGACATTCGAGAGTATGTCACACAGGAGCACAACCCGGACAACACACGGCGTGTGACCGGAATCGAGCTGTGTCTGCCTCACCCGCTCCTCGAGGACGGCCTGTGCCTGGTGGACACGCCGGGTCTGGGGTCGGTGTTCGACGCCAACGCGGCGGCCACGCGCGAATTCCTGCCCCACATTGACGCGGCGATCGTGGTGCTTGGGGCGGACCCGCCCATTTCCGGCGATGAGCTCCGCTTCACCGTCGAGTTGGCTCAACAGGTGGACATCCTGCTGTTCGTGCTGTCCAAGGCGGACCGCGTGCCGGAGGCGGATCGCGCGCAGGCCGTTGCATTTGCCGAGCGGGTGCTTGCGGGCGCCCTCGGTCGGCCCGTGGGCCCGGTCTATGAGGTGAGCGCCACCCTGAGGGATCGGGGCCCGGCCGCCTCGAACGGCTGGAGAGCCCTGGTGTCAGCGCTGCACAACCTCCCTGAGACCAAAGGCCAGGCGGTGGTTCAATCTGCCGCGCGGCGGGGTGTCGAGCGCCTGGCGCGGCGACTCGAGGCTACGCTGCTCGAAGAACGGCGCGCCCTGCTCGCGCCGCTGGAGGAATCCGACCGCCACCTGGCTGCGCTCACGGAGTTGGCCGAAGGAGCGAGACACGCGCGCCGGACGCTCGAACCGCTGCTTGCGGCCGAGGAGCAAGAACTGGCGCGCCAATTCGAGCGCCGCAGAGTGGAATTCCTCGAGCGGGCGGTTCCCGCCGCTCACGGCGAACTGGAGCGCCGCTGGACGCCTCATCTGCGCCGGGCCGAGGGACTGGAGCTGGCGCACTCGATCGCGCGTGACCGGCTCACGGGATGGCTCGAGGAATCCGAGCGAGAGGCGCAGGCCGCATACGTCCGTGTGGTTTCGCGCTTCGCGGCGCTCGCGCGCGAGTTTCTCGAGCGTGCCGCGGCGGCCGCCGAGCTCCCGGGGACCGCGGTGCAGGCCGATGATGCGACCTGGGGCGAGTTTCAGGAGCCCCGCGGCTTCTACTTCACGAGCCTGCTGTCATACCACCTCTCACCGTTCCCATGGGCGGGCCTGGCGGACGCGCTGACTCCCAACTTCCTGGCCCATCCGCGGCGACGCAAAGCGGCCCACCGCTACCTCGAGCATCTGCTGGCAGTGAACGCCATTCGCGTGGAAAGCGACCTGCGAAACCGCGTGTCCGAAAGTCGGATCCGCGTCGCGCGCACTTTGGACGGTCTGCTTGGCATGGTGGGTGGCAGCGCGGTGCGGGCTCTGGAGCGCGGGCGCGCTGCGCGGGCCCGGGGCGAGAGCGCCACGCGTGAGGCCGTGGCCCGCGTGAATGCCCTGCTCGCACAGGTCGCAGCCTTGCTCGGTTCGCTGGAGAACGGATCGGCGCCTGCCGCATGAGCAGCGAGGCGTCGTGCTCCCGCCTGATCACACGTGGTCGTCCGGCTCCAGCCCCTCGATGCGGTGTAACTCCTGCTGGCTCGGCCGAACGTTGCCCGGCCGGTACATGATCACCTGCGCCCGCTCCAGCGTGATCAACCCGCCGCCGATCATACGGTCGAGATCGGGCAGCACGGAGTGGATTGCCTCTTCCGTCTCCACCACCTCCACGATCAGCGGCAGATCCAGCGAGAGGCGCAGCACCTTGTCCGTGTGAATCGTACTGCTCGCTCCGAACCCCGATACGCCGCGCAGCACGGTGGCCCCGGCGAGCCCCTTCTCGCGGAAACACTTCAGGATCGCTTCGTACAGCGGCTTGCCCTGATACTTGTCGCTCTCGCCGATGAAGATCCGCATCAACGTTCGCTCGCCCTTGAAGCGGTGCGTCATCATCCACCTCCGTGCAGGAGCCTGCCCGCGATGCTGCTCCCGGCCCAGATGCCGGCAAGACACCCGAGAACGCTGGCGAACACATAGACGCTCGCGCGAGCGTGCTGCCCGTCGGCCAACAGCGTAACGCTCTCGTACCCGAACGTGCTCATGGTGGTGAACGCGCCGCAGAAGCCGATCGTGAGCCCGGCGCGTAGGTCCGGCGTGAGCAAGGTCGAGCCGGTTGCCAGCCGGGCCAAGAATCCCAGGAGCAGCGAGCCGAGCAGGTTTACCGCAAGCGTCCCGCTGGGAAACGTTTCCGCGCCGAAGCGCTCCTGAACCCATCCCTGAAGGCCGAAGCGGGCCAACGTCCCGAGTACCCCGCCCACGGCGATGTGGATCAGCATGCGTTCTCCTTCCGCTCCGGCGCGTTCGCCGCACGGGCCAGTGCGAACAACTGGCGCGTCAACTCTTCGACCAGCGGGTCCAGCAACACCGCCAGGCGCGGGTGAACCGCACCGTAGGCGCGCATTCGGCCCGCGCGCAGCTCCGGAATCCGCGCCGCCCAGATATTCGCCACCGCCGCCACGCGGCGACGGGCATCCATGGGCAGCCGCTCCGGTAACTCAAAGGCCTGCTCCAGCCGACGGAGAGCGGCATCCACGCTCGCCATGGCGTCGTGCAGCCGATCACCGAGGGGAGCGGGCCGCCACAGTTCGGGCAGCCGTCGCAACTGGTCAAGATCCTCCTGCAACAGATGCGCGTAGGTCGCAAGATGGCGTCGCTGGTTCTCGGTCAGCAGGGAATCAGCCATGAAAAAAACTCCTCCCGCGCTCGTGGTGCCGGTAGGAGTCATCAGTCCCGTGAACCGGACGGTTTCAGGCGAACTCCATCGCCTTGGCGCGACCGCCACCGGGCGTCCCGCCCGCTATCAAGCTAGCCGCGTGGCCCCACGCGGAGAACGCCTGACGAAAGAGTGACACTCGGCGACTGAGCGGATGCGCTCGCCGGAGCGATGACGGGACGCCCAGCCCGTAACCGGTTGCGCGATCTGTGGCGGGCGCGGCCCGGTGACGCCGCGCGCCCGCGCGCATCCGTTCAGGTCGCCGGCCGTGACGTTTTCCCTTCCTCAGCCCCGGTCGGCGGCCACCCCTTCGCCAGGGGCGCCCCCGCGGGATACCCTTGTGGGGCGATGCGACCACCCATTCGGTTTGACCGCAACGAGCTGGCCGGCGCCTTTGGCGACATGGGCACCGACGTGCCACTACTGGTCGGCGTGGCTTTGGCAGCCCAGCTCGACGGGGCAAGCCTGCTCCTCATGTTCGGTCTCATGCAGATCCTGACCGGGCTGGTGTACCGCATGCCCATGCCCGTGCAACCGCTGAAGGCCATGGCGGCCATCGTGATTGCCCAGCAGACGAGCGCGGCCGTGCTGCTCGGCGGCGGGCTCGCCATCGGCGTGGCGATGCTCTTCCTCTCAGCGTCCGGTCTCCTGGGCTCGCTCGAGCGGCTGATCCCCAAGAGCGTGGTCCGCGGCATTCAGTTTGGGCTGGGCTTGCAGCTTGCTTCGATCGCGCTGGGCCGCTACGTCCAGGCGGACGGAACCACCGGATACCTGCTGGCCGGCGGCGCGTTCGTGGTCGTGATTCTGCTGCTCGGCAACCGCCGGCTTCCAGCCGCGCTGCCGGTGGTCGCGATCGCGGCTGCCTACGCCGTCGTGTTCAAGCTCGAGGGCGGTGTGTTGAGCCAGTCCCTGGGCTTCCATCTCCCCCGGCTCCACGTCCCACGACTGGCCGACGTCCTGGTCGGCTTCCTCGTTCTTGCGCTGCCGCAGATTCCGCTGTCACTGGGCAACTCGGTCCTGGCCACGCGGCAACTCGCCGCCGACCTGTTTCCCGACCGGGCGCCCGGCGTGCGCACGATCGGGTTCACCTATGCCATCATGAATCTCATCAACCCGTGGTTCGGGGGCATACCGACCTGCCACGGATCCGGTGGCATGGCCGGCCACTACGCGTTCGGCGGGCGAACCGGCGGATCGGTCGTCATCTACGGCGCGCTCTTCGTTCTCCTCGGCCTCTTCTTTGGACCCGGGTTCGACCGCATCGCCGGCGCCTTCCCACTCCCGGTTCTGGGTGTGCTCCTGCTGTTCGAGGCCCTCACCCTCATCTGGTTCATCCACGACACGGCCCAATCCCCCAGCGACCTGCCGATCGCCGCGCTGGTGGGCCTGTGCGCCGTCGGCCTCCCCTACGGCTACGTCGTTGGGATGCTCGTGGGCACCGCGCTTGTGCGCCTGAGGGGACGAGCGGCTCTGGTCACGCCGGACGCGGGCTGATGGTCGTCGCAGCGCGGGCGACCCCGAGCGGCGGAACGGATGCGTTCGCCGGAGCGATGCCGGGGCGCGAATGTCACAGACCGCCTACTGCGCCCAAGCCGGCAGGTCGCGCCGGTTGGCGTATCCTAGTGTCCGCGGCTGCACCCCGCGCGCCTCATTCACTGATCGGGTGATTGGATCAGTAGCAGGGATGGTGACCGGCCTGCCGATGCCCGCGATCAACCCGGGTGGTACATTCACCGCCTGCGGCTCGCTGCCCGACGCCGGCGAGCCGGTGGGAGCGCGGAAGGCGAGTGGTCGAGAGTTCGTCGAACGAGGGGATAGCATGATTCTCAAGTGCGTTGTGATCGCGGCCGTTATCGTGGCCGGTATCGTTCGTGAGTCGCCAGCCCAGGTCCTGCGGCCCATGGGTGGCGACTCGATCATCCCGATTGGCACGGTGCGTGGCGAGCGGGCCAACCGGCTGGTGATTCGCGGCGCCACGATCCTCTCCGGCCGCGGCACGCCGAACTCGCCCCGCGCCACGCCGCCCGAGGGCCCGGTGGACGTGGTGATCGAGGGCAACACCATCGTGGATATGGTGCTCATGGATCCCGTCAACGTGGCGGGCGCGGGACCAAACTTTCAGCGCCCCACGGGCGATCGGATCATTGACGCCACGGGCATGTTCCTCATGCCCGGCTTGATCGAGATGCACGCCCACCTGCCGCGCAATGGCGGCGAGCTGGGAGGGCAGGCGCTGGAGTACAGCTACCGGCTGTACCTGGGCCACGGCGTCACCACCGTGCGCGACGCGGGCACGGGCGCGGGACTCCGCACCATGACCGAGCAGCGCCGCCTGAGCGCGGCCAACCAGATCGTGGCGCCGCGCCTCGTGCTGTGCCAGCGCTGGCCGCTCCCCTTGCGCGAGTGGGACGAGGGCAACACGCCCGAAAAGGCGCGCGTCATGGTGCGCTCATTCAAGGAGCAGGGCGCCGACTGCGTGAAGGTCAGCAAGAGCCCGGGACACTATCCCGACGTGCTCCAGGCCATCACCGCGGAGGCGAAGACGCTCGGCATGTTCGTGATGGTGGACCTCAAGGTGTCCGAGACGGATGCCGTGGTGGCTTCGAACGCGGGCGTGCGCAGCATCGAGCACTGGTACGGCGTGCCGGACGCGGCTCTCATGGGGACGCAGAACTTCCCGCCGGACTACAACTACTGGGACGAGCTGGATCGCTTCCGCTGGGCCGGGCGTCTGTGGCAGGAGGCGGATCAGTATCCCGAGCGGCTCAGCAAGGTCATTGACCTGATGATCGCGAACGGCACGAACTGGGACGTCACCTTCGTGCCGTACGAGAAGAACCGCGACGTGGCCCGCGGCGTGACCCAGCCATGGCGCGAGACGCTGGTGCACCCGGTGATGGTCGAAGCCGGCCCGGATTCCACGGTGCATGGTTCGTATCACCGTGAATGGAAGACGTCGGATGAGATCGCCTGGAAGCGAAACTTCCAGATCTGGATGCGTTGGGCCCTGGAGTACCACCGGCGCGGCGGGGTACTCACGGCGGGCAGCGACGAAGGTGAAATCGGTGGCATCCAGATGATCCGTGAACTGGAACTTCTCCAGGAGGCGGGGATTCACCCCATTGACGTGATCAAGGTCGCGACCACGAACGCCGCCCAGGTGCTGGGCTGGGAGCGGCACTGCGGCGTGCGCGTGGGATGCGTGGCCGACCTCGCGGTGGTGAACGGTAATCCGATCGACAACTTCAAGGTGATGTACGGTCGCGGCTACGGCTTCGCCGGCATCGTCCCGCGCGAGGAGCGCACGCGGCACGGTGGCGTGATGTGGACGATCAAAGACGGCGTGGTGTACGACGCGCAGGCGCTCCTGCGCGAGGCCGAGTGGTACGTGGCGCAGGAGAAGCGGCGGGTGGGGCGGATGGCGAGCGGAGGAGGGAAGTAGCTGGCGCTCCGTTTCCTGTGACCGGCCTGCAGTTCTCGGTTCCCGGCCACGGCCGCGTCACGGCCATCCTTTTCGGGCCCGCGGCCCCTTCTCTTATGTACGTCCTCGCGCACGGGGCGGGGGCGGGGATGAGGCATCCGTTTCTCCAGTCAGTCGCCGAGGCCTTGGCGGACCAGGGCGTCGCCACCTTCCGCTATCAGTTCCCCTACATGGAAGCGAAGCGGCGGTCGCCCGATCGTCC
>DATMAW010000098.1:0-2327 GCA_035559715.1 Gemmatimonadales bacterium | reverse complement strand
TGAGGACCTGGAGCTTGGGAATCGAGCCACGCCGGCGCACGGCGCTGCCGGAGTATTTCGACAGGCCAACGAGCAGGCCCGAGCCGCCGAGCAACTCGCGACGCTGAGTATTTTTACTCAACGTCTTGAGTAAAGTGACGGACTGCCCAGCGGCGAGCCACAAAGCCGGCGGGGAGCGATCCTTCAGCGTCGAACAGGCCCGCCTTGACGAACGCTCCTCATCCGCCCGCCCCGGCAGGCGGCATCGCCTGGAAGCGCCTGTCACGCGGAATCGCGCATCCGCTGCCGGGTTGGCTCGTTGTCCGTGTAGACCTGCCGTTCTGCGACGCGGCCGTCCCTCACGCGTGCCCGCCAGGCCGCAGGGACCATCCAGGCGCCGGCCGGGCGGAGCCGAGGTGAGGCCGTGCGGCCGGAACGGCCCACCGCACCTTTTCCTTAACGCCGCACAATCACAGGCAGCAGTACACCAAGACCATCGCACTGTCTCTCGGGTTATACCTTGGGCGAGGGCCCTCAAAGGTCGTGCCAGTGATACGAAGTAACAGTTCAGGTGGTCTGGGTTCGCCGTAGTAACGAGGCAACCGCTTCGCGGCGGCGATGCGCCGCGATCGCGGCCGACAGGTACATGAGGGCGTTGAGCTGTTGGAGTTTTTGGCAGGTCTGAACGGTCGACGACGACTCTTGACGCGTCGGCCGCGCACGCGCTGCTGCCCCGCGAGGCCGTCCGCCTCGCGGGCACGTCCGCGCCGAAAGGCCGATCCCCGCCGCCGCTGCATGCCGATGTTAGGCGTCGAGCGTCCAAGCTCAACCCCGAGCGGCGTTATCGGGCCCTTCCGCGGCCGTCACGGGCGGCGCGCTCGCCTGGTCGCAATGACAACCATGGTCAGAGTTAGAACAACGCTCGTAGCGCCAAACCAATCACCGGCGAGGCTGTACGGCGTGTGGCCGGGACCGAGCGGAACATCGCCGACATGCAGCACGTCGCGGCTCTCGGACGACACACGCTCGGCTGGGATCCGTCCCAGGTGGTCGCTGAGGGTCACCAGCCCCTCCTGAGCAGAACGCACGACCGCGAATCCCCCTCCACCCCGCGGACGATTGCCATGCGCGCATGCAACGGGCCGTCGTCCACGAAATCCCAGGCGGGTACAAAGACGATCCGTGCGCCAGCGGTGGCGTAGCGCCGTAGCCACCGGGGAAAATCCATGTCCTTGCAGATCGCAACACCCGCAGTCGCGATGATAGGAAACATTAAGGCCGTCTCGGAGCCAACGGAACGCTCCTTCTCGGTCCGTGGTCAGCTCCCTTCCCCCCTTCGACAGTCAGAATGCCAGCGTCGTGAGGAATCTCTGCGGGACGTCGGGTGCCCCTCCGTGCGAAGAAGGTAAGCTCATCACCGGGACGTGGTCGAAAGTCCGATGTGAATCAGCCCTTGACTGACGCGCTCATTGATGCGCTCCTCGCAGGGCAGGTCTATTTGAATTTTCACACCCAGGCCAATCCCGGAGGCGAGTTGCAGGTTATCCCCATCAGTGCGAAGTAACTTCTCTTGACCGCGAGGGAGAGCTACCTGCTCTGGATTCGGCGTTTCATTCTGTACCACGGGAAGCGACACCCGTCGGCCGGCTTCACGAGTGAGACCTGGCACGGGGGCTGGGTCGCGTCGTCTTGCCCGACGCGATCGACGTGAAGTATCCGCACGCGGCCACGTCGTGGCCGTGGCAGTTTGTGTTTCCGGCCAGGCGTATCTGTCGGGATCCGCGCTGGGGGCCGCCGACGCGATTTCATCTGCACGAGTCGGTGGTGCAGAAGGCCGTGGCGGAGGCGGCGCGGCGGGCCGGCATCACCAAACGGGTCGGCCCGCATGTGATGCGGCATTCGTTCGCCACGCAGTTGCTGGCCGACGAGTATGACATCCGGACCGTGCAGCAGTTATTGGGTCATCGGGGCGTGTCGACGACGATGGTGTACACGCACGTGCTGCAGCGGGGCGGGTTGGGGGTGCGGAGTCCCGCGGATCGGTTCGGGGTGGCGTCTGGGCCGGCTGGGGGTCGCGCATCGGGGGTGGCGGGGAAGGGCGGCGGCGTGGACGGAGGCGAATCGGGGGACGAGCGTGTTTAACCCGACTGGCGGCGCGGGCTAATTCGGCCGATGCCCCGGCCCGCCCGAGGCGACAATCCTGCACTGGCTCAACAGCTTCCTAGCGCTGGCGTGACGTGGGCGACAGTGCGAGGCCGGCCGGCGTGGCGGCGACTGGGCTCGTTGTTACAGCGGAGGCCTTCCTGAGGAATGGTGGTGCGCCGATCTACGCGGACCGGTGCGGCGGC
>DATMAW010000097.1:0-8148 GCA_035559715.1 Gemmatimonadales bacterium | reverse complement strand
GGCGACGGGCGCCTAGGGCGCCCGGCTGGTCACGACGAACACGTCAAAGTCGGGCCCCGTCCGCAGCGGTGGGTTCGGGCTGCCGCCGATCGGCGCCTGTGCGGCGACGCCATCCATCGGGAAGGACACGAGCCCACCGGTATAGGTCCCGCTGGCCACCGGCGCACCGAAGATCGTCTGCACGTTGCGAATCTCATAGACGTGGCCGACGGGCACGACGCCCCCCAGATCCACGCCGACGCTCGCCGAGCGGGCCCAGTTGTAAATCACCACCGTAGCCCGCCCAGGCTCGTACAGGTTCGGCCGCACGAACACTCGCGTGGCCGTGGGGACGCCCGCCATGGCCTGGTCGGTCGTGCCCCACCCACTCGCCTGCCGCCAGGAGTCGAACGTGCGCCACGAGCCGTTGAACCGCCAGGCGACCGCAGCCGGATCCCGGTAGTGCGTGTTGGCGCCCCACTCCTGGCCCGCGGCGCTCGGATCGTTGGCGCGCACCATGTTCCCGTCCCCGACGAAGGTGTTGCCAAGCCAGTCGAGGTTCTGCCAGTACCCGACCTCGACGACTTCGCCGCCGCCCACGACGTAGTTGTTCCGGACCACCGCCGTACCGTTCAGGAGTGAATTGTACCCGATCCGGAAGTTCCACCAGCCGTGGCCCGGGGAGAAGTACGTCATGTTGTCCGCGATCAGGTCGTTGTCCGCAACCCGGTTGCCGCCCAGCTGCAGGTTCGGGTTGTCGTCGTTCGACAGCTCCCCGTTGTTGAACAGCACGTTCCCCTCGAACACGAGGTTTCGGAGCGCGCCGCTCGATTCGGTGTAGCCGTGGATGCCGAACCCGAACTGATTGAAGATGATGTTGTCGCGCACCACCTTGCCGCCCGCCCCGTCGTGCTTGATGTAGATCCCGTGCCCGTCGGAGCGGGTGGAGTTCTGGTGGCCACCATTGAAGATGATCCAGCCGTAGATCTCGATGTTCTGCGCCGCGTACTCGGTGTAAGTGCCGTGCCCCGTGTCGTGCACGATCAGGTTGATGAGCTTCACGTTCGCCGCGTTGCGCACGTACACTCCGGTGGGCCGCAGGCCCAGGCCGTCGCCGAAGCGCGCGGTCATCGAGTTCATGATCTCGAGACCCCAGTACACGGCCCAAGACCCGTCCACGACGAACGTGCTGTTGCTCGAGCCATTCCCATCGATGATGGCGCGCTCGCCTGGGTAGGCGCGCACGATGATGGGCGCCGCGCTGGTCCCGGTCAGACTGGCGGTGAACGAGCCGTTGTAGGTGCCGCCCCGCACCCAGACCGTGTCGCCCGGCTGCACCTTGCCATTGCCGCCGCTCAGTGCCGTGCGCAGGTCCCAGGGGGAGTCGGAGCGTCCGGTGCCGCTGCTCGAACCCGTGGGGGCCGCATACCACCCGGTGCGCGTACCGGGTGGCGGGGGCGTCACTACCGTGATCTCGGCGGTGCCGCTCTTGCCTTCCGAGGTCGCGGTGATCACCGCCGACCCTGCCAGTAGGCCCGTGACCAGACCGTTCTCACTCACCGTGGCGATTGCCAGATTGCTGCTGGCCCAGGTCACCAGGCGCCCCGCGAGTACCGCGCCCGCAGAGTCCTTGACCGCCGCCGAGAGCTGGAGGGTCTGGCCCGCCGGCACGCTGCCGGACGACGGGCTGACCTCGACCCATGCGACCGGCACCGAAGTGACGGTCACGTCGGCGGTGTCGGCAAGCCCCGACGAGTCCCGCACGATAACCCGGTCCTGTCCTGCCTGCCGGCCGGCGCGATAATGTCCGACCTTCCTGCCACCGCTCTGGCTCGTGCTGGTGATCGTGCCTGAGGCAGCACTCCAGGACAGCTCCGTGGCCACCGTGTCACCGCTGGATGCCAGGCCCACGACGACGAAGTCGACCGTCTGGTCCGTGTAGACGACGACGCTGGTGGGGCTGATGAGGAGCTGCGCGATGTCGATCGGACTAGGGTCGGTCCCGCGGTTGCGGGCCATCTCGCACGCCAGGAGCGCGAGGGGAAGGAGGGCGAGCAGGGCTCCAAGCCGTGCCAGTCGCCGCGAAAGCTTGTAGGAGAACGTCATGTCAACTGCTCCGGATGAGCGTCCGACGGCCGCGATGACGCGGCCAGGAAAACGACCGGGCCGCCAACTTCGACCCAGGTCGAACGCTGGCGGCCCGGCGGGCATAGCGTCTGAGACGCCGTAGCCCCGTGGCTCTGCGTCACCGCCTTTCGGCGGTTTTGCTCTGAGCAGCGGTTTCGGTTGTCTGCAGCCTGCCGTTGGGCAACTTGCGTTCCCGCGCGGCGCTCAGAACGCGAAGCAGCACAAGTGGTTGCACTGTCAATGGACTGCGCTCGACCCTCCACCAGGTGATTTCGGTCACGCCGCTCCATTGGTCTTGTGGATTGCGCGATTCACCGCGGAATGCGACACCTGCCTCCTCGGCAGCCGCAGATCCGGTGGAGCCCGCGATGCGCGGTCCTGCGGCCGGAACGTCGCAGGCGGCACTCGCTTCGGCGGCGGTGCAAAACCGTAACGCACCAGCTACAACGACGGCCCCCGCCCGCAAGGCAACCCGCGCGTTGGCCAGGAGATAGGAGTTCTCCCATCGCGCGCGAAGCGGCCCAGAAGTTGCGCGCCTGGCCCGCACCCACAGGCCCTCAGCACCCGCCCAGCCCTTCGGCGGGAGGAGCGCTCGCTATGTGCCCTGCCTCTGCTCGTCGCTTGGGATTGGCACTCACCTCATGGGTGGCGCTTGGCGCATGCGCGTCGGAGCTGGGAACCGCCCCAGCGAAGGAAGCGACCCTGATCGTGCGGGCTGAGGTCTCCGCCACCACGGCGGTGACGGTCGTGGTCCAGGTTTCGGCGCCCGACCTGGTACCGCCCCTGGTGTTCAACATCCCCGTAGTGAACGGCGTCGCGAGCGGGACGATCACGGTCGCCACGGGGTCCGCGCGCACCTTCACCATGCACGCCTACGACGCGGGAGGCGTTGAGACCCACCGCGGCGCCATCACGAGGGACGTACTCCCCGGCAACAACACCACTATCTCGCTCGTGCTCGCTCCTCTCACGGGTGACGTACCGATCGACGTCACGCTCGACAGGGTCATCGTCACTGTCAGTCCGAGCGCGACGAGCATCGCCGTGGGGGGCACGGCGCCCCTGACCGCGACCATCACCGACAGCTTCGGCAACCCCATCGCCGGCACGGTGACCTGGGCCACGGGCCACCCCGGGGTCGCGTCGGTTGACGTCAACGGCCTGGTGACGGGCTCCGGCGCAGGATCGACTCAGATCGTGGCTACCTTCAACGGGGCCGCGGGGTCCGCCACGGTGACAGTTACCGCGCCCTGAGCCGTGCGTCGAGCGCGTCCCGCCGCTCAAACGGCTGCCGGCCCTCCCCGTGGTCGTGGGGCCCTCACCGGCGCCGCTCTGCTCGCCGCCGCGTGCCTCGTGCCGGACGCGACGGCGCCCGGCCCCACAGGGACCACCCTGCTGGTGCGCGCCGACGTGTCGGCCACGTCCGTCGCGACGGTCGTCGTCGAAGTGACGGCCCCCGACCTTGCCAGCCCGCTGGCCTTCAACATCCCAATCGTGAACGGCGTGGCAACTGGGACGATCACCGTCACCGCCGGCTCGAACCGCACGATCACGATGCGCGCTTACGACGCGGCGGGCGTGGAAACCCACCGCGGCTCCATTACCACCACCATCCGCTCCGGCGTCAATCCCGCGATCTCCCTGGTCCTCACCCCCTTGACCGGCGACGCGCCGATCGACGTGACGCTGGGCAGCGTCACGATCACCGTGACGCCGCTCGCCGACACCCTGGTGGCTGGCGACACCGTGTCACTCACGGCGAGGGTCCTGGATGCCGACGGGGCGCCCGTTCTCGAACCCGTGAGCTGGGCCACGCTCGATCCGCGAATCGCCACGGTGGAGCGCACCAGCGACAGCACGGGCCGCGTCACGGCCCGCGAGGCAGGGACCATCACGATCGTGGCCACGTTCGCTGGCGTCGGAGCGGCGGCCACGATCGTGGTGTCGCCGGACCCCGGTGTCGAGGTGGTCGTCACCGGCGTCCCGGGGGCGCTGTACGTGACAGCCCCACCCGAGGACCCGTCGCGGCTCTTCGTCGTACGGCAGATCGGCATCATCCGGGTCGTCCAGAATGGAACCCTCCTGTCGGCACCCTTCCTCGACATCAGCGGTCTGATCAGGTCCGGCGGTGAAGAGGGCTTGCTGAGCATGGCCTTTCACCCGTCGTATGCGCAAAACGGGTTCTTCTACGTCCACTTCACCGACCCGAACGGCGATGTCCGCATCGTCCGGTATAGGGTGTCCAGCGACCCGAATGTCGCCGACCCAGCCTCGGGCGATACGATCCTAGCCATCCCCCATCAGCCAAACGCGAACCACAACGGTGGCCTGGTCATGTTCGGGCCCGACGCGATGCTGTACCTCGGGTTAGGTGACGGCGACGTGGCCGGACAGGCCCAAGACAGCACCACGCTGCTCGGCAAGATCCTCCGCGTCGACGTGGACGGCGGAACGCCGTACGCCATCCCCCCAGACAACCCGTTCGCCGGGCACCCGACCGCCCGAGAGGAGATCTGGGCGTATGGTCTCCGCAACCCTTGGCGCTTCTCCTTCGATCGCGCTACGAACGAGCTCTACATCGCGGACGTCGGTGAGTTCACTCGCGAGGAAGTCAACGTTCGATCCCACTCGTTAGGCGGCGGCGAAAACTACGGCTGGGACATCATGGAAGGCACCGCCTGCTTCAACCCTCCCAGCGGCTGTAATCAGGCGGGCTTGGTCCTGCCGGTCTACGAATACGATACTCACGTGGCCGGCACCTGCTCCATCACCGGAGGTTACGTGTACCGCGGTACCGCCGTGCCCATTCTCGTAGGGCGCTACTTCTTCGCTGACTGGTGCGCGGGCTGGGTCAAGAGCTTCCGGTATGCCGGCGGTGTGGTCGCGGATGTCCGCGACCACACCGCGGATTTCGGCAACCTCGGAAACATCACGTCGTTCGGCGAGGACGCGCGCGGGGAACTGTACATCGTGACCCAGAGCCAAAACGGCACGGTATACCGCATCATTCCCAAGCCGTGAACGCCAGACGCTAAGCCTCCAGGACCACCGCCGCCGCCGCGACCTCACGCTCGTGCGACAGCGACACGAGGACCCGGCGGACACCGAGCGCCTGCGCGCGCTCGGCCGCGGCACCGCTCAAGCGCAGCTCCGGCCGGCCATCGCTCCGCTCCAAGACCTCCACCTGCTGGAAAGACATACCGGTCTTCAAACCGGTGCCGAGCGCCTTGAGGCACGCTTCCTTGGCGGCGAAGCGCGCCGCGAGCGCTTGCGCCCGGTCCACCCGCCTCTGGCATGCCTCGCGCTCGGCCTGCGTAAACACGAGGGCCTCGAATCCCCCGTCCCCATCGCCCAGGGGCCGCGCAATGCGCTCGACCGCTACGATGTCCAGCCCGATCCCCACGATCACCGCGCGACCCCCGCGAGCATCCATGCCTGGGCAGCACACTGCTCGACACGGTCCATCAAGGCCGCGTCGGGCACGCCGTCTCGAAATTGCTGATCCGTGCCATAGATCCCCAAACCGACCACCACGGCGCCCACGCTCGCGAACAGGGGCCGGAGTCCGTGGTCGATTGCGAGCAAGTGCCCCGGACCAGCCCCTGTCGCAATCGGCACGCCCACCTTGCCCACCAGGGCATCCTGCGGCAGGAGATCGAAGAACACCTTGAGCAAGCCGCTGTACGTGCCGCGATACACCGGGGTGCTGGCCACCACGATGCGCGCGCCCGCCACCGCCTCCACAGCGGCCCGCACGTCGGCCGACGGGATCCGGCCGAGGAGGCCATCAGCCGGCAGCGCGGCGAGGTCCACGATGTGCGTCGCCGCCCCGCGCGCGGCCAGCGCCTCGAGCATCCGCTCCAGGAGTGCCCGCGATCGGGAGGCCTCCCCGGCCGGGCTACCGGAAAGACCAACCACCGCCACGCGATCCGAACCCACAGGTCCCCCAAGCGTGCAATATAGGGCGCCTACCGCAAGAGCTTCTTGAGCGGCACCTCCCCATCCCCCTTCAGCCCCACCCGACGCTCCCCCAGCGGCGTATCCAGGAGCACCGCCCCGCCCAGGACGTACCGGATGGCCCCCCGCTCGAGCAGGGCCCGCATCCCGGCCCCCACCCCGGCCCACTCGAACCGCACCGGCATCACCACCCGGCTGTGGTTCTCGGGCGACAGGTCGAGCGGCTTGTCGATCAGCGCTTCGCCGAAGTGCGTCCCCTCGAGATCGAGCGAGACCTCGAGCCGGGTGCTCCGGAGCCGATAGTCGTTCGGATTGTAGACGTCGAACACCAGATCGAGCGTCCCACCCGTGAGCGAGAGCCCCGTGATGTCGATCTCCTTCAGCTCGATCTGGGGTTCCTGGAAGCTCAGGGCCTGGCGAATGGTGGCACACCCCATCGCCACGGCGAGCACCACCCCCACCGCCACGCGGGGTGCGTTGCGGCTCACCCATCCCGCCTCTCGCCTCCCGCCTCCCGCGTCAACCGGTCCTTGATCTGTCGCCACCATTCGATCCTCTCCCGCACGGTTTTCTCGTACCCGAACTCGGTCGGCTCGTACCATGTCACCCCTCTCAGGTTCTCCGGCAGATACTCCTGCGGTACGTACCCCTGCGCGGAGTCGTGTGCGTACCGGTACCCCGCGCCGTATCCCAGCTCTTTCATGAGCGCGGTCGGCGCGTTGCGAATGTGCAGCGGCACCGGCTCGGCCGGGTGCTCCCGGGCCGCCTCCCGGGCCCGCCCGAACGCCTCGTACACCCGGTTGGACTTGGGCGCGGTGGCGAGGTAGATCGTGGCCTGGGCCAGGGCCAGCTCGCCCTCCGGCGCGCCCAGGAAGTGATAGGCGTCCCGGGCGGCGAGCGCCACCGTGAGCGCCCGGGGGTCCGCGAGCCCGACGTCTTCCGAGGCGATCCGCACCAGCCGCCGCGCGATGTACAGGGGATCCTCGCCCCCGGCGAGCATCCGCGCCAGCCAGTAGAGCGCCCCCTCGACGTCCGACCCCCGGACCGCCTTGTGCAGCGCCGAGATCAGGTTGAAGTGGGATTCCCCGGACTTGTCGTAGACCGGGAGGGGTTTTTCGAGCAGGCCGACGACCACCTGACGCGATACGGGAAACGAGATGGGAGATGCGGGGAGGTGCTGAAGGACGGCTTCCAGGGCGTTGAGCGCCCGCCGCGCGTCTCCCTGGGCATACTCGACCAGCGCTTCGATCGCGTCCTCGCTCAGCATGCCCCCCGGCTCTCGCGCTCCCCCACGCACGTCCGCCGTCCCGCTTCCCGCCTGCTCCAGGGCTCGCCGGACGATGAGGCGGATGTGCTCGGGCTTCAGGGGCTCCAGGACGAACACCCGGCACCGGGACAGCAGCGCTCCGGTGAGCTCGAAGCTGGGGTTCTCGGTCGTGGCGCCGATCAGGGTGATGGTGCCGTTCTCGACCCAGGGCAGGAAGGCGTCCTGCTGGGCCTTGTTGAAGTGGTGGATCTCGTCGCAGAAGAGGATCGTCCCCCGCCCCTCGTACTTGAGCCGCTCGTCCGCCTCCTGGATGATCTCGCGCACCCGGGCCACGCCCTCGGTGACGGCCGAGAACGGCACGAACCGGCGGTCGGTGTAGTTCGCGATGATCCGGGCCAGCGTGGTCTTCCCCGAGCCCGGAGGGCCCCAGAAGATGCAGCTCCCGATCTCGCCCCGCCGAATGAGGTCGCCCAGGGGCTTCCCGGGCCCGAGGAGGTGCTCCTGGCCGAGGAAGTCTTCGAGGCGGGTGGGACGGAGGCGGGCGGCCAGCGGCTCGCCGGCACCCGGCGTCTTCATGCCCTGGAACAGCGTCGGCTCGGACACAGGTCCCGCCTCCGAGCCTAGGTCACCAGCAGATCGGTGAGATAGAAGATCATCGCCCCGCCAAAAAACGCCGCCGGGAGCTTCCACCCCGGCTTGCCCTGGAACTCGGGCACCAGATTCGACGCGCCGACATAGATCGTGACGCCCGCCGAGATCGCGAGCCCGTGGGCGACCAGGAATCCTACCCAATCGGTCAACAGCACGCCCGCGATGGT
>DATMAW010000096.1:0-9572 GCA_035559715.1 Gemmatimonadales bacterium | reverse complement strand
GGCGGTGGAGCTCGCGCTGGTGGATCGGTATCCCGCCGTGCTGTTCGCGCACGGCTATTACGGGACCTGCGCCACGGGAACGAAACGACACGGGTGGCCCGAGACCATCGCCTGCCGCAGGCGTTTCTCCGCCGCGTGTCTCGCGCTGCACTACCCCCGCCGTTGCGGTGGGTTGAATCCGCTCGCGGCCCTCGCATCGTACACGCTCCAGCGCGAGCGATTTCGCCTGCTCGGGCGCTACCGCGCCGTGTGCGTTGCCAGCCGGCACATGCGGGACGAGTATCTGCGGCACGACATACCGGCCGCGGCCCTCCACGTGCTCCCGCTTCCCCCAACCGCCATCACGGCCGACGGGTCTCTCGGCGACAGCGCGTTCGGAAGCGGGACGGTACTGTTCGTGGGCCGGATGACCGATCTGAAGATCGCGCCCCACACGGTGGACGCGGTGGCGCGGGCGGCCCGCCGGCTGCACCGTCAACTCTCACTGATCGCAGTCGGCGATGGCCCGGCCCGAGGCGCCGTGCAGCGCCACGCAAACCGCCTGCGCGTTCCCGCAACCTTTCGTCCATGGGTCGAGCCGGAGGAGCGTAACCGGTTGTTTCGCTCGTCGGAGATCTTGCTCGTGCCCAGCACCTGGCCTGAACCCTGGGGACTCGTGGGGCTCGAGGCCGCGTGCGTGGGACTCCCGGCGGTCGCCTTTGCATCAGGCGGCATTCCCGAGTGGCTCACTCCGGGCGAAACAGGAGAGTTGGCAGCCGCCGACCCGCCTACCGCAGAAGGATTGGCCGCCGCGCTCGTGCGCGCGCTCGGCGACCGCGAGCACTACGAGCAGTTGAGACGTGGCGCCTGGCGTCGCGCCCGGGAGTTCACCATTGCTCGCCACGTCGCGGAGCTGGTGCCGGTGCTGGCAGCGGCCACGGGCTCACGGGCGTGAGATGGCTGTTTGTGTCCGACTTCCTGCCTGAGGAAAGCTCGGGAGCTGCGGGGAGCCTCATCGCCATCGCGCGCGCGCTGGAACACCTGGGGCACCGCGTGGACTTCGAGTGGAAGGATCCGCGGCCCCATCGGATCCCGCACGCCACGGCAGCGCGGTTGCTCGAGCTCGGGCGCCGGCAGCGGCGGCAGGTGGAGGCGCGGCTCGCGGCTCAGTCGTACGACGTGGTGACCGTGAGCCAGCCCTTTGCCTACTCGGTGTTTGAACGCGTGGCACCTCGGTTTCCCGGAACACTGTTCCTCAACCGCACGCATGGGTGGGAGGCCCGGTTGTACGAGGCGCAACGCCGCTTCGCCTGGGACGGGCGTACCTCACCCGGTCTCGCAGCACGGGTGAGCGCGGCACTCACCCAACGTGCCTGCCGGCGCGCGGCGCAAAGTGCGGCGGGGGTGATCGCGGCGTCCACACGCTGCGCCGAATGGATTCGAGCCCGATATCAGCTCCCGGCGGATCGAGCGGTAGCAATCCCCTACGGTCTGGATGCAACAGACGCCGCAGCACACCGTCCTCGCAGCGGCGATCGCATCCGCCTCCTCTACGTGGGTAACTATCTCCCGCTGAAGGGCTCCTCGGTGCTCGAAGCCGTACTCCCGAACATCGGCCGGCGGTTCCCCACCGTGACGCTGACGCTGGTGGTGGATCGGGCGTCTCGGGACGAAGCGCACGAGCGGTTTCGCCCCGTCTTCGGCGAGCGTGTCACGGTCGAGTCGTGGCTCGAACGGCGTCACCTGATGGAACGATACGCCTCGCACGACGTCTTCCTGTTCCCCTCGTTGTTCGAGGGGTTCGGCAAGGCCTGGCTCGAGGCCATGGCGTTCGGCCTGTGCGTCGTGGGATTCGACGAGGGAGGGCTGCGGGACGTGGCGCGGCACGGTGAAGAGGCGTTGTATTGCGCCGCCGGTGACGGGGGGGCGCTCGAGCGCTTGCTTGCGCAAGTGCTCGAGTCACCCGAGCAGGCGTTCCAGATCGGCGAGCGGGCGCGAGCGCGCGTCCAATCGTTCACCTGGGAACGGACCGCCCGCGAAACGGCGGCGTTCGCGGAGCGACTCCGCGCGGGCCGATGACGTCGCCGCCGCATCGCTCACGGGTTACCGGATGGTACGACGATCCCGACCTCGTGGGGGACCTTCCCTGGCATTGGCGCGGCTACGCCGCCTATCTCCGGGCCGCCGCGAACCGGCGCACCGGCGTCGTGCGTGGCGGATCGTTCCTGTTCCGCAGGCTGCGCTGGTGCACCCGGCGTTTCGGCCTCCAGGACACGGCGCGGGTACGCGTGGGCCGCCGCGCCGTGTGGGTGGATCTGCTGGACCAGCGGTGTCTCTGGGTGTTCGACGAGCTGCGCGGCGCGAGCCCGGAGGCGCGTGTGCTGGCGCAGCTGCTCCGCGCGGGGGACACGTTTCTCGACGTCGGAGCCAACCACGGGAGTTTTGCGATCCTCGCCACGGAGCTTGTCGGCCCCGCTGGAAAAGTCATCGCCATCGAGCCGCAACCACGCCTCGCCTCGCTGATCCAGCGTTCCCTGACCGATCAGGGCGCCGCACCGTTCGAGGTGCACGCGGTGGCGCTGGGCCACCGAGCAACGCAGGGCTCGCTTCACATTCCCGGCGCGGGGTCGGGCGCCGCCAACGTGTTCCGGCCGCTCGACCGGTTCCCGGGCCAGACCATCGCGGTGCCCATCCGCAGGCCGGACGACTACCTGCCGTGGCAGACCTGGCCCGGGCGCCTCACCATCAAGCTCGACGTGGAGGGAAGCGAGCCGGACTTCCTGCTTGGCGCCAAACAGCTGCTCGCAGCGCGGCAGCCCCCCATCCTGATCGAGATCAGCCCGGACACCGCTCGCCTGGCCGGACGTTCGGTGCGCGAGCTGATGGACACCCTGAGGTCGGTCGGCTACGCGCGGGTCGCCGAGCTGGATGCCTTCCCTCGCGCTGTGGGGCCGGACGACGTGGATCTCACCCGCCAGCGGAACGTCGTGGCGTTGTGGGGCGAGGGCCCGCGGTGAATCTCTGGTTCATCGTGGAAAGCGGCACGGACGTGCGCCTCGTGGAGGGCCTGGCGGAGCGCACCAATCTCACCGTGCTGGCCCGGCGCATCCCGGGCGGCGTAGAGATCAGTCAGCAGCCGGGGGTCTCGGTCGCGACCATCGTGGGTCCCGCTTCCCGCGCCGCCTTTGCGGCCGCGGTGTGGCGCGCCACCCGCCGCCTCGAGCCGCGAGACCGCGTGCTGGTGCAGGGGTATGGTCCGGCCGCGCTCGCCGCCAACAGCGCCAGTCGCATCACCGGGACGCCCACGTTCATGCTGGTGTGCAGCCCGGTGGAGCTGTATTACCAGTGCCGCCGCGGCCGCACCATGCCCGGCAAGCCGTTCCGGCGGCGGGAACTGCTCGCCATGAAAGGAGTGGCGCGACTGAACGCGATGGTGGGTCGCCACTACGTGGTGCTGAGCGGGCATTTGCGCGACGTCGTGCGCGGGCACGGCGCCAGGCGACCGGTGTCGGTCGTACCGGTGTACGGCGTGGACACAGAGCGCTTCTCACCGGCTCGCGACAGCATTGCCGCGCTCCGCCGCCGTCGCGCGCTCCCCGAAACGGGAGCCCTGGTCTTTTTCTCCAGCCGCGTGGCGCCGGAGAAGGACGCCGGGACCATGCTCGCCGCGTTGCGCCGGCTCATTGACTCCGGCCGCGACGTGCGCCTGTTGCATCGCAGCGGTGGCCACCGCGCGTTTCTCGCCGCCGCGGCAGAGGCCGGCGTCCAGGAACACGTGATCGCCACGGACGCCGTTCACCCCAATACCGGCCTGGCCGAGGATTATCAGGCCTCGGATCTTTGCGTCCAGGCGAGCCGAGAGGAAGGACTCGGCTTCTCGCCGCTCGAAGCGCTGGCGTGCGAGGTGCCCGTGGTGGCCAGTGCCGTGGGAGGACTCGCGGAAACGATCGTGGACGGCGTCACGGGGTGGACGTACCCGCTGGGGGACGCCGTGGCACTGGCCCGCGCGATGGACGAGGCCCTCGCGAACCCGGCCGAAGCGAAGCGGCGCGCCCGCGCGGGCCGCGCCATGGTGCTCGAGCGCTTCGAACGGCGCCTCGTGTTCGAGCGGCTCATGGAGGTGCTCTCCGCCGGATGAACGTGGGGATCGCGGTCCATCGCTACGATGCCGGCGAGGGCACGGGCGGTTACGTCGTGGAGTTGCTGCCGCACATCGCGCGCAGGCATCGGGTCACGCTCTATGCCGCCGAGGTCCGAGCGCCCGTCCCCGAGGGCGTTGAGGTCGTGCGCGTACCCGCGGTGATGCGGCGCGCCTACGCCGCCATCCTCTCCTTCCCGCTCGCCCTCCGCGCCGTGCGGCGAGCCCACGACCTGTTTCACGCGCAGGGGTGGGTGACCTCACGAGCCGACGTCGTGACGGCCCACATCGTGCTCGCGGCGTGGCGCCGGGCGGCGCGTGACGCGGGAATCGCGGCGCCGCCGGGAGAACGATGGCTCGGGCCGTTCGTCGAGGCGCGGGAAGCAGCGTTGCTGCGGCATGCGGGTCAGGTGATCGCGCCCTCCAACCTCGCGCGGGATCAGATCGCGTCGCACTACGGTCGCACACAGGACGTGAGCGTCGTTCCCCACGGCTTCCCGCCCATCGAGCCACGGAGCGAGTCGGTGGATACGCTGCGCCGCCGATTCGGGCTGCCGGAGACCGTGCCGCTCGCGCTCTATGCCGGTGACGTTCGCAAGGGACTGCGCACGGCGCTCGCGGGGCTGCGAGCGGCGGCGGGCTGGCACCTCGCGGTCGCGAGCCACTCGTCACCACGGGCGACGGAACTGATGATGGAGGACGGCGATCTGCACGGCCGCGTCCACTGGCTCGGCGCCGTCGGGGACATGCGGTCCCTGTACCAGGCCGCCGACCTCCTGGTGCACCCCACGATCTGCGATTCCTTCGGGCTCGTGGTGGCCGAGGCGATGGCGTGCGGAACGCCGGCCGTGACGACGCGGCAGGCCGGGATCGCCGAACTGATCCGTCACGAGCAATCAGGCTGGATTCTCGCAGCGCCCGAGCCCGGCGCGCTTGCCGTTGCCATGAACGCGCTCGTGGACGGCAACCGTCGGCGGCGGCTCGCTGAAGGCGCCATGGCCGTGGCGGCACAGCGGACCTGGGACGCGGTCGCGGCCGAAACGCTCGCCGTGTACGAGCGGGCCGCCCGCCGATGACCGCCCGGCAGGCACTGCACGTCCACCCCGGCAATCTGTTCGGCGGCATCGAGACGATGCTCGTCAACATCGCCCGGTGCCGCGCAGCGGAGTGGAGCCACTCGTTTGCGCTGTGTTTCCCGGGCCGCCTGGCAGACGAGCTGGCACAGATCGGCGCCTCCGTCTCCCGGCTCTCCGCACCCCGGCTCTCGCGCCCATGGTCCGTGCGCCGGGCGCGGCGAGATGTGGCCCGCCTCCTGGCGCGCCAGCTCCCGGACGCGGTGATCGTCCATTCCCCATGGTCCCACGTCCTGTTCGGCTCCGTGGCGCGACAGGCGGGGGTGCCGCTCGTCCTCTGGCTTCACGGTCCCCTTGCGAGGCGCAACTGGCTGGATCACCTGGCGGCACGGCGAAAGCCAGATCTGCTGATCGCCAACAGCCGCTACACAGCCACCGCTACGCTCGCCTCGTTTCCCGAATTTTCGGGAAGCTCTCCGGCCGGCATCCCGGTCGTCCACCCTCCGCTCGACCTCCCCGAAAACGGCCGAGAAACCGCTGGCGCGGCCGTGCGCGCCACCCTGGGCGCCCGCGCCGGGACCACCGTCATCTTCCAGGCGAGCCGGCTCGAACCGTGGAAGGGACACCGCGTGCTGCTGGATGCGCTGGGCAAGATCGGCGCGTCTCGAGACTGGGTATGCTGGATCGCGGGTGGCGCACAACGACCCGCGGAGGAGAGCTACCTGCGATCGCTCCAAGACCGGGCCCGGCAACTGGGGATTGCCGATCGGGTGCGGTTCCTCGGGCAGCGGACCGACGTGCCGCAGCTCATGGCCGCAGCCGACGTCTTCTGCCAGCCAAACGAATCGCCCGAGCCGTTTGGTCTGGTATTCGTCGAGGCGCTGGCGGCCGGCCTGCCGGTGGTTACGGCCGATCTTGGAGGGGCGCGGGAGATCCTCACCCCGGATTGCGGTATCCTGGTCAAGCCACAGGACGAGGCCGGGCTGGCCATGCTCCTCACGTCGCTCATTGATCACCCCGAGCGCCGCGCCGCGCTCGCCGCCAACGGCGTCCTGCGCGCGCGAGAGTTGTGCGATCCCCCCACGCAGCTCCGCCGGCTCGCGCACCTGCTGGACGGCCTCCGGCAGTGAGCACATTGAGTTCACGGCGCCGTGCGCGTAGCGTCTCCGCGTGGCCGTAGCCCCGCTCGCACCCTACGTCGCCACGGTCGAGCTGGAAGACCGCTGGACGGACGTGTTCCGCACCGATGCCGCGGTGCACGTGGCCATTATGGCGTCCATCGTGTTCGGGACGTTTCAGGGCTATCTGAAGGACCGCATCCCCGGGTTTCTCCCCTATTCGCTGGCGGATGCATGTTTCGTCCTCGCCGCCGGGTTCTGGTTCGCCTCATTGGTCATCCGGCGGGAGCCCATTCGCGGGCCCGGCATCGTCCCGGCGGTCGTGCTTGGCGCCGTGCTCGTTCCGCTGCTCTACATGCTCCACCCGGGCTCGCCCGTGGTCCTGCGAGTGGCCGGGCTGCGCGCGTGGGCCGAATTCCCCGTGGCGCTTCTGATGGCGCTCACGATCATCCGCTCCCCCGGGCAGCTGCGCGCATACATTGGGCTCATTCTGGCCCTGTGTGTGATCACCGCCGTCTACGGCATCCAGCAGTACCGCGCGGGGCCCGAGACCGCCTTGTCCACGGAATTGGCGCGCATCCGGCACGGCACCACGGTGTTCTACGGCCTCCCGGGCTCCGCCGTGAGCGAGTTTCGCGCGTATTCCACGTTCACTTTCCCCGCGCCGTTCGCGCAGATGATGGTGTTTGGCATCCTGCTCGCGGCAGGGGTGGCGCTCGGCAAAACGCGACCGCGAGGCCAGCGACTCGTCGCCGCACTCCTCGTCCCGCTGTTCTTCGTGGGCATTACCGTCTCGGGAACGCGCGCGGCCGTGATCGTGCTGTTGCTCGGCCTCCTGGTCATCGCGCGCTACCGCGGGCTTGCCACGTGGCAGGTGTTGATGATCCCGCTCGGACTCCTTGGGCTGTACGGATCCAGTCTGCTCACCGCGGGGCGCGTGTTCGAGCGGTGGCAGACGATCGTCCTCCAGGAGGGACTGCTGTGGACCTACGTGTACGCGCCCGTCACCATCGCGGCGCGCGCGCTGGACCAGGCGCCGTTCGGGCTGGGGCTCGGGAGGAGCGGCGTGGGCGTTCCCTTCCAGATCGTGCAGTCATATCGCCCCGGGTTCATCCAGGGGAGTGACGGCGACATCGGGAGAGCGGCGGTCGAGATGGGCGTCGTGGGCGTGCTGCTCGTGATCGTCCTGATGGTAAGCCTGTTGCCGTACGCGGTCCGCGCCCTGCGGCACCTGCGCGGCTCTCCCGACGAAGACGCCGCTGTGGGCGCGGGCGCGCTGGTGGTCGCGACGGGTGTGCTGTTGTTGATCGGCTCCCCGCTCTCGTCCGCGCCGCACGCCACCATCTGGTGGTTCATGCTCGGCGCGTTGCTCAAGCTCCAGGTGTTGAACGCCGAGCGTTCGGTGACATGACGACGGCGGTCTTGCTGGTGCCGGATCTGCCGCTGGAGCGTTGGCCCTCCATGGACCGCTACGCGTCCCGCCTGGCGCAGCATCTCGTACCGATTGCGCCGGACCTGGACATCAGGCTCGCGGGCGAAGTGAGCGGACCCACGGTGTCCGAGGCTTCCCCCGCGGGGCCCGAGCCGTTCGGGCCGATCTGGAGCCTGGAGTACGAACTCCGGCGATACATCGCCCGCTACGCGCTGTACCCGGCGCGGCTCCGCTGGAAGCGCGCGGACGTGGTGCACGTGCTCGATCATTCCTACGCGCACATCCTGCTCACGCGGCGTCGGGCCCGCCGCGTTGTGACCGTGCACGACCTGATGCCCGTCCTCGCCGTGGAGCGCGGGGCCACGACGGGCCGGGACCGCTTGCGCAACGCGCTGCTGCGCCGCGTGCTCCGCGGCCTGCGGAACGCCGATGCGTGGATCGTGTCCACGGAGTGGTTGCGTGGCGAGCTTGCCGCCTGGCTCGGCAACGACGGGCGGATCTATGTCATTCCGTACGGCATCGAGGAGGCGTTCTTCACGCCCACGGCCGAGTCGCGCCAGGAGACGCGGCGGCGGCTGAGATTGCCCGCGTCCGCGTTCGTGGTGTTGCACGTGGGGAGCGTGGTGCCGCGGAAGAACATCCCGGCGGTGATCGCGGCGGTGGCGGGCCTCAGGGCACAGCGCGTTGACGCATGGCTGCTCCAGCTTGGCGGCAGCTTCACGCCGGAACAGCGGCGCGAGCTTGCGGCCGCGGGGCTCGAGCCGTTCAGCCGGTTCGTCCCCGAGGCCTCGGAGCGCGAGCTGCGCGCCGGCTATCGCGCGGCGGACGTGCTGCTGTTTCCGTCGCACTACGAGGGATTCGGCTTTCCGGTGCTCGAGGCCATGGCGTGCGGGACGCCCGTGGTCACCTCGGGGGCGGGCGGGCTTGCCGAGGTGGCGGGCGACGCGGCCGTGGTGGTGGGCGGCCGCGAGAGCGCACCGTACGTGGAAGCGCTGCGGCAGATCGCCACGCGGCCGGATTGGCGGGAGCGGCTTGTCTCGCGGGGGTTAGAGCGGGCGCGGCGGTTCACCTGGCACGACGCGGCCCGGCGGACGGCGGAAGTGTACCGCGAGTTGGCGCGCCGGTGACGCGACCGCACGGGCAGGGGCATCCCGAGGGGCGCCTCAGTACCGGCGGTCACGGCGCCGACGCTTGCCACGGCGCGGAGATGCTGACCGGAAGGGCGTCGAGTCCGCCGAGTACTGCAGCGCTCCGAGGGATGCCCCTGCCCGTGCGTTCGTCGCACCCACTTCCGTGACCACCGACCCCGGGCGCGCCATCCGCGTGACCGCCGTCGCCGCCTCGGCGCAGTTCGGCGGCACCGAGCGCGTGCTGCTCGACTTCGCGGCGCGGGCGTTCGAGCACGACATCAACCTGCGCGTGCTCACCCCGCGCGAGGGGCCGCTGATCCCCGTGCTGAACGAGATCGGCGTCCCGGCCGCGGTCGTTCCGGCACGCGCAAGCCTGCTGCGCGGCTCTCAGCAGGTGGGCCATCTGTGGACCGCTCCGGCGGCGCTTCTCGGGCTCGCGGGCTGGAGCCGGGCGCTCGCGGCGCATGGGTTCTGGAGGGATGCGGATGTGGTTTATACGATCGCGTTCAAGGCCCATCTCGCCGCGGCGCTCAGGCGACGTCATCCCGTGGTGTGGCACCTGCATGAGTTTCCACCGGAGGCCACGGGAGGTGCCTGGCGCTGGCTCTCGCGACGGCTGCCGGACGCGTTGATCGCGAACAGCGAGGCGACGGGAAGGGCGTGGCGGGTCGGCGGATCGGCGGGTCGGGGGGTCGAGGGATC
>DATMAW010000095.1:0-3280 GCA_035559715.1 Gemmatimonadales bacterium | reverse complement strand
GGCCCACTTCGTCGAGAAGATCTCGCGCGCGCTCGGGCGGACGCCCAAGCCGGTGACGCCGGAGGCGATGGCCGCCCTGGAGCGCTACCACTGGCCGGGCAACGTCCGGGAGCTGGAGAACGTCATCGAGCGGGCCATCGTCCTCGGCAGCGGCGAGACGCTGGACGTGGACGCTCTGCCCCCGGCCCTGCTCGGTCCCCGGACGACCGATGACCTGCCGCTCGACCTCCCGCCCGGCGGCCTCGACCTCGACGACCTCCTCGACCGCATCGAGCAGCGATACCTGGAGCTGGCGCTGCGCCGCACCGGCGGCGTGCAGACGCGGGCCGCTGAGCTGCTCGGACTATCCTTCCGGCAGTTCCGCTACAAGCTCCAGAAGCACCTCCACCGCGCCGCGCGCAACGGCGACGACCCGTCGGGCTGACGGTTTTCGTCACCCCCCCTGCCACCACCGGTCAGGTTGCCCATCGGGCGAGGCACGGCCCCGTCCGCAAGTGTGCGAAAGCCCGGCCGGGCCGTGGCGGCCCGGCCTGGCATTGCCCGTGCAACTCCCCGGAGCCGATACGACCGGTCGGCAACACGAAGCAAAGGGGGAGCGAATGATCACGTTCTGGTACAGAAAGCAGCGCCTCGGGAGTCAGCGCGGTTTCACCCTGGTCGAGCTGATGGTGGTGGTGGCCATCATCGGCATCCTGGCCGCCATCGCCGTGCCGCTCTACGCCAACATCCAGGCACGGGCGCGCATCGCCAAGGCCCAGGCCGACGTCCGGTCCCTCGCCTCGGCCGTCACGATGTACTCGGCGCACATGGGCAATAACCCGCCGGACCTGACCGCCCTGACTCAGACGGTGGCGAACGCTCAGGGTCAGACCGCGGGGCCGTTCATGGCCGCTATTCCTTCCGCGCCCGCCGGCTGGAGCTCGTACGCGTACAACAGCTCGACTGACGGGACGTTTACGATCTCAGCGAGCGGCGACAACACAACCGCCCGGGTGCCGTAACGGTAATCCACCACACCCAGCGGACGGGGCCGCATCCTGCGGCCCCGTCCGCAATTTCCCGCGCACATCGTTGCGAGTCATTTTCGATCCCTCATCCGCTGAGCATGCGCCCGACAGCCAGTTAGCGTGCTGGGCCGTCCCCGCGTTTCGAACGGCCGCGCGCCTGCTCGTTCAACCTCTGTGCATCCCGATACTCGTGGCTGCGATCACGTTCCTCGTCTTCCTTCCCTCCCTCGGAAATCAGTTCGTCAACTGGGACGACACGGTCAACTTCGTCAAAAACCCCAACTACCGCGGGTTGGGCTGGTCGAACCTTCGATGGATGGCGACCACATCTCTGATGGGACAGTGGATCCCGTTGACGTGGCTGACTCTCGCTATCGATTACGTGATCTGGGGACTGAATCCCTTCGGCTATCATCTGACCAACACCCTGTTTCACTGCGCCACGGCGGTCGCTTGGTACTTTGTCGCCCGCCGCCTCCTCGCACTATCGATGCCGTCGCTCAGCCGAGACGCGGCTACCGTTGGAGCGTCTGCGGCGGCCTTGTTCTTCGCAGTTCATCCGCTCCGGGCGGAGTCCGTCGCTTGGGTGACGGAGCGGCGTGATGTCGTCTCCGGTCTCTTTTTTATGCTGACCGTACTCGCCTACCTCCTGGCTCGATCCGGCGAAACGTATTCCCGCAGCTGGCTACGAACCTCGGTGGCGTTCTATGCCCTGGCTGGATTGTCAAAATCCATCGTTGTGTCGCTGCCACTCGTTCTGCTTTTGCTCGACGTCTATCCCCTCCGCAGGTTCCACAGGGGGCTGGGCCGTGCAAGCGCTCTCATTCCCCTCATCGCCGAAAAGGCGCCGTACTTCGCTATCGCGGCTTTCACGGGACTCATGGCGTTCTGGGCGCAGAGGACCAACAACTTTCTCACCTCGCTAGAAACACTGCCACTCCTCGACCGAGTTCCGGTCGTCCTCTATAGCCTATGGTTCTACCTTTGGAAGACTATTGCCCCCGCAAACCTCTCGCCCCTCTATGAGCTGCCCATCAAGGTGAGTTTCCTCGACCCGCGCTTCCTGGGCCCGGCTGTTGCCATCCTCCTCTTCGCGGCCTCTCTCTTAACGCTTAGACGTCGCTGGCCAGCCGGGGCGATCGCCGCGGCAATCTATGCCGTCATGTTGGCGCCAGTGAGCGGGGCAGTCCACAACGGCCATCAGCTGGTGCACGACCGCTACAGCTATCTTCCATGCCTGCCGTGGGCGCTGCTGTTCGGAGCGGGAGTGGCCTTCATGATGCAAACCGCCCGTCGCGGTGTCATCCGTGCTTCCATTGCGAAGCTGGCATTGGTCACGGCGGCAGCCTGGCTCCTCAGCCTAGGCACTCTGGCCGCTCAGCAAGCGACGGTATGGCGTGACGATGATACCCTTTGGCGCTTCGCGCTGGAAGGCGATCCAAGTTGCTCCATCTGCTACGCGAACCTAGGGGTCGCCCTGTCGGAGCGCGGCTTGATCGAACTAGCGATCCCCCAGTTCGAACGGTCGATTGCCCTTCGGCCCGACCGTGTGAGAATCAGAGGCAACCTCGGCGTTGCCCTCATGCGGATGGGAAGGCCGGCCGACGCGCTCGTGGAGTTCCAAAAGGTACGAGCGCGCTATCCCGACGACCTCAACAACCGCAACAACATCGCGGCGGCCCTGATGCGGCTTGGACATCGCGAAGAGGCGATGGCGGAGCTCAGGGGTATCCTCGACCGAGATCCGCAGAGCGTTTTAGCCCGGACAAATCTCGCCCTCGGTCTCATCGAAAGCCGCCAGGTTGACCAAGCGGTTCCGATCCTCGAAGCCGTAATCGCCGACCAGCCCGATGAAGTTGCAGCCCGCATCGGTCTCGTCCGGGGATATCTCCTCCAGGGTCGCCCAGGCGAAGCTCGCCAGGCACTGGATGGATTACGACGGGTCGACCGGCGTACGGCAGACGTCGTTGAAGGTCTTTTCATCACCGCCTGGTAGCGGATGACCCTCGCCGTCGTCGCCGCGCTGGGACTCGTCATCGGCAGCTTCCTCAACGTCGTCATCACGCGCCTGCCCCGGGGCGGAAACCTCTGGCGACCCGGGTCGAGGTGCCCGGCGTGCGGCGCCGGCATCCCGTGGCACGACAACATCCCCGTCCTGTCGTTCGCGCTCCTGCGCGGCCGGTGCCGCGCGTGCCGGGCGCCGATCTCCTGGCAGTATCCGGCGGTGGAACTCGCGACCGGGGCGCTGTTCGGCCTGGCGTACGTGCGCTTCG
>DATMAW010000094.1:0-5914 GCA_035559715.1 Gemmatimonadales bacterium | reverse complement strand
GGACGGCCCTAACAGAATGGCGTAAGGAGTGAGGGGGAAGGGGTTAGGCAGCCGCCAACGCCATCACTCTGGCGGACGAGGCAGCCGCATGGAGCGGGACGCGCGACTTGCCCGCATGCGCCGCCGGACGGGCGTCTCCGGCTGCCAGGTGCCGGCGAGCCGCGTGCCCGTGCGAACGATGTCCGCGGCGAACGCGTCCTCCGCGGCGAGCCGCGCGCGGATCTCGGCCTCGGTCCACGGAAACACCTGCACCGCCACGCCCAGACCCTCGAACCGCTGCGCGTAGTCCGGCACGCGATCCAGCACGCGCCGCGCGTCCTCCCGCAGAACCACGAGCAGGTCCACGTCGCTCGACGGCGTCGCTCCCCCGGTGATGAACGAACCGAACAGGATCACCGCCGTGATGTTGGGATCCGCGGCGCACACCTCGCGCGCCTTGCGCTTGAGGTGCGCCACGACCGCGCCAACGTCAAGAAACGTGACGTGTACAGAACTTGAGGATTGCCTCGGCATCCTTGATCGCGGTGCTGGAGTCCTGCGCGGTGTAGTACTCGTGGGGCGTGCCACGATCGAACCCGGTGGGATCACGCGTCGGAACGTAGTGACGGTCCAGCCGCCGGGCCGCGTCCGTGAGATCGGCCGCGAGCTGCGCCGATTTCGGCAGGGCGCTCGCAATGGCCACGATCGCGTGACCTCGCGCCTCGCCGCCGAGCACTGACACGGTGGCCTTCACGGCCTTCTCGGCGGCCTGCTGCGCGGCGAAGCACGCCCACTCGTGGAATCCACCCGCAACGGCGTGCTTGGCCAGATCGAGATCGCGGCGTGCCTGATTGAGCCAGTCGTGAGCGCGGTTTGGCATGAGCGGGCTCGAAGATAGGTTGCGTTATCGCACTCGGCGAGTCCATTTGAGGGTGCACCCCTCACCCCGGGGCCGCTGACCTCTCACGCCCTTGTGGCTTCCCCCCGCTCAGCCTCGGCCACGATCACGATCCCGCCGCGCACGTTCTGATTAACCCGCACCTTCACCCAGCGCGGGGCGATCGCGTAGACCACGTCGTCGGCAATCCTTCCGGCGAGCGTCTCGCAAAACGCGCCCTCGTCGCGATAAGACCAGAGGTAGTACTTCAGGGCTTTGGACTCGATGCACTTGGCCCGCGGAACGTACTCAATAACCACGGTGCCGAAGTCCGGCTGGCCAGTGCGGGGACAGATGGACGTGAACTCGGTACCGAGCAACGTCACGCGCTGCACGTCGGGCGCGGGGAATGCCTCGGCTTTGAGGACCTCGCGGGCTTCCCCGGGGGTCTTCGGCCGCGGCAGCGGCCCGCGAGCGGGCAATACCGGTTTCCGTCCCTCCCCTCGCCCCCTCCCGCCTCTCCTCGCCCGCCCTTTCATCGCCTCTGATCGCCTCTCATCACCCGCGGGTTTCCTTCCTCCTCGCCCCTCATCGCCCTGACTTTATGAACGTCCCCTCCTTCAACTCCTGATAGGCCTGCCGCAACTCGTCCTGCGTATTCATGACGATGGGGCCGTACCACGCCACGGGCTCCTGCAACGGCCGACCCGACACGAGCAGGAAGCGAATCCCCTGCTCTCCCGCCGTGACCGTAACCTCGTCACCGCGATCGAATAACACGAGCGACCGGTTGCCCAGTTCTTCACCTCCCGTCAATGCGCCCGTGGGACCGACGTAGTCCGTCACCGGCCGTTGCGGATCGGAGGCATCACGGAACGTACCCGATCCCTCGAAGATGTACGCGAATCCGTGTGACGAGGTCTCGACCGGGAGCGTCTTTCGCTTGCGGGGCGGAACCCACACGTCGAGGTAGCGCGGGTCGGCGGCGATCCCTTCCACGGGGCCACGCCGGCCCCAGAAGTTGCCCACGATCACGCGCACCCGCGTGCCGTCGTCATCAGTGATCTCGGGGATTGCGTCGGACTTGATGTCCTGATAGCGCGGCGGCGTCATCTTGAGCGAGGCCGGCAGATTGGCCCAGAGCTGAAAGCCGTGCATGCGTCCGCGCTCGTCGCCGCGCGGCATCTCCTGATGCAGGATGCCGCTCCCTGCGGTCATCCACTGGATGTCGCCGGAGCCCAGGGTGCCGCGATTCCCCAGGCTGTCGCCGTGATTGACCTCGCCCGCCAGCACGTAGGTGATGGTCTCGATGCCGCGATGGGGATGCCACGGAAACCCCGCGAGGTAATCGTCGGGATTGTCGCCGCGGAAGTCGTCGAACAGAAGGAACGGATCGAAGTCCGCCGTATCGCCGAACCCGAACGCGCGGCGCAGGCGCACGCCGGCGCCCTCGATCGCGGGTCTGGCCTCAATTACTCGTTTCACTGGTCTAATGGACACAACAGCTCCCCGTTTGAATGAACAATCGTGCCTCAAGGCTGGAATGACGCCGGAGTCCGCCAGGTTCCCTCGCCCCTCCTCGCCGCTCCTCGTCCCTCCTCGCCTTTTCTTCTAGCTTTCACTGCGTGCCAAAAGCCGTCGTCCTGCTCTCCGGCGGTCTCGACTCCGCCACCACGCTCGCCATTGCCCATGCCGAGGGGTACGACCCGTACGCCCTCACCTTCCGCTACGGCCAGCGCCATTCGGCCGAAGTGGAGGCGGCACGCAACATCGCCCGCGCGCTGGACGTGGTGGACCACGTGGTGGCCGACATTGACCTCAGGGTGTTCGGCGGCTCGGCGATCACGGCGGACATTCCGGTTCCCAAGGATCGCCGGGCATCGGTGGCCGCCGATGTCATCCCGGTCACGTACGTTCCGGCGCGCAACACCATCTTCCTCTCGTTCGCGCTCGCCTGGGCCGAGGTTCTTGGAGCGAGCGACATCTTCATCGGCGTCAACGCGCTGGACTATTCGGGCTATCCGGACTGCCGGCCCGAGTACCTCGAAGCCTATCAACGCATGGCAGACCTCGCAACGAAGGCGGGCGTGGAAGGCAGGCAACGGCTCACGATTCACGCACCGCTGCTGCGGCTCACGAAAAAAGAGATCATCCAACGCGGCCTGGCGCTGAGCGTGGACTACTCCCTCACGATCAGTTGCTACGATCCCGAGCCTGACGGCAAGGCGTGCGGCCGGTGCGACGCGTGCCAGCTCCGGCTCAAGGGATTCGCCGAAGCGGGCGTGCCGGACCCGACGCAGTATGCCACCCACGCGGAGCGGGCCGCCCGCGCGGACCACGCCGCGCATTCGCCTCCACAATGACGTACGCCGTCAAAGAGATCTACTACACGATCCAGGGCGAGGGCGCCCAGACCGGGCGTCCGGCCGTGTTCCTGCGCTTCGCCGGGTGCAATCTGTGGAGCGGGTTCGAGGCGGATCGGCCGGGGGCGGTGTGCAGGTTCTGCGACACGGACTTCCTGGGCACCAATGGGCCGGGGGGCGGGAAGTTCGCCACGGCCACGGCGCTCGCCGACGCGGTGGCGGCGACGTGGCCCCGCGAAACCTCGACCATCACAAAGCCGTTCGTCGTGTGCACCGGCGGCGAACCGTTGCTTCAGCTCGACGCGCCCTTGATCGCGGCCCTGCACGAGCGCGGCTTCGAGATCGCGATCGAGACCAACGGCACGATTCCGGCGCCGCCCGGGATTGACTGGATCTGCGTGAGCCCCAAGGCCCAAGCGCCGCTGGCGCAGCGATCGGGGAACGAGTTGAAGGTGGTGTATCCGCAGGATGGGCTCGATCCCGCCACGTTCGAGTCATTGGATTTCACATTCCTCTCGATTCAGCCGATGGACGGGCCGGAGCGTGAGCGGAATACCGAGCGCGCGATGCAGTACTGCATCGAGCATCCGGCGTGGCGCCTGAGTCTGCAAACACACAAGCTGATGGGGATACCGTAACGCACGCGCGGCTCGGCCCCGAGGGCAGCGGCAATGCAACGGGGGCGCCGCGGTGGGATCATTGGGCCGCGAGACGGATCGAAACGGCGACCGCGGGCGCAACGGGAGCGTCCCGCGGGCGGGGGCGAACAGGGTTGATCAGACCTCGTGTGCGAGCGTTTCGACGTGCTCCAGCCGCCGCGCGGCATCGGCAATCCGGCGCGCCTGCTCCAGCACCACCTGCAGCGACAGCGCGCGTTTGGCATCGAGTGCGGGAACGTCGGTAAGGTCTCTCGCCCACGCGAGCATTGACTCGGTCGCTTCACCGATCTCGCGGCGGAGCGACTTCGCCGTGTCGCCGAGCGCCTCGGCGCGTGGCCGGGCCGCCGCCCGATCCCCCTTCCCTTCCAGCGCCTTGAGCCTGGCCCGAAGATCGATCTCGGTCACCGTTGCCGCGGCAAGTTCCCGGGCGGCCTGCACCTCTGCGTCCGTCCATGTCCTGGGCTCGCGGTCCACCAGACAGAACGTCCCCAGCACATGGCCGTCGAAGGTCCTGAGCGGGATCCCGAGATAGGCGATCACCGGGAGCTCTCGAACCGCGGGGTTGTCGCACACCAGCGGGTGCTGCCGCGCATCCTGGATGATGAGCGGCTCTCCCGACGCCACCACGTGCTTGCAGAAGGAATGAGAGAGCGGCGTCTCGCGGCGCGACGCGACCGGTTCGGGCAGGCCGTGGTCGCTCTTGAAGAATTGCCGGTCTCGGTCCACCAGGGACACGAGCGCCACGGACGCACCGGTCAGCAGCGTGCCCAGGCGTGTGAGCCGATCGAAGATGGGCTCACGCGGCGAGTCCAGCAGGCCGGTGGCCCAGAGGGCCTCGAGCCTCTCGCGCGACGCGACCGCTGACAGATCCGCTTCCACCGATCCTGTTCCTCATCCGTCGCCGGCGGCCAGCGCCTGCTCTCGCCGGCGGGCGCACCTCCGAAACCAAAACGTACGCGAGGCTCGCCAATTGGCAACGGGACCGGCGCGTGTTCGTGGATCAGGAGCCCGCGACACGATGGTCCCATGCCGCCCTTCCCTTTGCCTCCGGGGCCTGTCCGGCGTAGGTTTGGCCCATGCGTCGTCTCCCCCGGTCGGTGCGCGTGCTTGGCGCCAGTGTGGCCATCGCCACGCTGGCTTCGTGGCCCGCCTGGGGACTGGCCCACGGACTGGCGCATCATCATGACGATCAGGCGACCCACCAGCACACACGGTCGCTCGACTCGCACGACGGGCCAGCCGAGTTCCAGACGTCAAGCCACGACGACGGCCACCGGCACCTGCGCGTTGACCCCACCACGCAGCCTCCTGCGCAGCACGTTGTCACCGGCCACGTCATCGCGACCACCGCGCGTCCGGATTTCGACCTTGTTCCGCGCGAGGGCGTGATCGCGGAACGCGCCACCTCGTCGTCCAGTCCAGACCCACCAGGCAACGACCCGCCCAGGCTCCGCGCTCCACCCGTTTTCTGACCCAAGCGGTCGGCGATAGGCCGGCCGTTCCCCGACATCGGTACCCGCTCGCCCGCGGGCACGAGGCCGTGTACCTCGTCCCCGGCGAGCCTTTCACCCGGCATGCAGGACGGATCAGTGACACGACGAATCTTGTCTCTCTCGGGCCTCGTGCTCTCGAACGCGCTCGCCTGGCTGCCGCGGGCCGCGATGCCGCAGCAGGCGCCGCGCCCGCTCACGCTGGAGCACGCGCGTGCGATCGCCCAGCGCGTAAGCCCGGAACTCGCGGCGGCGCGAGCTGCCGTGGAGGCCGCGGCGGCCCGCGCGCGTCAGGCGGCTGCGCTCAGCAATCCGACGCTGTCCTACGGCTACGAGCAGACGTCGGCCACCGGACAACGCACGTCGCAGTCCATTGCCGCGCTGGAGCAGCCGCTCGAGATCACCGGCACGCGCGGGGCGCGGCGGGATGCGGCCCGGCTACGGTACGAGGCAGCCGAGGCCGATCTCCGCGCAGCCGAGGCCCAGGTGACCTTCGACGTGACGCGCACATACGCGCTCGCCTGGGCGGCGGAGGATCGCCTGACG
>DATMAW010000093.1:0-6111 GCA_035559715.1 Gemmatimonadales bacterium | reverse complement strand
CGTTCGATCGCGCCGAGGGCGTGACGAGCGCGCGGCTCGCCGCAGGCGACATCTCCGGCTACGAGGCGCGTCGCATCCGGCTTGAGACGGCCCGCTACGCGGCGCTCCGCGCCGGGGCCGCGCTCGCGCGACGCACGGCGTATGTGACGCTGGCGGTTCTCACGGGGATCCCAGCCGAGTCGCTCGTGCTGGCCGGCCCGCCACCGTCAGGACCGGCACTGCCAGCCATCGCACGGAGTCGCGACTCGATCCTGGCGCTCGCGCTCGCCCGGCATCCCGAACTGGTGGCGGCCGAACGGCGGGCCGCCGCGGCGCTGGCGGACGCGCGCGCCGCTGGGCGCGAGCGGATCCCCGTTCCCATTGCCTCCGCCGGATGGAAGACCGAGCGGACGGCGCTGACCGGGGCACGACTTGACGGCTTCGTCGCGGGGATTTCGCTGCCACTTCCGTTGTGGGATCGCCGTGGCGGGGCCGCGGCCGCCGCGGACGCCGAGGCGCGAGCCCGCGCGGCGGATCTCGAGGCCGCTCGCCGGCGCGTGGCGCGGGAAGTGGAAGAGAGCTACAACGCGCTCCTGGCTGCGGAGGACGAGCTGGCGCGGCTCGGCCCCGCGCTCGGCGACGAGGCGACGGCAGCGCTGACCGCGGCCGAGGCCGCTTATGCGGAAGGTGAGATCGCGCTCATCGCGTGGCTCGACGCCGTCCGCGCGTTTCACGAAGCCGAGTCCACCTTCGCCACGCTCCGTGCCGAGCTGCACGTGCGCCGCGCCGCGCTCGAGCGCGCGACCGGCGGCGCCCTGTTCGAGGACGGTGAACGATGAGAACCGCGACGCGTGTGATCAGCGCCATCGCCACGATCGCCTGCGCCTGTAGTGGTGGCGCCGGTGACGGGGGCGAGCTTCCGGGCGCAGCCGTCACTCTGTGGACGGACTCCACCGAGCTGTTCATGGAGCATCCCGCCCTCATCGTGGGCAAGCCCGCGAGGTTCGCCGTCCACCTCACCGACCTCACCGACTTCGCGCCCATCGCTTCCGGCAGCGTTACGCTCCGCTTCGTCCCGGTGGACGGCGGCGCGCCCGTTGTCGTGACGCAGGAGGCGCCGCGCATTCCCGGCATCTACGGGGTCACCGCCGAATTCGGAAGACCCGGCGTGTACGACCTCGCGATCCTGGTCAACAGTCCACAGGCGCGGGACAGCATTCCCGTGCCAGGCCTCTCCGTGTTCGCCACGGCGGCGGACGTTCCGCCAGGGGGCGAGGAAGACGCGGGCATTGCATTCCTCAAGGAACAGCAATGGAAGACGGCGGGCTTCGCCACGGCCTTCGCTATGGACGGCGCCGTGTGGGAGACATTCGACGCGGCGGGCGAGGTGATCCCGGCAGCCGGGCGCGCCGCGGAGGCCGCGGCACCGATCGCGGGACTAGTCGAGGTGGACGGCGCGAGCGGCGCCCCCGCCCCCGGACAGTGGGTGGAGCGCGGACAGGTGCTCGTGGTGCTGACGCCCATGCTCGGCGAAGCGGGCAGCGCGTACGCCGAAGCGAGGCGCGAGCTACGCGAGGCGGAGGACGAACATGCGCGCGCGACGCGCCTATTCGCCGTGGAGGCCGTGCCCAGACGCCGGTTGCACGAGGCCGAGTTCCGGCTGCGGGCCGCGCGCGAGGCGCTGGCGGGACTCACGGGACCGGATCCCGGGGCGACCGATTCGCTCGGCAAGCTGCCAATCAAGGCGCCAATTGCCGGCGTCGTGGCGAGCCGCCGGATCGTGCCCGGCAGCCGCGTGGCCCCGGGCGACCTGTTGTTCAGCATCGTGGACCCGTCGGTCGTGTGGCTCGCGGTGCACGTGCCCACCGCACGCGCGGCCGGCTTGAGCCCGGGCGGCGCGGCGCTGTTCCGCCTCGAGGGGGGCGAGCGGACCTACCGCACGCGCCGCACGGTGTCGGTGGGGAGCGTCGTGGATTCGCTCACGCGAACCGTGCTCGTGCTGTACGAGGCCGCGAACCCCGACGGCACGATCAAGGTGGGCGCCACCGCCACCGTGGCGGTCACCACGGGAAAACGCGTGCAGGGCGTGGTCGTGCCCAGCACGGCCATCCTGGACGAAGACGGCCGGCCCATCTGCTACGTCCAGATCAGCGGAGAGCGGTTCGAAAAACGCGAGCTGGTCGTGGGCGGCAACGACGGCACACACGCCGTCGTGCACTCAGGGCTCCGCTCCGGCGAGCGCGTCGTCACGGGCGCGGCGTATCAGGTCCGGCTGGCGTCGCTGTCCACCAGCGTGCCGGCCGAAGGCCACGAGCACTAGGGGTCCGCGATGCTCGACCGATTGATCGCCTGGGCGCTCAGGAACCGGGTCTTCGTGCTCGCCGCGGCCGCGCTCGCGCTCGTCGCGGGCTCCTGGACGGCTGCCCGCATGCCGGTGGACGTGTTCCCCGACCTCACCGCCCCCACGGTGACCGTGCTCACGGAAGCGCACGGCATGGCGCCCGAGGAGGTCGAGGCGCTCGTCACCTTCCCCATCGAGACGGCGGTGAACGGCGCCACCGGTGTGCGACGGGTGCGGTCGTCCACCGCGCAGGGGATCTCGGTCGTGTGGGTGGAGTTCGATTGGGGCACCGACATCTTCCGCGACCGCCAGATCGTGTCCGAGAAGCTCCAGACGGTCGCGGCGGCGCTGCCCGCGGGAGTCTCCGCGCCGGTGCTGGCGCCCATCTCGTCGGTCATGGGCGAGATCATGATGATCGGGCTCACCGGACCGCAGTCGCCCATGGACCTGCGCACCGTGGCGGACTGGACCATTCGCCGCCGGTTGCTCGCCGTTCCCGGCGTGGCGCAGGTGATCCCGATCGGCGGCGACGTGCGGCAGTACCAGGTGCTGGCCGATCCGGCGCGTATGCGGGCCACCGGCGTGACGCTGGGGGACGTCCTCGCCGCGGCGGCAGGGTCGAACGCCAACGCGGCGGGCGGCGTGTACATGGACCGCGGGCAGGAGTACGTGATCCGCGGGATCGGGCGGATCCAGAACGCCGAGGACGTGGCCCGCACCGTGGTCGCCGTCCGGGACGGCGTTCCCGTCTTGCTGGGGCAGGTGGCCGATGTCGTGGTCGGCCCAGCGCCGAAGTACGGCGACGGCTCGGTGAACGGCAAGCCGGGCGTGGTGCTCGCCGTCCTCAAGCAGCCGGGGGCCAACACGCTGGAGCTCACCAGCCGCATCGAAGCGGAGCTTCAGAGCATCCAGGGCACGCTACCCGCCGGGATGGAGATCCACACCGAGTTGTTCCGCCAGGCGAGCTTCATCCGCGTGGCGATTGACAACGTGATCGCCGCCCTGCGCGACGGCGCCGTCCTGGTGGTGGCCATCATCTTCGCGTTTCTGTGGAACGTGCAGGCGACGGCCATCTCCGCGCTCGCCATTCCGCTCTCGCTCGTCGTGGCCGTCTTCGCCATGCAGCTGCTCGGCATCACCATCAACACCATGACGCTGGGCGGCATGGCGATCGCCATCGGCGCGCTGGTGGACGACGCGATCATTGACGTGGAGAACGTGTTCCGGCGGCTGAAGGAAAACCATCATCGGCCCGAACGAGAGCGGCGGCCCCCGCTGCGGGTGATCTACGACGCCTCGCGCGAGATCCGGGCGCCCATTGTGAACGCCACGCTGATCATCATCGTGGTGTTCGTGCCGTTCTTCTTCCTCTCCGGCGTGGAAGGGCGGCTGCTCCGTCCGCTGGGCTTCGCGTACGTGGTGTCCATTCTCGCGTCGCTGCTCGTGGGGCTCACCGTGACGCCGGCGCTGTGCGCCTATCTCCTGCCGCGCGCCCGGGCGGTGATCGAGGAGCGCGAGAGCGCGCTCGTCCGCTGGCTCAAGGCCCGCTACGCGCGCACGCTGGACACCGTGCTGGCCCGGCCCCGCCGGGTGCTGGGCGCCGCCGTCGCCGCCCTGGGCGTGGCACTGGCCACCGTCCCCGTCCTGGGAACGGCGTTCCTGCCCGAGTTCAACGAAGGCGCGTTGACCGTGTCGGTGGTCACGGTGCCCGGCACGTCGCTGGAGGAGGCGAATCGCATCGGCCAGCGGGTGGAGGAGATCCTGCTCGCGCAGCCCGCCGTGGAGAACACGGACCGGCGGCAGGGCCGCGCCGAGCTGGACGAGCACGCGCAGGGCGTGAACGCGGCCGAGATTGACGTGACGCTGCGTGACGGAGCAGACAAAGAGCGCTTGCTCGAGGACCTGCGCCGGGAGATGGCCGCGATTCCCGGCACCAACGTGACGCTGGGCCAGCCGATCGGGCACCGCATTGACCACATGCTGTCCGGCACACGGGCCAACATCGCGGTCAAGATCTTCGGGCCCGACCTGTACCGCCTGCGGCAGTTGGGCGCAGAAGTGCGGGACGTCATGGCCGGCGTCGCGGGCGTGGCGGACCTTCAGCTGGAGCAACAAATGGACGTGCCGCAGCTCCGCATCCGAGCGGACCGCACCGCCATGGCGCGCTACGGCATGACCGCCGGTGACCTGGCCGCGGCCATTGACGTCGCGTTCAACGGGGAAGTCGTTTCGCAGGTGCTGGAGGAAGGCAAGAGCTTCGACCTCGCGGTGCGGTTTCCGCCGGCGTACCGCTCGAGCGCGGAGGCGATCGCGAGCGTGCCGTTCAACACGCCGGGCGGGGCGCGCGTGCCGCTCTCGCAGCTGGCCCGGGTCACGGTGGAGCGCGGGCCGAACACGATTTCCCGGGAGAACGTGCAGCGCAAGATCGTGGTCCAGGCCAACGTCGCCGGGCGGGACCTGGGCAGCACGGTTGCGGACATCCGGCGCCGCGTGAGCGAAACGGTGACGCTGCCCGCCGGCTACTACGTGGAGTACGGCGGCCAGTTCGAGAGCCAGGCCGAGGCCACCCGGACCATCGCGCTGCTATCACTGCTCTCGATCGCCGCCATCTTTCTCATCCTGTTCGCCGATTTCCGCTCGGCACGCGTCGCGGTGCTGATCATGACCAACCTGCCGCTGGCGTTGATCGGCGGGGTGCTCGCGGTCCTCGTGACCTCGCGCGTGGTAAGCATCGCCTCCCTGGTCGGGTTCGTGACGTTATTCGGCATCGCCGTGCGCAACGGCATCCTGCTGATTGCCCACTACCGGCACCTCCTGGCCGAGGGTGTGCCGTTCCGCGAAGCCATCGTGCGGGGCTCGCTGGAGCGACTCTCGCCCATCTTCATGACGGCGCTGTGCGCCGGCCTCGCCTTGATCCCGCTGGCGCTGGGCGGCGGCGAACCGGGAAAGGAGCTGCAAACGCCCATGGCGATCGTGATCCTGGGTGGCCTGCTGTCCTCCCTGGGGCTCAACATGGTAGTATTGCCGGCGCTGTACTGGCTGTTCGGGGAGCGAGAGATCAACGTCGGCGCCGGCGATGAAGCACTGACGGATGCCGCGTAACACGAACACGGAAAGGAAGCCAATCATGCGACGACGGACTGCCACCGTGATGATGACTTCGGCGCTGTTGCTCGTGGCCGTGGCGGTGGCCGCGGCGCACGACATGTTCCTCAAACCGTCCCGGTTCTTCGTGGCGGAGAATTCCGAAGTCGTAGTGCGGCTGTTGAACGGGACGTTCACGAGGAGCGAAAACTCCATCGCCCGCACCCGCCTGCGAGACGTGAGCATCGTGACCCCCACTCGACGCGTGCCGATCGACACGTCCGAATGGTCGGCCGAGGGCGACACCAGCACGTTCCACGTTCACACCCGCGGCGCCGGAACATACGTACTCGGCGTATCCACGCGGCCCAGCCTCATCGCCCTGTCGGGCGAGGATTTCAATGAGTACCTCCGGCTGGACGGCATCCCGGACGTGCTGGAGGCCCGGCGGCGGGATGGCGAGCTGGATAAGCCCGCGCGCGAGCGGTACCACAAGCACGTGAAGGCGCTCGTGCAGGTGGGCAACACGCCCAGCGACCACTATGCCACGGTCCTGGGGTATCCGGCGGAGATCGTGCCGCTGGAGAATCCGTACGCGTTGAAGAGCGGGGCGACGTTGCGGGTCAAGACGCTGGTGGACGGGAAGCCGGTGGCGAACCAGCTCGTCATCTACGGCGGCACGACGCCTGCGGGCGCGCCAATCGAGG
>DATMAW010000092.1:0-9809 GCA_035559715.1 Gemmatimonadales bacterium | reverse complement strand
TGCGGCGGTCATTGTAGCCGTGACGGACGCACGCCGGTTCAACGCCCGCCAACGCCGACAATGAGCGATCGGACCAGACCCCCTTGAAACGCCCTGTCCGTGACTCAATCTGTTGCTCATTCATCGCCCACGCGGCGGCATGACGCGGTGGTCCGGAGATCGTTGGGCGCCTCCGTGTGCAGAGGCACGACGGGCCCAGCCAGGTAGGACCCCGGCGATCACCTCACTGTGCCCTGGGGTCGTCGCAGCAGCGCGGCCCCAGCGGTATCTTGAGGTGAGCTCCGAGCCGCGCTTAGACGCGATGCCAAAGGTGTCAGGGAGCAGGAGACGGCATCGTCATTCGGGTCGGCGCTCCAGGGGGGCCCTGCACGTTCTGAGGCCGCATGACCGAGGCACTCGCTGGTCGCCTGAAGGCAGCACTTGCTCCGCGCTACGCGATCGAGCGCGAGATCGGCCAGGGTGGCATGGCGACCGTGTTTCTGGCGGGAGACCTGCGCCACGACCGTAAGGTGGCGCTCAAGGTCCTGCGGCCCGAGTTGGCGGCCCTGATCGGCGCCGAGCGCTTCCTGCAGGAGATCCGGCTCACCGCCAACCTGCAGCACCCGCACATCCTGCCGCTCCACGATTCGGGTGAGGCTGAAGGCTTTCTCTACTACGTGATGCCGTACGTGGAAGGAGAGTCGTTACGCGATCTCCTCGGTCGCGAGCGGCACCTGCCGGTCGAAGACGCACTCCGCATAGCGACCCAGGTCGCCGCTGCGCTTTCCTACGCGCACGGCCGGGGCGTGATTCATCGCGATATCAAACCCGAGAACATCCTCCTGACGAGCGGCGCGGCCATCGTCGCGGACTTCGGGATCGCCCGCGCGGTCAGCAATGCGGGCGCCGGGCGGCTCACCGAAACCGGGCTTTCCCTTGGCACCCCTCAGTACATGAGTCCGGAGCAGGCCACCGCGAACCAGAACCTAGACGGCCGGAGCGACATCTATGCGCTCGGCTGCGTGCTGTACGAGGCGCTGGCGGGCGAGCCGCCCTACACGGGACCCACCGCACAATCGGTCATCGCCAAGGTCCTGACCGAAGCCCCCCGCCCCGTTCGGAACGCCCGGCCGAGCGTCCCCGACCACGTGGAAGCGGCGATCCAGAGGGCCCTGGCCAAGCTCCCGGCCGACCGGTTCCGCACGGCGGCCGAGTTCGCGGAGGCCCTGGCCACCCCTGGGGTCGCGCCGGCGCCGGCGCTCACAGGGGCCCGACCGATGGCGGAGGCAGGGGGGGGCGGCCTTCGCAGTCGCCACGTCGTTGCGGCCGGCGGCGTCCTGTTGCTAGCGCTCGCTCTGGGCCTCGCCGGCTGGCTCCGGCGCACCCCCGAGCGTCCGAGTCCCGTCGTGCGGCTGGTCCTGGAGCTCCCCGACTCGGCTCGGATCCAGGCAGGTGTGGGACTGAGCCGGGTCGGGCTGGCCCTGTCCCCGGATGGCGCGGCGCTGGTATACCGCGGCCCCGAGCGGCTTTTCGTGCGGCGGCTGGATCAGATTGACCCCGTCCCGCTTCCCAACACCGAGGGTGCAGTGCTGCCGTTCTTCTCACCTGACGGACAGCACGTCGGCTTCTACGCCCGGGGCAGCGTCAAGCGGGTGGCCTTGGCGGGCGGGCCGGCCGTGACCCTGTCCTCCGCATCGGACTTCGCCGGGGGCACATGGGGCCCGGGAGACGTCATCGTCTTCGCGGGGGCCGGCGATCTCTTCCGCGTGGCCGCGACGGGTGGGCCGGCAGAGCGTATCGTGACCTCGGACACCGTGGCATCACGGAGCTATCGGTGGCCCGAGTTCCTCCCGGACGGTAGACGTCTGCTCGTCACCCTGGCCGGTACCCGCGCCGACCACGTGGTCGGGCTCCTGGATCTCCGGTCCGGGCACGTGGCCCCGGTCGCCGGCCTCGGCGAATGGAGCACGCACCCGCGGTTCGTGGAACCCGGCTGGCTGACGTACCTGGGGCCCGGAGGGACGATCTTCGCCGCGCCCTTCGACTGGCGCGCCGGCCGCGTCACCGGGAGCCCGATCCCGGTCCTGGAGAACGTGGATTGGGGAGTCTTGGGCGACGTCACGCTCGGCCTCTCGCGCAACGGGTGGGCGGTGTACCTCGAGGGCGGTTTGGAGCACCGTCGTCTGACGCTGGTGGACCGCCGGGGGACGGCCCGCCCCCTACCGGTCGAGCCCCGGCCCTACAGCGATCCCCGCTTCGCACCCGATGGCCGCCACATCGCTGCTACCATCCTCCGCAGCCTGGGACGGGGCTACACGGGAGACATCTGGGTATTCGACCTCCGGCAGGCGACGCTCTCGCGGCTCACGTTCGAGGGAGTGTATCAATACCCCGAATGGTCCGGCGACGGCCGGCGCCTGGTATTCACCCAATTCACGGCGGGCGCAGCCGAGACGCCGGCCTCCGGCGGACCCGTCACCACCCTGTTCCAGGGCCCCAACGTGTTCGAGGCCACGCTGACGCGCGACGAGCGCACGATCGTGTACCGGGCGAATGGCATTCCGGGCGACCTGTACTACGTGCGGCGCGACTCTCTCGACCATCCCCACGCGGTCGTCGCCTCCCCGTTTGACGAGCGCTCGCTGGCCCTCTCGCCCGACGATCGCTGGCTGGCGTACGTTTCCGACGAATCGGGCCGCAACGAGGTCTACGTGCGTCCGTTCCCCGAGGGCGCTGAGCGATGGCAGATATCGGTGGCTGGAGGCACGGAGCCCCGTTGGCGGCGCGACGGCCGGGAGCTCTTCTACCGCAATGCCGACACGGTGCTCGCCGCCGCCCTGCGCCTCCAACCGGAGTTCTCGGTGGGACAACGGGTGGCCCTGTTCCGAGGTGACTACGTCGCCAACGCGCGGCACGCCGGCTACGACGTCCATCCCAACGGACAGGAGTTCGTCTTCGTCACCGCAGAGCCCGCCGAGGCACGGGATCTCATCCTGGTCCAGAATCTTCTGTCAGCGGCGCGTGCTCCTCGGGCCCGCGTGCCGGGACGGTAGCCGCGTCGCTTCGGAGCGATCGCGGACGGGGTCGCGCGCGGGGCCACGCACGTCGCCGAGTTCCACACCTACGTCCTCGCCGGGCCGATGTTCCGCGAGCCGCTGGACGCGACCGTGGGGCAGGTCGTGGAGCGCGAGGGGTTTTCTTCGCCGATCTGAGGCTGAGGCAGCCGGTAACAACCGGCCGGGAGATCTGCGAAGTACTGCTGGAGCGCGAGTCGCGTGCTCGCCACCCGGGCCTGTTTGACGCACGGCCCAGTGGGGCCACAGGTGGTGATCACGCAGAACGGCTTGTGCTGGTTCGATGCCGGAGTACCCGCTTGTCGTTCAGCCCTTGCTTGACACATGCTTGACGGCGGCAGCGCAATTTGAGCCGTAACATGCAGGGGGACCAACCGTGCGTTGCGCCTGTCTTCTCGCTCTCGTGTTAGCTTTGCTTCCTTGCCGCCGCGCCGCCCCACAGGCAGCCGCGGCGTTAGGACTGGACTCCGTAGCCTTCGCGCGCCTGCAGGCACGTGTGAACGCCCAGCGGCAGGTCCGACTCCGCATGACATCAGGTGACCTCGTCATTTCGCAACCCTACCTCACCGTCAGCAGCCTTGGGACACGCATGGAATCAGCCGACTCCCTGTCGCAGGTAGACCTTCGGGACGTAATGGCGATTCAAGTCCGAGGCCGGGCAGTTGGCACCAGCGCGGGACTAGGCGCGGGAATCGGAGCGATGTCGGGGCTCCTGATGGGTATGCAAACGCAACTATGTTGGGGGGCGAGGTGTGAGGAGCCCACGGAGGGGCGGCTCTTTTTTGGAGTGCTCGGTGCCGCTGTCGGAGCTGCCTACGGGGCTGTGCTTGGCGCCGCAATCGGCCTGCCGAAGCGGTGGAAGACGATCTATCGGGCCAACCGATCTGGCCCACCTGGCCCCCGGCCCGCCGTTACGGTCCTGGCCGCGAACGGGATCGTTCTCGCGGCTTCGCTTGCTTTCTAGCCTGGTCGCGCCCACGTCTGATCGCTTGGCGAGGTTGTGATCACGCGGGCGCCGGGTACTGAGCCCCGTCCCAAGGGGAGGCCGTCGTAGACGCCGACAGGTCGCGTTCTCCGCGGTAGCGACTCGTGTGGGCGAAGCGCAGCGGTGGCGATAGGCTCGACCGTGGGCGGACCAAAGATGCCCGATGACCGAGATCGGTCGAGCAGAGTTAGCGTGTCTTAACGGAGCGCTTCTCGACGGAGCGCTTCTTGCAGAAACGCGTGCATCTTCTCCCGATACCGCCGGCCGCCCACGTCGTACGTGTCGTTGTGGCCCGCCCCATCGATCAGCACCAGCTCGCGAGCCCGCCCGGCCTGCGCCACCGCGCGGCCCATGCGGAGCGGCGCGATCGCGTCGTCCGTGCCGTGGAATACGAGAAGCGGCGCCCGAATCCGCGCGGCGCGTCCCACGTTGTCGAGCGAGAGCCGCACGATGAACGCAGGGAGCAGCGGGTAGTGCTCCCGTGCCATTTCCGCGCCCGTCGAGAACGGTGAATCGAGGACCACGGCCGCGACCGGTCGCGTGCTCGCCACGTGCAACGCCACCGCGGCGCCGAGTGAACGACCGTACACCGCGATGCGAGTAGCATCCACGCCAGGTTGCGACGTGATGAACGTCCAGGCGGCTTCTCCATCGAGATACAAACCGGGCTCCGTCGGCGTCCCCTCGCTTTCTCCGTAGCCCCGATAATCGAGAATGAGCAGGGCGACGCCCGGCGGACGGAGATCACGGATGATCGGGGCCAGGCCGGAAACGGTTTCCATGTTGCCGTAGAACCAGAGCAGGCCCGGAGCGGGAGCGTCCGGCTCGCCCGGCACAGCCGGAAGGAACCATCCGTGCAAGGCAACACCGTCGGGGGCGCGCACCGTGACCCGGCGGCCATCCGGCATGCCCGCGTCGGCAGGGTCTCGCAGCCGCGTGCGCGGCGCGGGGAACGCCAGCTTCTCCTGGTAACGCCACGCGAGCAGGACGAGGATGCCGTACGCGGCAGCCAGGCCGGCCAGGATCCGTACGACCGTTTCCAATGGGAGCCGCCTCACGCCGGGCAGGCGCGACGCGCGGCCCGAATCCATACCCTTACCTCTGCCTCGGTGGGACGCCGTCCGAGGTGCGGATTGAGCCCGTGCAGGTGGGCCCAGAGGTTGTAAGCGTCGGCACCGGCGAGGTCACACACCGTTCGCAGCCCGGCTTGCCGGAGCGCATGCGCGTGCCCGCTGCCAATGCCGCGCAGGGTGGCAAACCGGGCCAGTTCCACCATGCTGCGAGTCGAATCGAGCGGCAAACCCGTGGCTGCCGCGAGTGACTCCGGTCGAGACGCCGCCAGCTGCCAGACGGAGCCAATACCCTCGAGCCCGGCTGGAAGCGTACCGAGGCTGGGTACGGTGGAACTGATGGTGTAGCGCTCCATGGCGGCCAGCGTTGCTACGATGAATGCGGCGGCCGCGAGATAGGGTAGGATGGCCAGCGATGGCCGACGGCTGACGCCGACGTACGGCAACGCTGCTCGCCTTTCCTCGTCAACCTCCGCCTCTTTTCGTTCGTTGTTCGGCGTGGGAAGCGGTACGGCAACGCCCAGCGCCACCAGCGCGCTGTACATCGCCCACGCCTCGAGCGCGAAGAACGGGAAGCCCAGAAAGCCGAGCGGCGGCATCTCGAACCATTTCATTTCCTCGAGCATCGGCACCGTGTAGATCCACTTGCCGCGGGCCCAGTGGTTGTAGGATTCCCACACGCCGCCGATGAGCAGCCCGCCGAGCATCAGCCGGCCGATCCGACGCCAGTCTCCACGCTCGACATCCGCGATGAGCGAGAGATCTGGCCGGCGCCCGTGCACCAGCGGATCCGCGAGGAGAAACAGCGCGCCCCAGGCGAGCGGGAAAAGCCATCGAGGCCACACCAGCACGAGGACCAGGACCACGACACCGATCCAGGCGAACTGGCCGGGGTGTTTCAGTCCGTGGCGCATTGGGGTGGAGCGCCATCGCTCGCCCACACCCAGGCCCCCGAGTACGCGCTCCGCCAACACGATCGCCGGCACCACGGTGGCGAAAGACAGCGTGATGCCGATCCATCGCTCCGGGCCGAAGCGTGGCAGGAAGACGTAGTACCAATTCTCCAGCCGGAAGTTCAGCGCCTCGAACACAAACCAGACCACCGCAGACCATCCAAACAGCGACAGTGCCAGGTCGGGGCGAGAAAATACCGAAGGGACTCCTCGCCGCGTGGCGATGGCATCCAGCAGGACGAGCGTCGGATACCACGCGAACACGTAGAACCACGTCGGCACGGGCTCGATGGAGAACGCCAACCCCGTCCATGCGAGGGCCAGAGCGAGGATCGAGAGAACGATACGCATGGTCCGGAAGCTGACCGCCCAGGGGACGAGATGGTAGTGGGGAGGCGGGAGGTGCGGCTCGCCCCGCAGGCGCCCGAGTACCCGAGCGGCGGCCATTGCCACCGCGTTCCGGGCGAGGGTGGCGGTGAGCGATTAGGTTACCAGCCAGGGACTGGGTTCCGCGATGACGACACCTGCCATCAACGCAAACACTCTTGCCGTTCGCTGCCGCGGGCTGGTGAAGCGCTACGGCGCCGTGACCGCGGTTCAAGGGCTCGATCTCGACGTGCGGGCGGGCGAATGTTTCGGGCTACTCGGTCCGAACGGGGCCGGCAAGACGACCACAGTGGAGGTCCTCCAGGGCCTGCTGCCGGCCGACGAGGGGGACGTGGAGATCCTCGGGCTCCGCTGGGATCGCGACGAGCGCGAGCTGCGGGAGCGGATGGGGAGCCAGCTGCAGGAAACCAAGCTGGGCGAGAAGCTCACGGTGCGTGAGACGATCACGTTGTTTCGCAGTTTCTATCGCCGCGGCGCCTCGGTGGAAGACGTGCTCGAGACGGTGCAGCTCACCGAGAAGCGGGACGCGTGGGTGAGCCGGCTCTCGGGCGGCCAGCGCCAGCGCCTTGCCGTGGCCTGCGCGCTGGTGAGTGAGCCGGATATCCTGTTCCTCGACGAGCCGACGACGGGCCTCGACCCGCAGTCGCGGCGCCAGTTGTGGGACGTCATCGCGCGGTTTCGGGGGCGCGGTGGCACGGTTGTGCTCACGACGCACTACATGGAAGAAGCGGAGCGACTGTGTGACCGCGTGGCGGTGATTGACCACGGCCGGATCATCGCGCTCGGAACGCCGCGCCAGTTGATCGCCACGCTTGGCGCCGAGCACGTGGTGGAGTTCGCCCTCCACGATGGCGGCAGCATCGACGAAGCGGTGCTGGCTCAGTTACCCGGGGTGGTGCGCGTGGCCGCCGAGGACGGAAAGACGCGCCTCACCGTGGCTCGGATTCACGAGACCGTTCCGGCATTGATGCAGCTGCTCGCCAGACGCGAGATGGGCCTCAGCGCGCTCACGACGCACCACGCCACGCTGGAGGACGTGTTCCTGACGCTGACGGGGAGGCGCCTGCGTGACGACTAGGTCGCCCAACCCCATCGTGCAGTTGACGCTGTGGCGAGTGCGCGATTTCACCCGCGAGCCCGAGGCGCTGTTCTGGGTGTTCGCGTTTCCCATCGTGCTGGCGTTCGCGCTGGGCATCGCGTTCAAGAACCGTGCGCCCCAGCGGCTGCGCGTGGCGGTGGAACAAGGTCCCCGGGCGGCGGAGCTGGCCGCGACGCTCGACACGGCGCCGGGCCTACGGGCGGTGGTGTTATCCGTCGCGGAAGCGCGCCAGCAGCTGCGCACGGGTCGGGTGGCGCTCGTGGCGGTGGCCGGGGAGCCGCTGGTGTTTCGGTACGACTCCACGCGTGCCGAAGGGCGCCTTGCTCGACTGCTGGCCAACGACGCGGTGCAGCGGGCGGTTGGGCGGCGCGATCCCCGAGCCGTGCATGAGGCCCGCGTGGCGGAGCCCGGCGCTCGCTACATCGATTTCGTGCTCCCGGGGCTCCTCGGCATGAATATCATGGGTACCGGAATGTGGGGCGTCGGATTCTCGGTCGTGAAGAGCCGCAACCAGAAGCTGCTCAAGCGGCTGCTGGCGACGCCGATGCGGAAGAGCGAGTATCTGCTGTCGCACATCCTCGCGCGGCTCGTGTTTCTGGCCGGCGAGGTGATCGCGTTGCTCCTGTTCGGATACTTCGTCTTTCAAGTACCGGTGCGGGGCAGCGCCGCGGCGCTCGCGGCCGTGGTGCTGGCGGGCGCCATGACGTTTGCGGGACTTGGACTGCTCGTGGCGAGCCGAGTCCAGACCATCGAGGGCGTATCCGGATTGATGAACCTCGTCATGGTCCCGATGTGGATCTGCTCGGGGGTGTTCTTTGCGTACTCGAACTTCCCCGACGCGATTCAACCGGTGATTCGGGCGCTGCCGCTCACGGCGCTCAACGACGCGCTCCGGGCGGTCATGATTGACGGCGCGGGGTTGGCTTCCCTCGTCGTGCCGGGCGCCGTCATGGCGGCATGGGGTGTGGGGAGTTTCGGGGTCGCACTCAAGATCTTTCGGTGGTTGTGAGAGCGACAGGCGATGGCGGGCGGTGACGGGCGATCTCCGCCGCCCATCATCAACGCTTTCCTGCTGCTGACGGCAACGCCGCCTGACATCGCCTGTCATCGCCCACCTTTCAAGAGGTAAGCACACCATGGGTTCCAAGCTCGGTTCCAAAGCGCAGAAGAAGATGGACGTGATCTACGAGGCCAGGCGCAAGTGGGATCGCATTCACGGGCTGGTGGAGCAGTACGCCACGCAGAAGGTGGGAGAGGACATGTTCCTCGGGCAGATTGCTCGCGCATCGGTGGAGGTGTCTCGCGTATTCATGAACGCGGGATACGGCGTGATGGCGGATCAGGCAAACCAGCTGGCCATGTTGTCGAAGCGGGGCACGGGGAAGCAAATGAAAATCCGTGCCATGCGGGATTTCGTGACCGCCGTGAAGGCCGCGATGGAACGACAGGAGAAGATGATCATAGAGGAAGACGCGAAGGCGGCGCACGCGGAGGATTAGGGCCAGCCGCAGGGCGAGAACGCCGAGGCGCCGTCAGGGCGCCAGGAGATCCTCCACGGCCCGCACCACGGCCTCGGGATGCGTGAGCGGTAGCAGGTGAGCCGCTTCCGGGACGATGCGCAGTTCCGCGCGCGGAATTCCTCCCGCCAACTCCCGCGCCACATCCACCGGGAAGAACGAATCACGCCCGCCGTGCAGCACGATGGTTCGCACATGCAGCTGGGCGAGGCGCGAGCGCACGTCGAAGCCGGCCATGGCGAATCGGAACGAGCGGCGGGCTCGCCAGTCCGTGTTGCGCCATCCGGCAAGACCCACAGCGAGGTCCGAGTGGTTGCTGAGCGCGCGGAAGTTCACCGTCCCGGGTGTGCCGCCGCGGCCGGCCAGGGCGGCGACCGCGCGAGTGACCGGCCGCAGGTTCCACAGCGGGAGCAGGGCGGTGGAGGGAACGCGGAGCGCATGGCCGCCCACACGCGCCACCAGCACCCGCGCGGCGTCGAACATCGGCCCCGCCGTGGTAGCCACGAGCACCAGCCCATCCACGCCTGCCGCCGCGCGCCGATCGCCGTCGAGCAGCCAGGCCAGCGCGAGCATGCCGCCAAAACTGTGTGCCACCACCACGCGCCGCTCCGCAGCCATCCACGTGGCCTCGGCCTCCAGCCGCTGCACGAGCAGATCCACGTACAGCGACATGCGCCGGCGCTCCAGCTCGAGCGTCCAACCATCGTCGCTCAGGGCGAGGCGCGTGAAGTCCACCGCCACGGTG
>DATMAW010000091.1:0-33629 GCA_035559715.1 Gemmatimonadales bacterium | reverse complement strand
GTCGAGGGCCTGCTTGATGGTGCTGAAAGGATACAAGTCGCTGCCCACTTCACTCGCTTGCCCCTGCGCGCCGGGGGCGTTCACGACCCAGCGGTGCCGCGCCCCCACCGTAACAGTCGTCGTATCTGTGAGCCCTGGCGCCGCCGCCGCCGTGAGAATCGCCGTGCCGTTCGCCACCGCCGTCAGCGTACCTGTGGAGTCGACGGTCGCCACGCCTGGGTTGCTCGACGACCAGGCCAACCCCTTCCCCAGCACGATCTTGCCGACGCTGTCCTTCACCTCCGCTCGCGCGGTGAATCGGTCACCCACGGCCATCCCGATCGGCTCGGGGAAGATGGTGACGCTCCTGGGCGGAAGCCCAGCACAGGTGGACACCACAAACTTGCCCACGCGGAATGACGTCACGTCGAGGGCCACGACCTTGCTCAGAATGATCAACGCGTCGCGCGGATTCACCCGCGTGTCGGCATCCACGTCGCCCCGCGTCGTGTCTCCAACCGCGATGCCGACGGCGTGCATCAGCACGATTTGCGCGTCCAGGGCCTGCAGGATGCCGTCCGCGTTCATGTCGCCCCAAACCGGGCCGCCGCAGAACACGGTCGTGGTGAGCGACAACTGCGGTAGCAAGTCGAGGTACGACCCGGCCGCGGTCATCTCCTGGAACGCGAGCTTCAGCGTGTCCGCCTGGGCCGTGTTCAGCACTTCGAACGTGACGCTGCCGAGCGTGAAGAACCCCGTCGCGCCTGCGGCGTTCGCGGCGGCCCACTTCACCACTCCTTGCGCGGCCGAGTCCGTGTTGAGCACCGGCGCCGCGAACGCCGCCCCGCCGGCCGCCACGAACTTGAGAAGCGACGGCTTCCACCGGACGGACAGGCGGTATGCTCCGAGCCTCGTCCCCGGCGCACCGGTCAGGTCCACCGCAATCGGCATGGTGAGGCGTTCGCCGGCCACGCCCTGCAGTTCTGTCGTCGCCGGTCCCGCGACGATGGTCTGGGCAGCAGCCGTGCGCGCCCCGGCGGCAATGACGAACACTGCCGCCAGGCCAGCGCAGCCCCTCCGGACTCGGGGCCGCGTCGTATCCCTCACCTGTTACCTCTCACCTCTCGCGCTTCTCACTTGATTCCCGGCCGTTGAAACACCCGATTGGGAACGTCCAAACCGGGGGCCAGATTGGCGAGCGTGGACGCCGCCGAGACTTCCTCCATCTGGAGCTTGAACGCGTCCAGGAAGCCGTCCTTCTTCACCAGGAACAGTCCCTCAAACAGGGTGAGGTCATTGAACCCGGTGGCGGACGCCCCCGCGAAGCGCAGTTCCCCGGCCCCAGCGTTGTTCGGGTTGGTGACCCGGAGCCCGTCGTCAATCTTGCTCTCGCTCTTGAACGCAACGACCTCGGGATCGAACGTCAGGCGCCCGGTGTAACTGCCAAGCTTCGCGCCGGACTCGGTGCCGAACTGCATGCGCACGAACACGCGGACCTCGTCGCCTGGGCGCGCCTGTGCGTTGTCCACCTGAATGAAGGCCTGCACACCTTGATTGGGCGGCGCCGGGGTCTCGGGCAGGCCGGACTTGAGCGGATCGTCCTCGCAGGCGGCGAGCCCGAGCGCCAGCGCGGCGAGGGTGAACGAGCGGACCGATCGCATACCTCTCCCTCCTATGGACGGACCGTGACGGACCCACTCGCCACGGTCACTCGTGAAAGCAGATTGGTGAACGTCGGCGACGCCGCCGACAGTTCGCTGATCGTCAACGCCGGTGACGTCGTTCCGGCGGCGATGGCGCGAAGCCGAACGCGGGCGACCACCACCTGGCCCGCCGCACCGTTGGCGTCCGCCGACGCAAATCGCAGCTTCCCGGCGGAGACGCTGTCCGCGTTCACCGTGGGCGCGGCGAACGTCGTGTTCACCACGCTCACGTATTGCAGGACGGCCGCGTCCCACGTCAGCCTCGCGTTGTAGCTGCCCAGTCTTTCGCCAGGCGCGAACGCCATGTCGGCCGTGATGTCCACGACCACTGTGTCCCCGACACGAGCCGCCCGGAAGGCACGGCCGCTGGACGTGGAGGACACCAGGACGTTGGTCGCGGGCAGGACCGACACGAGCGCCGAATCGCTGAAGCCCGAACCGCTGGCCACCACGACCGCGTTGCCGACGGCCACTCCGGTCACGACTCCCGTGCCGCTCACGGTGGCCACCCCCGTGCTGCGCGACACCCAGCTGACGCTCGTGCCCGCCACGGGATTGCCGCTCGCATCCACCACCTGTCCCGTGAGCGTCGTGGTGCCCGTCGGCACCACGCCCGCGAAGCCGGGCGTCACCCGGACGGCCGCGGGAACCGCGCCGAGGTACACGCGCGCGGTGTCCGTGGCGGCTGTGTCCGGCGTGTAGCCGTAGACCAGCACGGCGCCGGTCTGATTCGCCACGGTGGTCACCAGGCCCGTGAGCCGATTCACCCGCAGTTTGGTCGAATCGCCCGGCGTCACCAACGCAAATCGAGCGGCCACGTTGACCACGGCACCCAGGCTGTCGAACGCCGTTGCCCGAAGCACGAAGGACGAGCCCGCCGTGACGGCGGTATCCCGCGGAGCCAGGACCAGTCGGCGGGCGCGCGGGCCGGTGTAGCTGACAGGAATACTCACCTGTTGCCCCCCGGCCGACCCGGGACCAGAACTGACCTGGACCGTACTCGCGCCCGAGAACAACACGGCCCCGTCCGAGCTGCGGATGGCCGCGAGCACCACGCGGAAGTTCTGCGGGCTCTGAAGCAATACCACGCTGAAGGAGGCATTCACGGTGCCCGAGTCAGGATCGATGCGCACGGTCGCACGAACCACCGTATCGGTGAACGCGCCCGCGCTGTCGGCCCGCACGATCCGAACGCGCAGCGAATCGGCGTCAATGGCGGTGGCCACGTACCCGTCCGTTCGATCGAACTCCGGCACGATCTCCAGCCGAACGGTCATGGGACCGGGGTCGAAAAGGTCTGCGCAAGCGGCGAGTCCGACTGCCACCAGGACCCCTGCCCACCGACGCTTCACGGGTTGAGTTCCACGAAGAGCGACGCCCGATATCCACTCACGGAAACGCGAGCGCCCGATTGAATCACGTGCCCGCTCACCCCGCTCCCCTGGAACACCAACGTCGCCCTGGACGTGGCTTGAATCCGCACATCAGCCCCCGCCCGAACCGACTGCCCGAGCTTCTCCAGCGCCGTGACCGTATCGCTCGGGGCGGCCGATGACATGCGGAACTCGGCCTGCGGCGACACCACCACCCGCTCGCCCAGGGGCCAATCAATGCGAGCGCCACCTGCCACCAAGTTTCCGCGCGGCAGCCTCGCAGCTCCCACCGCCGTCTGCTCGATCTGCGGATCGCCGCGGAACACGTCGAAGCCGTAAACGGTCACCGAGCCTCGGCCGAGCCCCTGGTTTACCGACAGGTACCCAATGACGCGATTGCCCAAGCCGTTCTTCGTCGAGTCCCCGACGCCGGCCACGGCGATCCGGTCCTTCTGCGTGCGCGCGAGGATCCCGGCCAGTCGCACATAGGTGCGGCGCGCCACCGCGCCCTCGACTCCGGTGCGGAATTTCAGCTCCGCTCCGGGCCTGAGCTCACGCGTTTCGCCAAGCACGGGCACGTATCCCATCGGCTGCCGGTACGTGGCGCCGAATCCCAGGGCGAATCGACCCACGGGCACCGCGCCGGCAAAGCCACCACCCACGTTCCCCCCGGATCCCAGGCTGGTTGCCGTGAATCCCACGACGTCGCTGGAAATGGCCCCCAACACCGAGAGCTCTTGCTGCCGCACGGACTTGATCCCGGTGGGAATCACGCCCGTTACGAGAGCGACCAACTTGCCCGGTACTACGTTCACGGAAACGCGGGCTTCCGTGTCCAGCGGACCGGAGATCTGCTGGTTTCCCAGCGTCGGGTCGAGACCGGAACTCCGGAGATCCACGCGCGCGTATCCGCCGGAGAGCGCAAGCGTTCCCGTAGCGCCGAACCGCAGGTTGACGCCAAGTGGAACGGTCAACTCGCTCAGCTGATTGAACACGAGGCCGGAACCAAACGAGTAGCTCTCGTAGAACACGGCCGTCCGGCCATCCACGCGAATCTGCCCCCCGAGCGAAGCCGGCACGAGCACTCCGGCGGCAAGCGCCGCAAGCCGAGCGCAGCTCATGGCAGGCGGAACACGATGCGAATCGTTCCCGTGGCGCTGGGCGGCGTGCCGAGACTCGTCGGCGTGGATGGCGGCGTGAAGGCGGGCGTGTTGTTGGCCGGTGTGCTCTGCTGCTGCTGCGTGGGCGCCGTCTTCTCGACCTGCGTGGGCGCGACTTCCGTGACGGTGCTGTTCAATGCGTTGTTCACCGCCACTTCCGCCGGCGGCTCCGGCGTGGGCTCCTGCGCCAGCACCGTGGTCACTTCACCGGCCGATGCCTCCCGCACGGCGTCCGCCGTGGCCGCGGCTTGGAACGATTCCCGCGCCTGCTGGAACCCGGGGTCCGCCTGGACGGCCTGCGAGAAGTACGCAGCCGCCCGCGAGAAGTCGCCTGCATCTTCCGCCACGAGCCCACGCGAATACGCAAGGAACGCCGTGAGATTCTGGGTCCCGTTCTCCAGAATCATGCGCCGCTCGGCCTCGGACAGCGTGTAGCCCAATCGCGCCGACAGCCCGATGACCAGATCTTTCTCGATGCGCAGCAGGTCGCGGAAGCGACCAGTCACGGCGGTCGGGTCGGTCACCTCGCCGGTGGGAAGGACCACGCTGGCTTCCAGCCGAGCCGCGCCCTCCGGAGGAATCACGGCGGCCCCTTGCACCAGTCGGCCCGCCTGGATCATTCGCCCGACACGGGCCGCGGTCCCCGGATCCACGCGACCACCCTGCGCCAGATTCAGCTCGTCCATCAAGGCCGAGAGCTGAAGTCGCTCCACCAGACGGAAGCGCTGAATCAGGGCGAGGTCCGACGTCAGGATCTGCGCGAGGCCGCGGGAGAGCGCCCGGTAGGCCGTGTCTCCGGTGACCTCGAGTGGCAGCACGGCGATGGTGTTGGGATCGGTGGGCTGCTGGGACAGTTGTGCTTCGTTCTGGATCGCCAGTCGGGCACGCTGATTGGCGCGCTCGCGGAATGCGAGCAATTCCCTGGCCCGCACCGCACTCGCGCCCCTCAAGGTTCCGTACCGACTCAGGAAGGTTCGATAGGTTCCGAGCGCCTCGTCGAGCTGTCCCTGTTTCTCCTGACACTGCCCCATGATGAGCACCGGCAGCGCTTCACCTGGAGCCATGGCCAGCGCCCGCTGCGCTTCGGGAATGGCCGCGTCGCACCGGTCGGCGGCAAACAATGCGGCTGCGTAGCGCGAACGCAGCCGGTGGTTGTCAGGGTCCGAATTGAGCCGCGACTCGAGCGCCGGCAATTCCTCTGGGGACACCTGGGTGGGCCCGCGCCCAGCGCACCCGGCCGCCGAGAGCGCCGCACCGGTAACCACCAGTGCGAGGGCACCGACGTGCAACCGTCCAACCGATTCGTGCAGAACGGCCATCACCGGGCCTCCGGAAAGGTGGCGAGGCAGCACTCGGGGGCGTAGCGAGCGAAACGCGGGAAGGTGCAGGCCGCGGTGGCGGCCGTCAAGCCGCCCTGACGCGTCTCCTGATCGTAGAGCCAGATCTTCACAATGAGAGATTGGAGACTAGTGGGTGAATAAGGACCGCGAGGAGCGTGCCACCAATTTTCCGGCGCGATGCGGCGGGCTTCCGTGCGGTGCGTCACACGGGCCGGAAATTGTGTTGCAGGGAGGCTACGGTTGCGGAGGCGGCACCTGTTGCTGGAGAAGGTCCCTCATGCGACGGGCGAGCTTCTCGATCTCGCGGAGCGCCGTGAGCGTCTCCTCGTCGTAACGCTCAGTGTTGAGCAGCAACAACTGGACTTCGGCGAGCACCGCTGCGAGCGGGTTCGCCAGATCGTGCCGCAGGCGGCGAACTTGATCTTCCAAGGGGGCGGGAGCCGTCACTCGATCAACGAGCGATACAAGTCGCGCAAGTGGTGATCACGCAGATCGCGCACGGATTCCCAGAAGTCGCCATCCGTCGCGCCGTAGAGGATCTCCCCGGTTGCCACCAGGGGATCGTCCGCCACCGCCCCGAACAGCAGCCGACCGCGCCACGTTCCGTCTTCGGAGCGCCGGACCTCCACGCGCACCGGTACGAGACTCGTCCCGTATCGGATTGGCGGAAGTTCGTGGACAGCCGGCTCGGCTGGGTTGAGCGCGCCGTAGCGCAACGGGTTTGCCGGCATGAAGGACTCCGTCGGTTTGCGCAAATATAAATGCGTCAGCGACTTATGCAATAGTGAGCGGCCACTCGCCGATTCGCCAACTGCTTCAAATCAGCCGACTGCTTCAAATCAGAAGAGCTGCAAGGCCCCAAGCCCAGCGCCGTGAAACGGCACCGGTGTGAAGGTGACGACGAAGAGCAGCACGGTTGCCCAACCAAACGGCTGTCTGCTCCCCGGAACCGGACGATGGCGTTCCAGAACTGACGGGTGGGCGAGCCGCCCGCGTCCGAGCAAGAGCGTCAGCGCCGCCCACAAGATCCAGCCCCAGAACAGCGACCCCAGCGCCAGAAGCGCGAGCCACGTCGCGCGACCCAGCCAACGCTGCCCCCCGCCGACAAGACCATAGAGCACGTGCCCGCCGTCGAGCTGTCCCAGGGGGAGCAGGTTGAGAGCGGTCACCAGAAGACCGAGCCACCCGGCGAACGCCAGGGGATGCAACACCATCGTCCCCCCGTCGGTGAACAGCCGCCGCGTAGCCGCCATGAACAGGGAGTCGCCCAGGTACAGGCGCTGATCGTGCAGCATGATGAGTTGCGGCGATTGGGCCCCGACCCCGCTTACCGTCTCGGAGAGCGACAGTCCGGCGAACAAAACGAGGACGGCAACGGCGAAACCGGCCCACGGACCCGCGGCCCCCACGTCCAACAGTTGACGGCGATCCACCACGGGGCTACGGAGTCGAATAAATGCGCCGAACGTCCCGACGAAGTTCCACAGCGGCGGCGCCGGGAGGAAGTACGGTGGTGAAACGTCGATCCCATACCGCCGTGCCGCGATGTAGTGACCGGCCTCGTGCGCCAGCAGGATCGCCATGAGGCCCATGGCGAACTCCAACCCCGGTCGCATGGCCTGAACCCAACCGGCGAGCGCCCCCCATGCGTCGGCCACCGAATGCAGCGGCGGCAGCACGTAGGGGGCGCCCGCGAGGAGCCCCCCGCCCATCCAGACCGTGAGAAACGTGCTGACAAACAGGAACGCATGAAGCCACCAGCGCTCACGGCGTGGCGGCGCGAGCACGCGCACCAACACGAGTCGCGGGGCCCCGTCGTTACTGACCCAGTAGTGGACCCCGTTCCACTGGTCGAGCGCCGCACGGAGCGCCAGAGACGGGCCCGCGTGCTCCGGGCGCACCACGGCATCCACGATCTCACGATCGCGGGTGGTGGTGGTTCGCCAGAAGGAAAAGAAGTTGGTGATCGCGGTCACGCAGTACCCCTTGACGGCCGGCCCGGGGTCGCTCTAATTATAGGGAGCTTTCACTCCCAAGCCTTTCCCAGGCGCCAGACTTCCGTTTTCAGAACCCTCGCAGGGCCCACGATGCCCGGCACGAGTGTCTTGATCCTCCCGCACCACTGACGGAGTTCCACCACGTGGACATCGCCGAACTGAAGCGCAAATCCGTTTCGGAGCTGCACGCCATGGCCGAGCAGCTCAACATCACCAACTACTCGGGGCTCCGCAAGCAGGACCTCATCTTCCGGATCGAGCAGTCCCTGCTCGATTCCGACACGGTCCTGCGCGGTGAAGGTGTGCTGGAGATCCTGCCCGAAGGCTACGGCTTCCTCCGCAGCCAGGACTGGAACTACCTGTACGGACCCGACGACATCTACGTCAGCCCGAGCCAGATCAAGCGTTTCGATCTGCGCACCGGCGATACGATCCTCGGGCAAGTGCGTCCGCCGAAAGAAGGCGAGCGATACCTCGCGCTGCTGAAGGTCGAGCGCGTCAATTTCGAAGAACCCGAAAAAGCCAAGCACCGAATTGCGTTTGACAACCTGCGCCCCCGCTACCCGGAGCGGCGCATCCGGCTCGAGCGCAAGGACGGCGACCTCTCCATGCGCGTGATGGACCTGCTCGACCCGATTGGATTCGGCCAGCGCGGCCTGATCGTCTCACCGCCCAAGGCCGGCAAGACCATTCTCCTCCAAAAAGTCGCCAACTCCATCACCGAGAATCACCCCGACGTCAATCTGATCGTGCTGCTGATCGATGAGCGACCGGAAGAAGTCACCGACATGGAAGAGAACGTGAAGGGAGCCGAGGTGATCTCCTCCACGTTCGACGAGCCCGCGGACCGCCACGTGCAGGTAGCGGACATGGTGATCGAGAAAGCCAAGCGCCTGGTGGAACATCGCCGGGACGTCATCATCCTGTTGGACTCGATCACGCGACTGGCGCGGGCACACAACGTGGTGGTTCCGCACTCCGGCAAAATCCTCTCCGGCGGCGTGGATGCAAACGCTCTGCAGAAACCCAAGCGGTTCTTTGGCGCCGCGCGCAACATCGAGGGTGGCGGCTCGCTGACGATCATCGCCACCGCGCTCATTGAAACTGGCAGCCGGATGGACGAGGTGATCTTCGAGGAGTTCAAGGGCACCGGCAACATGGAAATCGTACTCGACCGCAAGATCGCCGACCGCCGAATCTGGCCCGCCATCGACGTGCAGCGCAGCTCGACGCGGAAAGAGGAGCTGCTCCTGGACAAGGAGGAGCTCAACAAGATGTACCTGCTCCGGAACTTCCTCGCCGACATGCCGCCCGTGGAGGCGATCGAGTTCCTGCTCGAGCGCATGAAGCGGACGAAGAACAACAAGGAATTCTTCGCCACGATGCAACAGGGGTGATGAGCGGCGCGTCGGCGGATCGGCCGATCCGCGGATCGGCGGATCGGCAACCCGGCGACCCGGCGACCCCCCTTCCGCGAGCCGGCCGCCTGCTGTGCGTGGATCCCGGCGCCAAACGCATCGGGCTCGCCGTCTCGGATCCCACGCAGACCGTCGCCCAACCACTCGCCACCCTGGCGCGACGCGCGGGCCGCCGCTTTCCACTGGCGGCGTTGCGCCCGTTCCTGGAGGCGCACGCGGTCGTGGGCGTCGTGGTTGGGCTGCCGGTGGAGCCCTCGGGTCGCGAGGGCCCCGCGGCCCTCGCCGCGCGCCAGGCGGGCACGCTCGTGTCGCAACGAACCGGGCTTCCCGTGACGTTCGTTGACGAACGGATGAGCACCGCGCGCGCTCGCCGCGCCGCCTCCGGCGCGACGCGGCGCGAGCGGCCAACGGCGGAAGCCGTGGACCAGATGGCTGCCGCGGTCATCCTGCAAACCTTCCTCGATCGCCGCCGCGCATGAACGCGCCAACCCACCGGTGGCTGGCCGTTGGCCTCGCGGGGGCCGTGGCCGGCTGCGCGGGCGCTCCGCCGCCCACGCAGCCGGCGCGCGTCACAATTCCACGAGGCGCCACACTCGAGGCCGTGGCCGAATCGCTTGCCACCCACCGCATCATCGACTCGCCGCGCGCCTTCCGGTTCTACGTCCGCCTCACGGGACGCCAGCGCCAGCTTCCAGCCGGCACGTTCGATCTGCCCACCGGGCTCGGTGCGCGGCGAGCGCTGAATACGCTCCTCACCGCCCGCATCGCCGAGCATCGCCTGGTAATCCGTGAGGGGCTGATGCTGACGGAGATCGCGGCGCTGGTGGACTCTCAGCTCGGCATCCCCTCCGAGGAGTTCCTGGCCGCCGCCCGAGATCGCAGCCTTGCCGCCGAACTCGACATCCCGGTCCCGACACTCGAGGGGTATCTCTACCCCAGCACCTATCTTGTGCCCGTGAACGCCACGGCCGAAGCCGTCGTCCGGCAGATGACCGGGGAATTCGCACGGCGCTGGCAGCCCTCCTGGACTGAACGACTGCGCGGCCTGAAGAAGACCCGCCACGAGATCGTCGTCCTCGCCTCCATCATCGAAGGCGAAGTACGCGATCCACGAGACGCGTACTACATCTCGTCCGTATACCACAACCGCCTGGCGCGGGGGATGCGACTGCAGGCGGACCCCACGGTGATCTACGCCTTAGGACGAAGGCGCCGGCTGTACGAGAGGGACTATCAGACGCGCTCCCCGTATAACACGTACATGATCGACGGCTTGCCGCCGAATCCCATCGGGCAACCATCCAGCGCGAGCATTCACGCCGCCCTGTTTCCGGAACGCACTGATTTCCTGTTCTTCGTGGCGCGGCCAGACGGGAGCCACGTGTTCTCCCGCACGTTGCGCGAACACTTGAGGGCGATCTCCGCCGTCCGCGGCGGGCGAGCCGAAGGCACCCCGCGGCCCGCGCACACCGGGCCTCAGTGACGGGCGGCATCCACGGCCTCCCGAATCTCGCGGGCGGCCCGCCGGACGTCGGCGGCGCCGAACACGGCGGAGATGACGGCGACTCCGTGCGCGCCCGCGCCGATCACCGCGCTCGCGTTGGAGGCGTCTATGCCGCCAATGGCGACGATCGGCATACCCGGCGGAGCCAGCGTGGCCAACGATCGCAACCCGCCCAGTCCGATGGGCTCGCCGGCATCCGGCTTGGTCGCCGTGCGAAACACAGATCCGATGCTCCAGTAGTCCACGTCCACGCCACGCACGGCGGCCGCCTCCTGCTCCGTGCCGACCGAGACGCCGATCAGGAACGGCCGTGGAGCCACGGCCCGCAATTCGCCGGGGGGGAGATCGTCGCTGCCGACATGGACGCCGTGCGCGCCCACCGCCCAGGCCACATCGGCCCGATCATTGACGTAGACGGGAACCCCAACCGAGCGCAGCAGTTCCCGCGCCAGGCGGCACATCGCAGCGGCAGGCGCTCGCTTCATCCGGAGCTGGATGGCCGTTGCCCCACCCCGCACGGCGTCCCTCGCCGCCGCAACGAGATCCCGCGCTCCGAGCACGTCAGGATCCGCAATGGCGATCAGACGCACATCCGGCGCTCGGTTCACGTCCTCAATCATCTCTGCCGTTGAGCTCCACGGTCGCCGTCACCTCGCGCGGGGCCGCCCGCTGGCGCGCCGGCCATCCCTGGATCTATCGCTCCGACGTCCTCCCCAGCCGGGCACCCGCGGGCATCGTCCGAGTGACGGACCGACCGGGGCGGTTCCTGGGACAGGCCCTGTTCTCTCCCGCCTCGGAGATCCGGCTTCGATTCCTGACGCGGGGCGACGACACCATCGACACGGCCTGGTGGGTCAGGCAGATCGGCCTCGCGCTCGCGCGTCGAGCGACCATCGCGTCGCGATCGTCTGCCTACCGCGTGGTACACGGCGAGGGAGACGGACTCCCCGCGCTCATCGTGGATCGATACGGCGATTATGTCGTCGCCCAGTTGCTGTCGGCGGGACTCGAAGCCCGCCGCGCCGACGTGCTCGCCGCGATCGAACAGGTCCTCACACCCAAGGGTGTGTTGCTGCGCAACGACGCCTCCGTGCGACGACACGAGCGGCTGCCGCTGGTCATCGAGGATCCGGGAAAACGGGTGCCGGACGAGATTGAAGTCGCGGAAGACGGCGTCCGGTACATCGTGTTTCCCCGCGCGGGGCAAAAGACCGGCGCCTTCCTCGACCAGCGAGACAATCGGCTGAAGGTACAGTCGTTGGCCCGTGGCCGCTGCCTCGACGTCTTCACCTATCAGGGCCTCTTCGCCCTCCACATGGCTCGCACGGCCGCCGAAGTGCTTGCCGTGGATTCCAGCGCGGCGGCGCTCGACGTCGCCCGGAGAAACGCCGCCCTGAACGGCACGGCGAACGTCGAATGGCGTGAAGCGAACGCGTTCGACGTGCTGCGCGCGCTCGAGCGCGACGGAGAGCGCTTCGACACGATCGTCCTGGATCCACCCGCCTTTGCCAAGACCAGAAGTGCCGTTCCGCGCGCCGTCACCGGATACAAGGAGATCAATCTCCGAGCGATGTGGCTCCTTGCCCCGGGTGGCGTGCTCTTTACCGCCTCGTGCTCATTTCACGTTGGACGTGAACTGTTCTTCCGCATGTTGGCCGCCGCCGCAGCCGACAGCGGGCGGCGCATGGTCGTGCGCGAAACCGTGGGACAATCGCTCGACCATCCCGAGCTCGTCACGGTCCCCGAAACGGGATACCTCAAGGGCGCGTTCCTCGTGGCGCAGGACTGACGGCGCCGGCCCACGCCGCCGCCGGGCCCGTGGCTCCGCAGCCAAGAACCCGGCCGCCATCATCGCCGGACGCCGACCAGCTTCGACAGGTAACGGGTCACGTCCTGGAAGACCGAAGTATTCAAGCGATACCGAATGTTCTGCCCCTCGCGGCGCGCTTCGACCAGGTCCGCATCCCGCAGCACGCGCAGGTGGTGCGACACCGAGGCAAAAGCGATCGAGAACTCGCCGGCAATCTGACCGGCGGTCAAGTCGCCCGCGCCAAGCAGTTCGAGGATGCGGCGGCGCGTGGGATCGGCCAGGGCACGGAACGCCGAGTCTGACATTGGTTCGGTCGGCCAGTTGCTTTAATTAGACAGTTTTACAATAATCTAAGCATCTATGCGCTTGTCAATCCCACCACACCCTCGCGCTGCGGGGGCGCCGGCTGCTCCAGGAACCGTTGACACTGCTCCACGGTCCGGCAAGGTTGCACCCATGCCGCCCGGCGCCCGACCTGAATCCGATCGCACGGGAAAAGTCCGGCAGGTGTTCCTTGGCCTCCTCTTCGCCAACCTGGCGGTGGTGGGGGCCAAGTTCATCATCGGCCTTGCGGCAGACTCGCTGGCCGTGCTCGGCGACGCCGTGCACTCCACCGCCGACGCCATGAACAACATCCTTGGGCTCGCCGTGATCACCATCGCTGCGCGCGCCCCGGACGAGGATCACCCCTACGGGCACACGAAATTCGAGACGTTGGGCGCGCTGGTGATCGTAATCTTCTTGTCGATCTCCGTTTTCGAGCTGGTCAAGGGAGCGGTGAGCCGGCTCTGGGGCGGAACGGCGCCGCTCGAAATCTCAGACCTTCAGGTCGGCATCTTGCTCGGGACGCTCGCGATCAACGTGGCAGTGGCGTGGTACGAAGGAAACCGTGGCGCGCAGTTAGACAGCGATCTGCTGCTGGCGGACGCCGCGCACACACGCGCAGACGTGTATGTGACGATCGGCGTGCTGATGAGTGTTCTGTTGTCCCGAGCGGGCTGGGCCCTCGCCGATCCGATCGTGGCGCTCGTGGTGGCGGGTGTGGTGGGCGTCGTGGCGTGGGGCATCGTGGCCCGCTCCGTCCCCGTCCTGGTGGATCAGCACGCCGTGCCGGCGCGGGCCATCCGCACGGTGGCGGAAGGCGTAAACGGCGTGGCCAGCGCGTACGCAATTCGATCGCGCGGGTCACGCGGGCATGCATTTGCCGAGCTCACCATCGCGGTGAACCGGGAGGCGACCGTGGAGACCGCTCACCGCATCGCCGACGATGTCGAGCTGCGCCTGCAAGAGCAGCTCCGGTTGCACGAGGTCGTCGTCCACATCGAGCCGTGCTGACCAACCCCCAGGCCTACAGTGCCTCGCGAACGGCGCAGTCCCTCAAGCAGGAATACGAGGAGTTCATCCTGCAGCGGATCGAAGAGTACAAGGACCAATTGCGCCGGTCCGAACTCCTGGCAATCGCCGACGAAGCGGTGCGCGAACTCGAGGCCGGATCTGACGATCAGCTCGTGCTCACCGAGGTGCTCGTGCTCGAGCACGTAGATCGGTTGATCACGCAGCGGCTCAATCTGCCGAGCTATCGGCGCTGGCGCGAACGGCACCTCAGGCTGCGCCGCGCGCAACAGCAGCCCACGCACTGGGGGCTGGATCCCGAAACCCCGCTGCGCCGGTTCGTCGCCACCGAGCCGAACGCCGCCACCGCGCTGGTGGTGGGTGGGGGTGGCGCGCCCGCCGGCTTCTTTCTCGCGGCGCACGGGTGGTCCATCGTCCTGATTGACGCGGAACTCTCCGCGGTCGAGAGCGCGGAAGCTCGCGCGGCCGGCGAGGCGCTGGGCGCCCGCTTCCAGGCGCTGGTGGTGGACCTCGGCACGTGGATTCCCGACGTCCAGCCTGCCCTCGCGGTGCTCGATCCAGGGCCGCTCACCGCGCTCGAGAGCCTCAGGCGGCAGGACGTGATCAGCGAACTCAAGCGCCGCACCTGTTCGGGGGGATCGCACTTGGTGTTGACGACCGACGCTGTGCCAGGCGTGACGCCGCTCGCCCCGGAGGCGATGCAGACGTACTACTCCGACTGGCAGCTGGAACGCCCGCGCAGCCGGCGCGGGCGGGATCGCTGGCTTCTGGCGACGAGACCGTAACCCAAGACACCGAGGCCGCCGGTCACCTCTCCGGCGCCGGCGTGGCCTGGGCATCGTCCACGTTCCCAGAAACGCGACGGGGCCGACCCACGGGCCGGCCCCTGATACAAACGCGCGCACGCAACTTCGCTTCGCTGGAGCAATTTTGCCCTGAGGAGCCCGCGCGCGCAACGGCGCACCCGCGCAACACCCGGCCCCGCCACCCGCCCGCGCCTTGATCACGGAACCACCACAGGTCAACTTCTCCACCTATGCCGATCCTGACCGTAAACGGACGCGCGATCGAGGCACGCGAGGGGGACACGATCCTCGAAGCGGCGCGACGCGCCGGTGTCTCCATCCCGACCCTGTGCTGGTACCCCAAGCTGCCCGTGGTGGGCAACTGCCGCATCTGCGTGGTATCCATCGAGGGACAGGCAAAGCTTCTGCCCGCCTGCGCCACGAAGGTCACCGACGGCATGCATGTCGAGACCGAGTCGGCCGCGGCCGTCGAGGCGCGGCGAGGCGTGCTGGAGCTCCTGCTCGAGCGATATCCCACCGCGCACCTGATTGACGGTGGCCGCGCCAGGCCGCAAAACGAGTTCGAGCACTACGTCGTTCAGTACGGTGTCGAGCCGCGCCCGGTCGCGGGGCGAGATCTGCACCTCCGGACGGGTGACGAGCGCCCGGGCGACCCCATGATCGGCCACGACATGAGCCTGTGCATTCTGTGCACGCGGTGCGTGCGGGCGTGCGAGGACATCCAGGTCGTGGGCGTCCTGGACGTGGGATACCGCGGCGAGCATGCACAGATCATCGTGGGCGCCGACGGCGATCCGGACAAGGCGGCGTGCACCTGGTGCGGTGAATGCGTTCGGGTGTGTCCCACGGGCGCGATCTACGAGGTCCTTCCGAAGGAGCGTTTCGGGACGGCTCGCGTTGAGGCGGACCGCGTGGTGCGCTCGGTGTGCCCGTATTGCGGCGTGGGCTGTCAGGTGGACCTCCACGTGCGCGACAACACGCTGGCCCGCGTCACCTCTCCCAACATCGAACTGAACACGCCCAACCAGGGCTCGACCTGCGTGAAGGGACGATTCGGCTACGACTTCGTGCAGCATCGCGACCGGCTGACGACCCCGCTCATCCGCAAAGGCTGGACTCGACGGGATGGACGTTGGGTGTGGGAGGGTCCACGAGGACCGCAGCGCCGGGGTGGCCCGTGGGACACGATTGCCGAGGAAGGCGTCCGCGCAAAGCCGCCGGCGCCGCCGCGCGCCACCGGGAAGCGACTGCGGGATCTCCCCCTGCTCGACCGCGTGACGCACGACACGCGGGACCGGGCGGCCACGCCGCCGGAGTGGTATCAGCCGTTCCGTGAGGCGACCTGGGACGAAGCTCTCGACCTCGTGGCGCACGAGCTGAAACGCCTCTACGCGGACCACGGTGCCGAGGCGATAGCCGTATTTCAGAGCGCGAAGTGCACCAACGAGGAGAACTACCTCCTCCAACGGTTATTTCGCGCCGCGTTCGGCACCAACAACATCGATCATTGCACGCGGCTGTGTCATTCGACCTCGGTATCCGCGATGCAGGTGGCCCTCAACACGGCCGCGGCATCGGGCTCGATGCGTGAGATCGAGGAAGCCTGCGACGTAATCTTCATCGCAGGGGCCAACACGACCGAGACCCATCCCGTGTTCGGCGCGGCGATCAAGCGCGCCCACGAGCGTGGGGCGTTTCTCATCGTGGCCGACCCGAGGAAGATCGAGTTAGCCCGGCGGGCGGATATCCACCTCCAGATGCTGCCGGGCAGCGACGTGGCACTGTTCAACGCCATGCTGCATCACATCCTGGCCGAGGGGTTGGAGAACCGGGAGTTCATCAGGACGCGGACCAAGAACTTCGAGGCCGTGCGGGCCGCCGTGACGCCGTACACGCCCGAGCGCGCGGAGGCGATTACCGGCGTGCCGGCGCATTTGATTCGCGAGGCCGCCGTGCGCTACGCGAAGGGCCCGAACACGAGCACACTGTGGGCCATGGGACTCACGCAGCACCTCACCGGGCACGACATGGTGACGTCCCTGCTCAACTTGATCCTGGCGACGGGGATGATTGGCCGGTGGGGGGCCGCCATGCTGCCCGTGCGCGGCCAGAACAACGTGCAGGGGGCCTCGGACATGGGGGCGATTCCATTTGTCTACCCCGACTATCAACCCGTGAGCGATCCGATGATGCGGGAGAAGTTCGCTCGCGCGTGGGGTGTTCCGGCCGGGCGGCTATCGCTCCAGCCGGGGCTCAAAGTAACCGAGATGGCGCAGGAGGATTCGCCGGTACGGGCGCTCTACATCATGGGCGAGAATCCGATCATCTCGGATCCCGACATCGCGCATGCCGAAGCCTGGTTTCGCACCGTTGAATTCCTCGCCGTGCAGGATCTGTTCTTGACCGAGACCGCGCGGTACGCGGATGTCGTCCTTCCGGGCGCGTCCTTCGCCGAGAAGACGGGCACCTACGCCAACACGGAGCGCCGCGTGCAGATCGCCCACAAGGCGATCGACCCACCGGGCGATGCACGCGCCGACTGGGAGATCATCGTAGACCTCTCGAACCGGGTCGGCCTGCCGACCCCGTTCGCCTCGCCCGCGGAGGTGATGGAGGAGATTCGCCGGCTCGCGCCGTCCTGGGAGGGGATCACGTACGAAGCGCTCGAGGGCGCGGGGCTCCAGTATCCGGTTCCCCACGAGGGGCATGCGGGGACGAGCTTCCTGTTCAGCCATCGGTTCCCGACGAGCGACGGTCTGGCGACCTTCCATCCGGCCGAGTACACGGATCCGGCGGAGCTGCCGAATGACGAGTACCCGTTCGTGATGTGTACGGGGCGCCAGCTGTATCACTGGCACACCGGCACCATGACGCGCCGCTCGCGTGGTCTCGATGCGCGGGAGCCGCTGCCCACCGTGGAGCTGCATCCGGAAGACGCCCTGGACCTCGGCCTCTCGGACGGCGACCTGGTCCGGATCACCAGCCGGCGAAACTCCGTCGTGATGTCCGCGCGGGTGTCGGATCGCGTGGCGCGAAAGCAGGTGTTCGTCCCCTTCCACTTCCGCGAGGCGGCGGCCAATCTGCTCACCAGTCCGGTGCTCGAGCCGCACGCCAAGATGGCCGCACTCAAGGTATGCGCCGTGCGGATCGAGCCGGCGAGGGTCGCGGCAACCATCTAGCGCGCCACCGGCTTGGACCTCGGCATCGCCCACCGCGCCGCGCTCGTTTGCGGTTCCTCCAGCGGCCTGGGCCTTGCCATTGCCCGATCCCTGGCCCGAGAAGGCTGCCGGGTTGCGCTGAACGGGCGCGATGAAGCGCGACTGGAACGCGCGCGCGCCGCGCTGGCGGCGGACTTCCCGGGTCGGATCGAGGGCTTCCGGGCCGATGTCAGCGTGGCCGCCGAAGCCGATGATCTCGTGGCCCGGGCGTCCGATCGCTTCGGCGCGGTTGACATCCTGGTCTGCAACGCCGCCGGCCCTCCCGCGGCGCCATTTGAACAGCTCGCCCCGGAGACCTGGCAGCGCGCGCTCGAACTCAACCTGCTCTCCACCATGCGGCTGTGCCGCGCGGCCCTCCCTGCCATGCGGCGCAACCATTGGGGACGGATCGTGTGCCTCACCAGCATCGCCGCAAAGCAGCCGCTTGGCGGTCTGATCCTGTCCACCACGGCGAGGGCCGGCGTCCTGGGCTTCGCGAAGTCTCTCGCCGACGAGGTCGCCGATCACGGTATCACGGTGAACGTGGTGTGCCCGGGCTTCACGCGCACCGAGCGGTTGGAAGACCTCGCCGCGCAGCGAGCCGCGCAGACCGGAGGGTCGGTGGCGGAGAAGATCGCCGAGATGGTGCGCGGCGTCCCGGCTGGCCGGATCGGCGAGCCCGACGAACTCGCCGCAGCGGTCACGTTCTTGGCCTCCGAGCGCGCGGCATATATTACGGGCGTGGCCCTCCAAGTAGACGGCGGATTCACCAGGAGTATCGTCTGAGATTCGGTGTCGGGGATCAGGTGCCAGGTGTCGGGGTGGTGGCGCTGACCACCCTCGGCACCCGACACCTGACACCCGACACCCGACACCTGACACCTGACACCCGACACCCGACACCCGCCACCTGACACCCGGCACCCAACACCGCCTTTCTTCATGCGCGCCATCCGAAAAACTCGCCCCGCCCCTGGCCTCGAGGTTGTGGACGCTCCCGAGCCACGGGCTGGCCCGCACGACGTCTTGATCCGCGTACGTCACGCAGGCGTCTGCGGCACCGACCTCCACATCGCCGACTGGGACGAGTGGGCCCAGGAACGGATCAGGCCGCCGCTCATCCTGGGGCATGAGTTCGCCGGCGAGATCGTGGCCGTCGGGTCCGACGTCGGGGACGCCTTCCACGTGGGCCAGCTGGTAACGGCCGAAGGGCACATCGTGTGTGGCCACTGCCGCCAGTGCCGCAGCGGCAACGGCCACATTTGCCAGCGCACGCAAATCATCGGCGTGGACCGCGACGGCGCATTCGCCGAGTTGCTCGCCATGCCGGCCGGCAACGTGATGGCGCTGAACGGCATTCCCACTACGACCGGCGCGATCATGGACCCCCTGGGCAACGCGTTTCACACCGTGCTGACGGGTGACGTTTCAGGCGCCACGGTCCTCGTCCTCGGGTGTGGACCGATTGGATGTTTCGCCGTCGGGATCGCGCGTGCCGCCGGCGCCGCCCGTGTTATCGCCTCGGACGTCAACCCAACCAGGCTCGCGCTGGCCCGGCGCATGGGCGCGCACGAGCTGCTCGACCCGTCGCGAGAGGACGTGACCGCGCGAGTATCCGAGATCACCTCGGGCGAAGGCGCCGACCTGGTGTGTGAGATGTCGGGAAGTCACGACGCCGTCCGCCAAGCCCTGCGCTGCGTGCGACTCGGCGGGCGCGTGAACCTCCTGGGCTTGCCGAAGGGCGACGTCGCCCTGCATCTGTCGACCGATCTGATCTTCAAGGGGATCACGGTGTACGGGGTGATCGGTCGGCGGATGTTCGAGACGTGGGACCAGATGCATCGTTTCCTCGCCAGCGGCCTGCTCGATCCCACGCCGGTCATCACCCATACCTTTCCGCTCGAAGCCATCAACGACGCGCTCGCTACCATCAGGAGCGGCCAGGCTGGCAAAGTCATTCTGGAAATCGGGAGCAAGGGATGAATTTGAAGGTGGAGCAGCGACTCCGGACGGAGTTGGAGCAGTTCCGCCGCGAGGGTGTATACAAGCGGCTCAACCATCTGGATTCCCCTCAGGGTCCGCGCGTTCGCATGGAGGGGCGCGGCGAGGTCGTCATTCTCTCCAGCAACAACTACCTGGGTCTCAGCAACCTTCCGGAGGTCGTGGCCGCCGGGCACTCCGGCCTGGACCGCTTCGGCGCGGGCACGGCCAGTGTGCGGTTCATCTGCGGCACGTTTACCGTCCACCGCGACCTCGAGGCGGCCCTCGCGGCGCTGGTGGGGACCGAGGCGTCTCTGACCTACGTCTCGTGCTGGAACGCCAACGAGGGCCTCTGCCCCACGCTCCTGGGTCCGGAGGACATCGTTATCTCGGATGAACTGAACCACGCCTCCATTATTGACTCTATTCGGCTGGCCAAGGGGATCACCAATTGCCAATCGGCCATCTACAAGCACTCGGACATGAAGGACCTGCATGACAAGCTCGTCGCGGCGCGCAGCGCTCGAACCCGGCTGATCTTCACCGACGGGGTGTTCTCCATGGAGGGGGACATCGCGAGGCTCGCGGACATTCTCGAGCTGGCCCGGCGTCACGACGCCGTGGTAGCGGTGGACGACTCTCACGCCACCGGGGTGTTGGGAGCCACGGGCCGCGGCACGCCCGAGCACGCCGGTGTGCTCGGAGAGGTAGACATCATCACTTCCACGCTCGGGAAAGCGCTCGGCGGCGCCGCGGGCGGATTCACGGCCTCGTCGGTCGCCCTCGTGGACTATCTCGTGCAGCGATCGCGCCCACAGCTGTTCTCCAACGCACTCCCCTGCACCGTGGCGGCGAGCGCCCTGGCGGCTGTGCAATACCTGCGCGCGCACCCGGAACTGATCACGAGGCTTCGGGAGAACACGCGGTACTTCCGGGAGCAGCTCACCGCGAGAGGCTTCAAACCCCTTCCCGGAGATACGCCGATCGTTCCGGTGATCTTGGGGGAGACGGCGCGCGCCATTCAGATGAGCAACATGCTGCTCGACGAGGGAGTGTTCGTCACCGGGTTTGGCTACCCCGTTGTCCCGCAGGGTCACGCACGGGTTCGGTGCCAGATCTCGGCTGCGCACTCCCGTGAGGACCTGGACCTGGCCCTCGCGGCGTTCGTCAAAGTCGGAAAGCAATTAAACATCATATAGCCATCTAGAAAACATCATAGCGACATTATGTGTCAAACATTTCGTGAGCGACTACTCGCTTTCTGTTGTTGTCTCCGATGGCCTTACAGGTCGAGCGGACTCGAGAAGCCGGGCACACGTGCCTGTCAGCTTCAAGTGATTTCACGACTGCATGCCTTAACGTACTACGCCATAACGTCGTAGCGACGCTGCAATAGCTGGTACGGGTCTCGCGTTTCCGGGCCAATATCCCTATTTTGGGTGCCCTGAACTGTCACCCGGCCGGAACAAGCCTGGCCGGCTCAATCTGAAGGAGCATCGCTATGCGGATTCGTGCGGTCGGACTTGTTGTCGTGGGCCTCCTGCTGGCCGGGCAACTCGAGGCGCAGGACGACCTGTGGCAGCGCAAGTGGTACTGGGGCGCGCAGGGCGGGGTGGCCATGTTCCAGACACCCACCGCGGCGGGCACCCAGACGGGTATCTCCGTGGGGGGGCACTGGCTGATCACGGCCACGCGTTCCGCCCTGTACCTGGGCTTCGATCAGATGATCTTCGACAACACTACGACGTCCGCCGTGGTGGACCCCACCAGCGTGGGCGGCATCCGTAGCGTCTCGTTCACGAGCGGCCGCCGAATCCAGGCCATCGCCTACGTGATCCCGACGGACAATTTCATTCAGCCCTACGTGGGGGGCGGATTCGGCATAAACCAGATCACTGACGCCCTGCCCGCAGGGTCGTTCACTACCGTGGCGGAGCAGGAAAGCGTGCTGCGCACCATCGAAACGGTGGGAACAAAGGCCTTCCCGATCATCAGCGGTGGCCTGCAATACCGCATGGGGAAGCTCGCCGTGTTCGGCCAGTATCAGTTCATGCCGGAAGGGCGTGACTTTCTGCTGAGCGGAGTCCAGCACGTGTTCTCGGGCGGCATTCGCTGGGCCCTGACCTCCTCTCAGGAAGAGATTACGACCGAGCGCTGAACCGCGGGGGGGGCGCGGGCCGAGAGAGCCAGGGCGACCCCGCAACGCAGAACCGTAACGGCCAGTCCGCGGCGCGACTCACGCCGATCCGCGGACCGGCCGTTGCCGCTTTCGGGCGTTGGTTGCGCGCGAGGATGCGAAGGGGCGGGCGCGACAGGGGAAGCCCATTGAACCGACCATCGATCCCGAGCGCCTGGCATAGTCTCCCCGGACCCGCGCACAGAAGCTCGAGTTCCGCAACCCCGCGCCTGCGCCGCATCGCCATGATTCCATCGAGGGGTTCCAACGCGCGGATCAGGACCGCTGCGGGATACCCATCACGCTCGGTCACGGCGTTGACGCACCAATGGGCGCCGTAGGTGAAGTACACGTAGCAGGTTCCGGGAGGGCCAAACAGCGCCTCGTTTCGAGGCGTGCGTCGCCAGCCGTAACCGTGGGCGGCGGGGTCGTGGGGGCCGATGTAGGCCTCGACCTCCACGATGCGGCCGGCCGTGCGGACACCCCGGATGCGAGTCTCGAGCAGGCAGCCCAACAGGTCGCGCGCGACCCGCCGGGTGTCGCGCGCGAAGAAGCGAGCGGGGAGCGGCCTAGGGATCCTGTCTCGGGTCGGCCGCTGGCCCACGAACCGCCTTTTGCAGCGCAGCCGAGACCCGCTTTAGAAACCCCGATCGAGACGCCGCCTCCTCCGCCGTGGACTCGGGCGGCGGTGGCGGCGCGGCGCGAGTCGGGGCCGCTTGCGCGACGTGCGGATGGGCGTCAGCCGGCGCCGCTGGGGTGACCGGCGGCGAAGCAGTCGCAGCCGGATTCTCCGCGCCCGCGACCGTTCCCTGAGCGGAGCCACCGCTCGCACGTCGGCCGTGGCTGCCGGCGCGATGCCGCACCGAACGCCCGCCGGACGCGACCGCCACCTCAGCTGGGGGCACGACCGGTATTGCGGGCGGCTGGTCCGGCTCACGGGGGGTCGTAACCGGTGGCGCAGCCGGAGTACCTCCCCTCGAGCCGCGCCGGAACCGGGGATTGGGCCGGGCCGTTTGCGAGCCATGCCGCTCCAACGGAGAGCCCGGCGCCCCGCTCGCCGCTTGAGCACCAGGGTCTCGCTGCTCTTCTGGCGGGCGGCCCGCGCCCGTGCGAACCCCGTCGGTCGGACTTCCTTCACCCTCCCCACCGTCTCCTCGTTCACGCCCGCCGCGCCCACCGCGTCGCCCCCGTTCGCCGCGCCGCCGACCGCCGCGGCGCTGGCGTGGCTCCTCCTCGGAAGGCGGGGGCACCTCCCGCGTCTCTGGCTCCGCGGTCTCAACGGCTACCGGCTGGGCACCGACCTTCAGCATGTAGGTCTCACCACTCTTGACGAGGTCGATGACCCCGGCATCGTGCGCCTGCCGCAACATGCGCTGGAAGCGATTCCGCTCGAAGATCGGATCCCCTGGATTCTCCGCGCGTTGCATCATGCGCTCCCGGACCTGATCTGCGTCGGTCGCCTCCTCCCCGACCGCCCCCAGCTCCAGGAGCACGTCTCGCAGGGCTTCAAACGCGACCGCGAGCGTCATGCCGCCGGCAGTCACCCCGCTCGGTCGGGCGCGTCGCGGGCGCCGGTCGTCGCGTCTTGGGCGCGCCGGGGCGGTTGGCTCCGCGGCTGCCGCCTCCGCTTGAGCACCATCTTCCTGCATCGCCGCCTCGACCGCGGGTGAGACGTTCGCGTTCGGCCCCAGATCAACCTCGAACTGCCCGTTCTCCAGCTTGGTGATGCGCACCAACCCCCGCTGGCCAGCCTCGGAAACGAACTTGCTGAAGCGGCTGAACCCGAGGTCCTTCTCGTTGAACGTGGGATCGAGTTCCTGCATCACCTGCTTGAGCCGGTCGGAGCGCATCACGTCACCATCCGCGCGCATTTGGGTGATCGCCTCCACCACCAGCTGCCACGGATCCCGAGACGAGTGGACCACGTCGCTCTGCCGCGTGAGCCCCGTGATCTCCGAGTAGCCGTAGTACTCGTCGCAGTTCTGCACCAGCAGATCGCTGGACGACTCCCGGATGCCGACCCCGATGACGTACTTCCCGTACTCCTTGAGCTTGAGCACGAGGCTGGAGAAATCGCTGTCACCCGACAGCAGGATGAACGTCCCGATTTCCGGCCGCGTGAACACCAGCTCCAGCGCGTCGATCGCCAGGCGGATGTCGGTGGCGTTCTTCTTGTTGGAGCCAAACGCCGGCGCGAAGATCAGGTCGATGGACGCTTCCGACAGCGGGACGATGTACTGGGGATATCGCCGCCAGTCGGCGTAGGCCCGCTGGACGGCGACTTTCCCCTTGATGATCTCGGAATTGAGCAACCGCCGGAGCTGGTTCTGCAGGTCCGACCGAATCCCCAAGGTCACATTGTCGAAGTCGATCATCAACGCCGCGTTGGGGGCATGAGCCGGCGGCTCTGAGTGTGCGGCCCGCGGCAGCCGCGAGAAGGGTTCCTTCACGTGGTGTTCAGTTTCCGTCCCATGACCGTTCGCCGTGCCGCCGCGACCGGCCCCCCCGACCCGGTAGCGGGGAGGCGTCGCCGGAGCGACGAAGGCTGGAACTCAAGGTCCAGCTGCGGCGGAGGGGTCGTTCCCCCCGCAAGAACACGATGATGTCGCCACCAATCCCCCCGCCACCGATCTGGTCCGTTCGGCTTCCGGGCACCGGGCGCCCGGGCGCGATGTCAATCCGGCCGCGGCCCCACCCCAGGCGAGCTTCACCGTTTTACAACGCTTTAACCTAACTGTTCCCAACCAGTTACACAAAGGGTGTCATTCACCCAGCACTTTGACGATCACGCGCTTCCGGCGTCGCCCGTCCCACTCACCGTAGAAGATCCGTTGCCAGGGCCCGAGGTCGAGGGCGCCCCGGGTAATTGGGACGATGACCTCGTGTCCCACCGTGAGACTGCGGAGATGGGCCGCGGCATTGTCCTCGCCAGTCTCGTTGTGCCGGTATCGCGTGGGATCCCACGGCGCGATCGTTTCCTCGAGCCAGCGCAGGATGTCTTGCCACAAGCCCGACTCGTGATCGTTTACGAATACCGACGCGGTGATGTGCATCGCCGAGACCAACACGAATCCCTCGGCTACGCCGCTCGCGCTCACCTGCTCAGCGACGGTGTCGGTAATGTCAATGATCTCCTGCCGCTTCTTGGTGTGGAACCAGAGGTAGTGCGTATGGGCCTTCATGGGCGAAACAGCGAGCGGGGTAACCGGGCGGCGGTGGGCGATGACGGCCGAGGTCAAGCCCTCACCGCCGTCGGCGTCGCCTGTCATCGCCAGAGACCGCCCGTGGGCGCTGGCTCACAGCGCCCGCAACTGCGCGAGGGTCTCGGCCCCGTAGAATAACCGGATGTACTTCGACTGGACGGGCGTCAGGCGCCGGACCGCCCACGTCAGGTGCACGAAATGCGGCTCGTACGGCGGCCTGAGGGGATGCATCCCGCACTCTTCCGGGAAGCGGTTGCCCTTTCGCGTGTTGCAGGTCGAGCACGCGGTGAGGACGTTCACCCAGTCGTTGGTGCCGCCCCGGGACAGGGGAACGAGATGGTCCCTGGTGAGGCACTCTCGGAAACGCAGCTCGTGCTGCCGCCGGCCACAGAACTGACAGCGGTAGTCGTCGCGCGCGAAGAGGAATGTGTTGGTGACCTGGCGGCGGAACTTCCGAGGCACGTGAATGAACCGCGTGAGTCGGATAACCGCGGGCCGGGGCACGGACAGGCGCACGCTGCGCATCACGCTGCCCCCGTCGGTCTCGACGATTTCCGCCTTCCCGTCAATCACGAGGCGCAGCGCGCGACGAACCGGCACCATGGTCAGCGGCTCGAACGATGCGTTTAGCGCTAGGCAACCCAGATTGGGCATGCGAATGTACACTCCCCGCGCAACGACAAGTCTGTCAATTTTACGGTGGAGGGACGGCGGATTTCAACCTGCCTCGCGCTGACGTCCTTTGCGGATGATGGTCAGGCGTGCTGCCGAAAGGCCGCCTCGAGATCGCGGATCTGCGCCTCGACCGATGCGCGGGACGAGCCCCCGGCGGTAGCTCGACGCTCCACCGAATCGGCAAACGAGCCAAGGTTCTGCAGCAAGCCGGGCAGGTCGGGGTGAAGGGACTGCGCCGTCGTCGCGGGCACCGAGGTGAGTGGCACGCGGAGTTCCTCCGCGCTGCGCACCAGACGGCCCACCACCGCGTGCGCCTCCCGGAACGGAACGCCGCGCTTCACCAGTCCATCCGCGAGATCGGTGGCGAACATGGCACCATCCAACGCCGCGCGCATCCGTTCGGGATCCGGCTCCAGGGTATCCACGGCACCACGCACCGCCGGTAGCGTGAGCATCGTGGTATCCACCGCGTCAAACAGCAGGGCTTTGTCTTCCTGAAGGTCCTTGCTGTACCCGGCCGGCAAACCCTTGAGGATGGCAAGCAGGGCCGTCAGGTCGCCCAAAGATCGCCCGGCCTTTGCCCGCGCCAACTCGAGCGCGTCGGGGTTCCGCTTCTGGGGCATGAGGCTCGACCCCGAGCAATACGCGTCCGCGAGACGAATGAACCCGTACTCCGTGGAGCCGTACGTCACGAGCTCGGCGGCGAGACGAGAGACGTGCGTGGCCAGGAGGGTGAGCACGAAGAGGAGCTCCGCCACGAAGTCCCGGTCGCCCGTGGCGTCGAGCGCATTGGGGGAGATCGCCTTGAACCCCAGCAGGTCTCGCAGCAGCGCGCGATCCACGGGCACGCCGGAGCCGGCGAGCGCGCCCGACCCCAGCGGCAGCGCGGATGTGCGTCGCGCCACGTCCGTCAGGCGATCGCGGTCCCGGGCCAGCGGCCACGCATGCGCCACCATGACATACCCCCAGCGCAGGGGCTGCGCCTGCTGGCCATGCGTGTACCCCGGCAGCACCAACTCCAGGCCCGCACGGGCTTGTCCAACCAACGCCATCCCGAGTCCGCTCACCTCGCGGTCCACCGCTGCTATGGCATCGAGACACCACAAACGGAGGTCCGTGGCCACCTGATCGTTCCGCGAACGGCCTGTGTGGAGCTTGCCGGCGAGATCGCCGATCTCGTTGTACAGCAGGCGTTCAACGAGGGTATGGACGTCCTCGTCCGGCTCCGCCGCAGGCTGCCCTGCCGCGAGCCGCTTGGCGACCTGGTCCAGCCCGTCCACCATGAGACGCTCTTCGTTCTCGGTCAGGACACCCGCCACCTTCAATGCCCGCGTCCACGCCTGGCTCCCGCGGATGTCGTACGGCCAGAGACGATGATCAACCGGGAGGCTGCGATTGAGCGCCGCGAAGGCGTCGGCGGGGCTGCCGGCAAAGCGGCCGCCCCACATCTGGTGGGTGCTCATGGATCAGGTGCCCCGACGGCCAGACCGCTTGGACGCGAGCCGCGTCAGTCGGCGCTGACCTCGAGCGATGCGCGAGCCTTGACCTGCGCGTCGAGCCGAACGGGCAGGCTGAACAGCCGGATGAACCCGGCCGCGTCCGCCTGACGATAAACGCCGTCGGCCGCGAAGGTCGCATACTCCTCCGAGTAGAGCGAGAACGGGCTCTCCCGCCCGAGGATCGTGAGGTTCCCTTTCAAGAGTCGCAGGCGCACCGTGCCGGTCACGCGGCGCTGCGTCACGTTGACCAAGGCGTCGAGCGCCTCACGCTCGGTCGTCCACCAGCGCCCTTCGTACACGAGGTCCGCGTACCGGTGTGCCAGCTGATCCTTGAGGGCGAGCGTCCGGCGGTCGAGCACCAGCTGCTCGAGTTCGCGATGCGCCGCGCGCAGCACCGTGCCGGCCGGCGTCTCGTAAATCCCGCGCGACTTCATGCCGACGAGCCGGTCCTCCACGACGTCGGCCCGACCCACACCGTGGCGGCCGGCCACGGCGTTGAGCTGCGTGACGATCTCCACCGGACCGTAGGGAACGCTGTCAACCGACACCGGCGTCCCTTCCTCGAAACCGATGGCCAGCTCCTCCGGCGTATCGGGCGCGTCTGCCGGGTCCGTTGTCAGCAGGAACAGATCGGCCGGCGGCTCCATCGCCGGATCTTCCAGGATGCCGCCCTCGTGCGAGACGTGCCACAGGTTCCGGTCACGGCTATACGGCCTGGCCTTGGTCGCCTCGACGGGGATTCCCTTTGCTTCCAGGTACCCAATGAGATCCTCACGACCTCGGAACGACCACTCGCGCCAGGGAGCGATCACCTCGAGATCGGGGGCGAGTGCGGCGAAGGTAAGCTCGAATCGAACCTGATCGTTCCCCTTGCCGGTGCACCCGTGGGCGAGGGCCGTGGCACCGGCTTCACGAGCCGCAGCGACCAGCCCCTGGGCGATCACTGGCCGGGCCATGGCGGTGCCAAGAAGGTAGGTGCGGGCATAGACCGCACCGGCCTTGAGCGTTGGGAACACGACGTCGGTCACGAACCGCTCGCGCAGGTCTTCCACCACGCACCCCACTGCGCCGGAGCGGGCGGCTTTTTCTTCCAGCCCGTCGAGCTCCCCCTCGCCCTGGCCCACATCGGCCGCGTAGCACAAAACCCGCGCGCCGTACTTCTCCTTGAGCCACGGCACGATGGCCGAGGTGTCCAATCCACCGGAGTATGCCAACACCACCAGCGAGCTCATGATCGCCTCACGCCGAGCAGTTATGCAGAGATGCGAATAAGTATACAGCCGCGAGCGCTCGGGTCAAGCGATGCCGGCAAGCTCCCGCAGCCGCAACGCGAGAGTCCGCTGCGTGCGCGGCGATGGGGAAATGACGAGGATGGTGTTGTCACCCGCGATGGTGCCGACGATCTCCGGCCAGCCCTCCGCGTCGATCGCTTCGGCAAGGGTGTTTGCCGCACCGGCTGGAGTCTTGACCACCAGTAACGGTCCCACGCCCTGCACGGACAGCATCAGGCTTGGCAGCAGTTGGTGCAGTGGGGGCCGAACCACGGCGCTGTCCGCCTGAGCCGCGTAGCGAGACCCTCCCGCGGGATCGGCGACCTTGGCCAGGCGGAGTTCCCGGATATCACGTGACAGCGTGGCCTGCGTCACGTCGAATCCCTCCCGCTGCAACAGCTCGCGCAGGTGCTCCTGGCTTTCGACCTTGTGCTGGCGGATCAACCGCAGAATGACAGCCTGTCGCTGGGTCTTCATGTTGAGTGTTCCACTCGGTAAACGCAGCGGCCGGCAACGTACGTCGCCACCACACCGGCGGCGCCGACGGCGAGCACCGCCTCGGCCCACGCGCCGTTCGAATCGAGCGCGGCCGGGCCGACCCGAACCACGCACATGTCGGCAGCCTTGCCCGGAGTCAGCGTACCGATCTCGTTGTCCAACCCCAGGGCGGCGGCCCCTCCTCGCGTCAGGAGATCCAGGGCCGCCTCCGGAGCGATCCCCGTGAGCCTTCGCGCCAGCCCGGCTTCGGCCAGCAGGTTCAGGTCGGCGACGCTTGCCACCGAGTCGGTCCCCAGGCCCAGCCGGAGCCCTGCCTCAAGGTAACGAGCGAGCGGGGGCTCGCCATGTCCGTGCCGGGCATTGGACCGGGGACAGCAGGCCAGGGCAACCCCCGCGCGCCGCAGCCGCTCCAGGTCCGCGCCATCGGTGTGCACGGCGTGAATCGCCAGGAGGCGAGTGTCCAGCAGGCCGACGTCTTCCAGCAGAGCGACGGGCGACGAAGCAGGGGCGCCGAGCGTGATTCCCCGGGCACGCCATGACTCCGCGAACGGCCCGCGTCCGAACCGGACGAATTCCACCTCGGCGGGCGACTCGGCGATGTGCGCCGCGACGGGCAGGTCTTCGGTTCGAGCATATGCCGCGACGAGCCGGTACAACTCGCGACTCACCGTGTACGGAGCGTGGGGGGACACTCCAATGATGACATCGCTCGACGCCAGAGCCCGCAGCCGCTCAACGTCCGCGCGCAGCCGCTCGATGGTGGCAGACGCTTGCTCGACCCTCGGGGCAATCGCCTCCTGATACACCACGCCGCGACCGCCCAGACGGCTCAGGGCAACGGCGCTGGCGCCGCTCGTCCCCGTGTCCGCCACACAGGTGATCCCGTGGCGCCACGCCTCTTCCAGCCCCCGGCAGGCGGCCGCGACGAACGTCTCCTCGTTCATGGAGTCCTTTTCACGGCGCACGTGTTGAATCCACGCGAAGAAGTCCGTTTCCGTCACGCGACCGCGCAGGTCCGTCAGCTCGAGATGCGTGTGCGTATTGACCAGGCCGGGCAGCACGACAGAATCGGGAAACGCCGCGTGCTCCGTTGCGGGCGACCGGGGCACCTGCTGTTCCGGTCCAACGGCCTCCAGCCGGCCCGCTGGGGAGATCAGGAGTGCGCCATGCCGGATTACCGGGCCCTTCCCTGGCCACACCAGGCCGGCGGAGACGCGAAGCCCGTTCAGGGGACGCCGCGGACAGGGATGTGGATCGGGCAGAACTCGGTAGGCTGCGTGTCGGGAATGAACCACTCCCAGTAGCGGCTCTGCCGCGGGCAAAACTCCGTGGCCAGGTATCCCGTGGTGTTGTCAATCTGTCGCGTGATGAGCCCCTCCGGGCGCTGCCACGCACGCGGGGCGGGCCGCCGCGCGTAGACCTCCTTCATCAGCTGGGTCCAGGCGGGCGCCGCCAGCCGGCCGCCAGCGGCATTCGCCTTAATCCTCGTCGGCGCGTCGAACCCCATCCAGACCGTGGTCACCAGTTCCGGCGTGAAACCAATGAACCAGACGTCGGTTCCGTCGTTGGTCGTGCCGGTCTTGCCGGCCGCGGGCAACATGAAACCTGCGCCGCGCACGGCCGTGTACGCCGTGCCGTGATCCACGACGTCTTGCAGCATGTTGGTCAAGATCCACATGCGGTCGGCATCCATGACACGATCACGGGCGGCCTGGGGCTGCCAGACGATGTTCCCGGCCGCGTCCTCAACCCGCAGGATCCCCACCGGCGCCACTCGCTCGCCCAGCGTGGCAAACGCGGTGAAAGCCGAGGTCATCTCGAGCGGGATGACCGAGGCGGCGCCAATGTAGAGCGAGGGATACGGCAACAGGCGCGTTGAGATCCCGAATCGCACCGTCTCGCCGATCACGGCCTGGGGACCGATCTCCATGCCCAGCTTGATGGCCACCAGGTTGCGGGACAGCGTCAGCGCGCGGCGCAACGTCATCCAGCCGCGGAAATCGCCCTCGTAGTTCTGCGGCTCCCAGGGCATGGAATCGGGGGGCTCGGGCGGCAGGCTGATGGGGCCATCGTCCACCATGTAGCTCGCGGGCTTCCCCGCCCGGATGGCAGCCGCGAACACGAACGGCTTGAAGGTGGACCCTGCCTGGCGCCGCGCCTGAGTCACGCGGTTGAATTTGGAATCACGGAAGTCCCGTCCCCCGACCATGGCGCGCACGTAGCCCGTGGTCGCCTCCATGGTGACGAGCGCCCCCTGCAGATAGGGCGTGTTGACTTGCGATTCGTCCCGCGCCCCCTGCGTCTCCGTCCGTTCGAGGTAGTCTTGATAGGTTTCGTGGCGATACAACCCGAGCGCACCGCTCTCGATCGCTTCGAGTTGGGCCTCGAGCGCCTGCTCGGCGGCGATCTGCATGTCGAGGTCCACCGTGGTGTAGACCCGATACCCTGCCTCGTAGAGATCTCGCCCGAAACGCGTGTGGAGTTGCTGGCGCACCCACTCCACGAAGTAGGGCGCCACCTCGCCGAAGTCCTGACGGGAACTTAGCAGCAGCGGATACGTCTTCCACCGCTCGGCCTCATCGCGGGAGATGTAGCCCGCCTCCCGCATGTGGTTCAGCACGAGGTTGCGCCGGCGGACCGCGCGATCGGGGTAGCGGCGCGGGTTGTACCGCCCCGGGCGATTGGCGATGCCCGCGAGCAACGCGGCTTCGGCCACGTTCACGTCGCGGGCCGACTTGCCGAAGTACGCCTGGGCCGCGGCCTCCACGCCGTACAGGTTGCCGCCAAACAGGATCTGATTGAGGTACAGCTCGAGAATGCGGTCTTTGGAGTAGGTGCGCTCGAGCTCCAGCGCCACGCGGACCTCTCGGATCTTGCGGCGCAATGCCTTCTCGAATCCGATGCGCTCCGTCCAGACGTTGCGCGCGAGCTGCATCGTGATGGTGGAGAATCCCTGCACCCAGCCGAGGGCCCGCAGGTCGGCCCAGGCGGCTCCCAGCACGCGGCGGTAGTCGATTCCGTTGTGTTCGTAGAACCGTTTGTCCTCGATCGCGAGGAACGCCGCGCGCAGCGCTGGAGCGATCTCATCCACTCGGAGCACGGTGCGGCGCTGCTCGCCCAGGTCGGTGATGAGTCGCCCGTCGGCGGCGTAGACCTTTGCCGCCTGTTGCGGCCGGTATTCGTCCAGCACGCCGATCGAGGGGCACGCGCCGCCGGCGCAGGCCCTGGTCCAGGACCCGTAGGCGAGGCCGGAGCCGAATCCCGTGACGACGAGGGCGCCGAGCAGCGTTGCGCGGCGGACGCCCGGGCGCCGCCACAGACGGAGAGCCCGCACGCACAGGCGGCGGGCGGTGCGGCGGAAGGGGCGCGGCGCGGTCATTCGGAGGTTCCAATCGAAACGTAGCCGGGCCCCGCGGCGCTTGCCACCGACCCCCCCACTCCGTAACCTGCCACGCCATGGTCTCGCTCCTCGAAGAACTCGCCTGGCGCGGTCTGCTGCATGACCAGACGCCCGATCTGGCCGGGCGTCTGCGCAAGGGGCCGATCACGGGCTACGTGGGCTTTGACCCAACGGCCCGCAGCCTTCAAGTCGGCAATCTGGTCCCGATCATGTTGCTGGCGCATCTGCAGCGGGCCGGAGGCAAGCCCATCGTGGTTGTGGGAGCGGGGACGGGGATGATCGGCGACCCCAGCGGGAAGCGCGACGAACGCCCGTTGCTCTCGCCGGAGCAGGTGGCCGAGCACGCGGCACTGCAGCGCCGCCAGCTCGAACGGTTTCTCGATTTCACGCCGGGCCCTCATGGCGCCGAGCTGGTGAACAATGCCGACTGGCTGCGCCCGCTCGAGTTGATTCCGTTTCTGCGCGACGTGGGGAAACACTTTACGCTGTCGTACATGCTGCAGAAGGAGTCCGTGAGGAGCCGCCTCGAATCGGGGATCTCCTACACCGAGTTCAGTTACATGTTGCTGCAGGCGTACGATTTCCTGCACCTCTATCGCACCAGGCACTGTGAGCTGCAGCTCGGCGGATCGGATCAGTGGGGCAACATCACGGCGGGGATCGAGCTGATCCGGCGCGTGACGGGCGGCGACGCGCATGGCCTCGCCGCACCGCTGTTCACGACCGCGACCGGAGCCAAGTTCGGCAAGACCGAGGCGGGGGCCTTGTGGCTCGATCCGGACATGACGTCGCCGTATCGCTTCTACCAGTTCTGGCTTAACACGGACGACCGCGACGTGGAGGCCTGCCTGCGCGCGTTCACGTTCCGTTCGCGCGAGGAGATCGCGGAGGCGATGCAGCGGCACGCCGCGAATCCCGGCGCCCGCGTCCCCCACGCGGAACTGGCGGCGGAGCTGACCGAGCGCGTCCACGGACGGCCGGCGCGCGAACGGGCGGTGCAGGCGTCCAAGATCGTGTTTGGCGAACTGGACCCAAGGAGCGCATCCCCCGAGGTCTGGCGGCTTCTCTCCGCGGAGTTACCGAGCGCCGCCCTGCCGCCCGGAGCCGGCGAGCGCACGCCTGTGGTTGATCTGGTGGCGGGAGCCGGCGTGGTTGCGTCGAAAGGCGAGGCGCGTCGGCTGATCCAGCAGGGTGGGTTGTACGTGAACGGGGATCGCGTCTCAGCCGTCGACGCGCCAGCGGGACCGGCCCTCGCCGGCGGGTATTACTGGATTCGCAGCGGAAAGA
>DATMAW010000090.1:0-5193 GCA_035559715.1 Gemmatimonadales bacterium | reverse complement strand
GGGGTGCGTCGGCTCCCGCCGCTTCGACGGCGCGACCGCCTGGACTTCGCGCAGGTTGCCCTGCTCTCGTATTTGTCGGTGTGGACGCATCCGCTGCTGGACACGCTCAATACCTACGGGATGCGATGGTTGTCGCCGTTCAGCGGGCGATGGTTCTACGGCGACACGCTGTTCATCGTGGATCCGTGGGTCTGGGCCATGCTCGCCGGGGGCGTGGTGCTCGCTCGTCGCCTGGGACGAGGGAAGCCCGCCGGCCTCGCCCTGGCGATCGTGACCGGCTACATCCTCGCCATGGGGATCGGTTCGTGGGCGGCGCGCGGCGACGTGCGCCAGCGCGCCGCAGCGTCCGGTGGGGCGGTGGCGCGGATTCTCATCTCGCCGGTTCCGGTGAACGCGCTCGAACGGCGCGTGATCCTGGACGACGGCGACCGATACCGCATTGGCCGCTATCGTTGGCTCGCCGAGCCCCGTCTCGTGTGGGGCGGGAGCGTGGACAAGAACGCGCAGCATCCGGCGGCGCGCCGGGCGATGGCGACGCGGGAAGGCGCAGCATTCCTCACGTGGGCTCGGTTTCCGTTCTTCATTGCGACGGGCCGGGAATCCGCCCCGGTGGTTCACATCGTTGACGCCAGGTACACGTTGGATCCTGAGGCGCCCTTCGGTGCGCTGAGCGTGCGGCTCCCGCCGGCCGGAGCGTCCGCAGGGAATGGTGGGGAGGGAGCCGATCAAGCCGTGAGTGGGCGGTAGGGTCTCAGCCCTCCGGCCCGCTTGATCGTCCGCTCCGCGTCGGTCAGCCCGCGACGACCGTCACCTGGTGCCAGGGCTGCGCGAATTGGCGGTTGTGGCGCTGCACGCCTTCTCGCGCTGCCGCGATGCCGATCAACGTGTTGCGACAGAACTTGGCCGGCAGGTCGGTGGTCCCCGGCGGCAGCGTGATCGAAGCCTCGAAATCGTTGAAGAAGCAACGCCGCCCCGGTGCGCCGCCGAGCGGCGCGGCGAACCGGCGGTTGTGCTCGATATGCACGTCGAGCCGCACGCTGTCGTGGTAGCGGAACAGCTCTGCGATGATCAGTCCTTCACCGATGCCGTCGGGGAAATGGAGCGGGATGGTGGCTCGCACCTCACCGCCCTCGGCTTCGACCGACACGGAGTCCTCGGCATTCGCCTGCCGCAACAGGTCTTCTGCGGCGCGTGACAAAGCCTCGATCGTCGTCTCGATGTCGCGTTCGAGCGTGCGTGGACCACTCTCGACACAACCGGTCATAACACCTCCGCGTTGGTCCTTAGCTCCACCGACAGGTGGAGCCAGAAGCGTGCCATTGAACAATTGCAGATTGGACTCGGCGACGCAACCCGTTGTGGGCGGCGGGAATGCGCCCCCGCCATCGCGGTACCCGCCGTTGCCATGGTCGTGCCTCGAGCGTCCCATCGGGCGGCAGTTCCCGGCGCTCCGGAGGGCACCGTGTGACGAGCATCACTGGCTGCGCGAGGCTCGGGCAGGCTCCTCGGCTTGAAGGCTCGCCCACGCCGAAGCCGCGCGGAGGTAGGCGGCGACGACCCGTCGCAATCGCTCGCCAAGGGCGGGATCACGCAAGGATCCGTCAGCGGCGAAGGCCTCCGGAGCCTGCGGCACCGAAAACGACTCCGGGTAGACGAATACGCCCAACGACTCGAGCGGGACGCGGGTCGCGAGCAGGCCTCGTTGGCCGCCCACCCGCGATCGTGAAGCGGACAGCAACAGGCAACTTTTCCCCGTGAACGGAGAGGGCCTGATGCGCGACACCCAGTCAATCGCGTTCTTCAGCGTGCCGGGCATGGAGAAATTGTATTCCGGCGTCGCGATCATCAGGCCCTGGTTTCTTGTGATGCGCAACGCGAGTTCCAAACCGCCGGCAGGCACGCCGCTCTGCGCTTCGAGATCCGCGTCGAACAGCGGCATGTCGAACTCGCGGAAGTCCGCGAGGTCAACCGTTGCCCCCAGTTCCGCGGCGTGCTGTGCCGCCAGCCTGATCAGCGCGCGGTTGTAAGAGCCCGTGCGGACGGATGCGGCGAACGCCAGGAGGTGCATAGAGAATCGCTCTTGATGGAAGGTGAGCAGCACGGTATCATACTCAAGGACAACGAACTCGGCAGCATAGGGCGAAAGCCCCGCGGCGAATTTGCAGCGCCTTGCCCGGCCGCGTAACAGCTCAGGACTAAAGGCGCTATTTTGTTTCCCGCTATGATCGCCGACCGCCTGGGTCGCCCCCTCACGAGCCTCCGACTGTCGGTCACGGATCGCTGCAACCTCCGCTGCCGATACTGCATGCCGGGCGATGAGTACGTCTGGTTGCCGCGAAATTCCATCTTGACCTTCGAAGAGGCCGACCGCCTGGTCGGCGTGTTTGCCTCGTTGGGCGTGAAAAAGGTCCGGCTGACGGGCGGAGAGCCGTTGCTGCGCCAACAGCTGGAGCAGCTCGTCCGGCTGCTGGCGGCCCGGCGGGAGATTCGCGACCTCGCGCTCACCACGAACGGCGTCCTCTTGTCGCGGATCGCGCCGCGATTGCGGGAAGCCGGCCTGCGCCGGGTCACGGTGAGTCTCGACACGCTCCAGCCGGAGCGGTTTCGCGCGTTCGCCAGGAGCGATCGGCACGCCGACGTGCTGCTCGGGATCGAAACGGCGCGGGCGGCCGGGTTTGCGCCGCTGAAGCTGAACACCGTTGTAATCCGCGGATTCAACGACGACGAGGTGTGCGACCTCGTCGAGTACGGACGCGCGCACGACGCGGAGGTTCGGTTCATCGAATACATGGACGTGGGTGGGGCGACCGGCTGGAGCCCAGACCTGGTCGTTTCGCGTCGAGAGATCCTGGAGATTCTCGCGCGGCGATTCGGCCGGCCGGAGCCACTCGTCCGCGCGAAAGACCCGGCGGCGCCCGCGGACGCATTTGTGTTGCCCGACGGAACCACGTTCGGTATCATCGCGTCCACGACGGAGCCGTTCTGTCGCACGTGCGATCGCGCGCGCTTGACTGCGGACGGCATGTTCTTCCGCTGCCTGTACGCCGAAGACGGCCTGGACCTCCGGGCGTTGCTCCGCTCCGGGGCGTCCGACGACCAGATGGCGTTGGCCATCGCCGACAGCTGGCGGGCGCGGACGGATCGCGGTGCGGAGGAGCGGCTCGCTGCGCCGCAGCGCGGCGTGCTGTATCAGCTCACGGCGCTCCGGGAGGACCCACATCGCGAGATGCACACGAGGGGGGGATGACGAGAGCGGCGGCATGGGCCGGATGGGTATCGTAGCGCGCCCACAGCGGGCCGGGCTCATGGTGGCATGCGTGGCGGCGTTGATCCCCGCGTGCTCCCACAAGCCCCCTCCCGATTTCGCCCCTGATCCCACGCTGGTCGCACGGCTGCGGCAGATTCGGATCGTCCCGGCCAGTGACCAGGCCTGCCCGGGTGAAGTGATTCGGGCAAGCTACGAGGCCGTGCTGAACGACAGCACCGTCGTGCCGTTCGAGACGCGGTACGACAAGAACCGGCCGCCGCGGCTTCACGTCGTGTTCTTGAACCGGACGAGTCCGGAAGCCGTGTCGCTGGAAGACGGAAACTGGAGCGCGCTTCCCGACCCGCTGGCCAGCGCCATGAACGGGTTCCGGCTCAGCGCGTTCTTCAAGGCCAAGCCGTCGGTGAACGCGTTCGCCACGCTGGCCCCGTCGTATCACTGCCTGCCGCATGCCTTCGGGTTCGCCGGTCGCTCCGGCGATCAGAGCGTTTCCGGCGAAGATGGCCCGGACATCACCGTGCGTCTCCGGATTCTCCGATCGCCGTTTTACGATCGCCTGGTCGTAGCGGCGGTCGAGGTGGGGCAGGCGCCGCCGTTCTTCGTGCTGGCCGATGCCTCAACCGTCCCACCGGCGGACTGGCTCATTGTGGAGACGCGGGGCGGTCGAGGGGGCCGGGGTATGGACGGAACGCGGGGTGCAGACGGAGCGGCCGGAGCAGCGGGGTGCCCGGGGGCGCCCGGGGGGCCTGGTGGACGCGGCGGCGCGGGTGGTCCGGGTGCCGCCGGTGGGCGTGGTGGGCGCGTCACGATCATTGGTCCGCAGGAGGAGCCGTTCCTCGTGGGGTTGGTCGAAGGGCGAAGCCTCGGTGGCGAGGGTGGGCCGGGCGGGCGCGGTGGGAAGGGTGGAGCAGGAGGCAGAGGGGGTGCGGCGGACACGTCCGACCCAAGCAGGCGCTGCCAGCCCGGCGCCAACGGCGCGGCCGGAGCCGACGGGCCCGCTGGCGCGCAGGGGCCGTTCGGGGGGCCGGGCCCACGGCCTCAGACGTTGCTTCTGCCCGAACGTGAGGTGTTCCAGGCGGGACGGGTTCCACCGTCATTGATCGCGCTGATTGACTATACTGAACGCGGTCGGTGAGCGATCACTAAGCTCCGCTTCACATATGTCTCATGCATAGTGATTGGCGCCCGCGGTAGGTCTCAACTCTGAAATCGCTGGTCCATCCCATCAGCCGGAGCGTGACGTCGTGATTGTAGCAGTTCCCAAGGAGCGGGTACCGGGCGAGCAGCGTGTCGCCCTGGTTCCGGACTCGGTCAAACGCCTGACGGGGGCGCAGCTCACCGTCCGCGTGGAACGAGAGGCGGGTCTCGCGGCGGGCTACCCCGACGACGCCTTCCGATCGTCCGGCGCCGAAGTCGTGCCCGACGCCGCCGCGCTGTGGTCTGGCGCCGACGTCATGGTGACCGTGCAACCACCCGGCCGTGACGAGGTCGAACGCCTGCGCGAGGGCGCGGTGTTGATCGGCGTGTTGCGGCCGCAGACCAACCGGTCACTGGTCGAGGAGCTCGTGCGCCGCCGTGTGACCGCGTTCAGCCTGGACGCGCTGCCTCGGATCACCCGAGCGCAATCCATGGACGTGCTCTCGTCCATGAGCACGGTCGCCGGCTACAAGGCCGTGCTGTTGGCCGCGGCAGCGAGCGGGCGGTTTTTCCCCATGCTGACGACGGCGGCCGGCACCATTCCTCCCGCCCGGGTCCTGGTGCTCGGGGCAGGGGTGGCGGGACTCCAGGCCATCGCCACCGCCCGCAGACTGGGTGCCGTAGTGCAGGCGTTCGACGTTCGGCCTGCGGCGAAGGAGCAGGTGGAGAGCCTGGGAGCCAGCTTCCTGGCGGTGGACATGAGTGCTCTCGCGGCGGAAGGGGCAGGCGGG
>DATMAW010000089.1:0-24768 GCA_035559715.1 Gemmatimonadales bacterium | reverse complement strand
GACGCGCACCGCCGAGCCGTTTTTCCTTCCCAAAAATCGGGGTGCGCGTGTAGCCGGGGTACACGCAGATGAGCCGCACGCCACTGCCGGCCAGCTCGCCCCGGAGGGTCTGTGTTACCGAGGCGAGCGCGGCCTTGCTCGCCGCATACGCCGCAAGGAACGGAACGCCGTGAAGCGCGGCCACCGAAGCGACGTTGACGATCACGCCGGATTCCTGGCGAACCATGTGCGGCATCGCCGCCAGCATGGCACTGACCGGGCCCAGGACATTCACGGCGAGCACGCGACGGAAGTCCTCCACTGACGACGCCAGCGTGTCGCCGTACACACTGATTCCGGCGTTGTTGATCAGCACGTCGAGCCCGCCAAACGCGGCGTGCGCCCCGCGCCACAACGCCGCGCCACTCTCGGGATCGGCCACGTCCAGGGCGATCACCGCGGGCCGCGGGATCCCGGGATGTCGGCCTGCGATCTCGCCCGCGACGTCGTTGAGCGGCCCCGCGCGGCGCGCGGCGAGCAACAGCCGGCCGCCGTGATCGGCAACGGCCTCGGCGATCGCGCGTCCGATGCCGGACGACGCGCCCGTCACGACCACCCGCGCGCCATCAAGCCGCATACGCCACGCGCCACCGCCGAAGCGCCAGCGTGAGCCGGATGATCGGAGCCACGAGTCGAATGAGCACGGCCGGGAGAGACATCGTTGCCTCCAGCAAGCGTACGGCGTGCAGTGTCCGGCCTGCGCGTCAAGCCACCGTCAAGCTCCGTGGCTTGACGTCAGCTTGACGGAGCCGGCCGACATTGCAGCCGCAACGCAAGAAGGAGTGCTGGTGAACGGTATGCCGATTGAACGCCAGGCCAGACTGATGGGCTGGGTCACGCTCCTGGGTGGCGCCCTGATCGTGCTGTATTGGGTCGTCTTCTTCACCGACGCCGGCATGATCGGTCACGACGGCCTCACGACCGTTTACGAGTCGGCCTTTCCGATCGCCGACGCGCTCCTGGCAGCCCTGCTGTTTCTCGCGAGCCGGGCGCTGGTCTCAGGTCACCGGACAGGACCGTTTCTCCTCGTGACCGCGGCGGCCATGACGCTCAACCTCGGCGTTCTGGATCTCACGTTCTACGCCAGGATTGGCTGGTACTGGCCACTTACGGGTGCAGGACTGATCGAGCTCGCGGCCAACGCGTGCTGTATCGCGGGCGGCGCGCTTGGCCTTCGAACGGGCTGGAAGTTGTGGAGCGTGGCGTGACTCGCGTGCTCTCAGTCGAGTTCGCGCGGTCGTACGGTGTCACCATGCGGCCATACCTGCTGTTCGTCTCCGGAATCACGGGGATCGCCGGGATGGCGCTGGGTCCTGCGATAGGCGCATTCGACGCCCTGGTCGCGGGGTCGGCCTTTTTCCTCTCCTACGGGTTCGGCCAGGCCGTCACAGACTGCTTTCAGCTCGACACAGATTCCCTCTCCGCTCCCTACCGACCGCTGGTTCAGGGGCGCGTGAGTCGCGGCCAGGTGCTTGCGGTAAGCGCCGGCGGCCTGGTCTTCTGCGGCGTCACGCTGATCCTCTTCCATCCCCTCAACGCGCTGCTCGCTTTCCTGACCGTGGCCGGACTGGCTTCGTACACCTACTTCAAGCGGCGCTGGTGGGCCGGTCCATTCTACAACGCCTGGATCGTGGCGTTACTGGTGGTGATGGGCTGCCTGGTGGCCGCGGGCGCGGCCGGGACGCGCAGCGGACTGTCTGCGGTTTCGACCGACGTGCTCGTTGTGGGAGCGCTCGCCTTCTTCGGGTATGCCAACTTCGTTCTCTCGGGCTACTTCAAGGACGTGTCCGCCGACCGCGCAACGGGATATCACACGCTGCCCGTCGTGTTCGGCCTGCGGGTATCAACACTCACCAGCGACGTGTTCGCGCTCCTCGCCGTCGCGGCGGCGGTCCTGGCCACGCTCCCGGGCATCACCGGAAACACACTCGCCACCCACGCACCCGCGCTGGCGCTGCTCGGCGCCGGGATGGTAGCCGCGGCAGTGGGGCAGGTTCGACTTCACAACGTGCGCTCCGAGGCGACCGCCTATCCGGCCATCGTCGCGGTCGTGCACGCATACGTCTTGCTCCTGGCGAGCGTCGCCGTTCGGCACCGCCCGCCGTGGACGTTCGTCCTGCTCGCGTTTTACGCGGCGTTCGCCATTGCGATGGCGCGCCGCCCCGAGCGGAGTCAGATCTGATGCTCGTGCTGCTCAATCCCGCCGCCGGCGGTGGTCGCGCCGCCGCGCGCTGGGACCGCGCGACGCACGCGCTCGCCACGCGACTGGGCTCATTCACGCTGCAACACCTTGCGCACGCCGATTCCATGAGCGCGATCGTGGCGGCCGCCGTTCGGGACGGGGAGCGGCAGTTCGTCGCAGCGGGTGGCGACGGCACCGTCCACCTGCTCATCAACGCCTTACTCGACACCGCAGCGCCGGACACGCTGCATCGCGTAACGCTCGGCGCGGTGGGACTTGGCTCGAGTAACGACTTCCATAAGCCGTCCCACAACGGGACGGGCGCCGCACTCCCCGGCCGATTGGACTTCGACCGGGCCGTGGCACACGACGTCGGCGTGTTACTCTACATGGACTCGCACGGCGTCGTTCGCCGGCGCTGGTGGATCAACAACGCAAGCATCGGCGTCACGGCCGAGGGCAACGAACGATTCAACGCTCCTGACGCCGCATTGCGGTGGCTGAAACGAGTGTCCCCGCGCATGGCCATTCTGTACGCGGCAGTGCGCGCGCTATTGCAGCACAGGCCGCGTCCGGTCACGCTCCGCATCGACGCGTTACCCCCTCTCACCATCCGCGTCTCGAATCTCGGCGTGCTGAAGAACCCCAACGTTGCCGGATCGTTGCGTTACGACTCCCCGCACGAGCCGGCAGGCGGGGCATTACACGTGCACCTGCTCGAAGCACAGCGGCTGCCGGGGCTGCTGCGCGCATTCCTCGGCCTCGCACGCGGCCGGTTCACGGGCCGGAGAGGCACACGATCCTGGCGCGCCACGCGCCTGGCGCTGGAAGGGGACACGGAGTTCTCGATCGAAGTGGACGGTGAGATCGTGACTGCCCGGCGAGCGTGGTTCTCCATTCGGCCTGCCTGCCTGAGGATCTGCGCATGACCCCCGGGCCCGGACGTCCGTCCGAAGTGGCGTTCATTGACGCCCTGGCTCGGGGATTCCTTCGCTCGCCGCTCCAGACGAACGCCCGTCACGAAAGCGACGCCGAGCTGGTTCGTCTTCCGGGCACCGGGACCATCCTGGCGATTACGACGGACACCATCTCGGAGGAGATCGAGACCGGCTTGTACGCCGATCCGTATCTGATCGGCTGGATGACGGTTCTGGTCAACGCGAGCGATCTCGCGGCCGTGGGAGCCGCGCCGCTCGGGATTCTCCTCAGCCAGACTCTGCCAGCCGGAATGAGTGACGGCGACCTCCGACAGCTGCAGCGCGGCCTGCACGATGCGTCCACAGCCTCCGGTCTCCCCGTGCTGGGTGGAGACACGAACCGCGGAGCGCGGCTCCACATGGGGGCTTGCGCGGTGGGCCTCGTGACGGACGGCGTGCCCCTGACTCGCCGCGGTGCCAGGCCGGGTGACGTGCTGTTCGCCTCCGGCCCGCTCGGGCTCGGGGGGGCGTTCGCACTTGACCGCCTCGTGCAGTCGAATGGCGCTCCCCTGAGTTTCCGACCACAACCGCGAATTCAAGAAGGGCAGATCCTCCGCCGTTTCGCGAGTTGCTGCATGGATACGAGCGACGGCGTGATCCCCGCCCTTGACGAGCTGGCGCGGCTGAATGGCGTGGGCTTCGTACTCAAGCGGCCGGTCAGCGAGCTGCTGGGCCTTCCCGCAATCACCGCCAGCCGCGCGGCGCGCTTGCCGCCGTGGGTCATGCTCGCGGGGCCGCACGGGGAGTTCGAGCTGTTGTTTACGGTGCCGGCAGCGACTGTCGCCGCTTTTCAGACCGCAGCCGCCGCTCTGGGGTGGCGGCCGCTTGCGTGCGGCGTCGTGGACACGGAACCCGGGGTATGGCTTCAGGCGGACGCCCGCTGGACGTCACTCGACACGCCCGCGGTCCGAGAAGCCTTCTCGGAGGCCGGCGGTGACATCCGGCGCTACATCGAGAGGCTCCTCGCCATCAATGAGGCGATGCGGGCTGGTAGCCGCGCAGCTCGTCGTACCGCCGCACTTGCACCGGCGTGAGCACACGCCGCACGGCAATGTGCGCCCGGAGATGAACGTAGCGTAGCTCGGCCTGAAGGCGGGCGACCTCGTCCACACGAGCGCGCAGTGTAGCCTCGTCGATCCCGCCACCCCCGAACGCCTGATCGAGCGCGCGCTCGCGCCCGACGATCCACTCGCCAAGGCGGCGCGCGTCCGCCTGCATTGCGTCTCGAATGCGCGTCACCTCGGCCAACTGCTCCGTGCTGAGCTCGAGCGCCGTGGCGAGGTCCAGCGTGTGCCTGGGACCGGGGTAATGGTTCAGCTCGGCGGCCAAGGCAAACCCCATGCCCTCACCCGACAGGTACTGGGCCACCTGCTCGGCCGACAGCGCCTTGATCTCGCGCGATTCGAGGCCGGCGTACGGAGAGGCCTCATGCTGATGCTGCGCCACTGCGCGGCCGTTCGCCCACAGCAACACGACCATCCCGAGAGCCATCGCTCGAAGCATCTTTTCTCCTCCCGTCATATGCGGTGACCCATCCACTGGCGGCCTAGGCCCGGCCCCGGAGGCGCTGCAGCCGCCGCCGCAACTCAGTCACGAGGGCCGATTGCCCTGCGCTTTGCGCCAGCCGCGCGGCCTGCTCGATGTGAAGCACAGCGGCGGCGGTGTCTCCCTGCGCCAGCAACGCTTCGGCCAATGCAATGTGAACATCCACGCTCGGCCGGTTCAGCAACGCCTCGCGATACTGCTCAACGGCCTCGGCATGACGGCCCCGCGCGGCCAGTTCGAGGCCCCGGCGATACGCCCGCCGCGCATCCCAGTCAGTTCGGTCCGCAAGGTATTTCCACCGTACGTCTCGCTCCAGAGCGGCGGCATCTTCGGCCGTGTGCGGCAAGACCTGAATCACGAGATCACCCATCTCGTCCACCGAGCGCGGCCCGTACAACACGCGGCGCGGCGGCCGCGTGGGGTTCCGAGGATTGTCCGCCGAGTTATCGTAGCGCCATCGCATCGTGAGCGTGGAGCCGCGAGGTACGAAGATCGGCTCAGCAAGGCGATACTCGTCCTGCCAGTTGAAGTTCCAGTCCTTGATGTGAATCAGCCACCGCTTGCGGCCCCCGGGCAAGGTCGCAAACCCCTCCAATTCCTTTCCCAGATAATGCGCGTGGGGGTACAGGCTCAGCACTTCCACGTCTACGGGCAGCAGGTACGTATCCGAGACGGTGTAGTCCGACCGCGCGGGCGGAATGTCGATGTCTCGCGAGCCAAGCATGATGACGACCGGCGATCGCGCGGGCGGGGCCTGCGCAAAGTGAAGCCCCACCTGCGGCGTGATGGTGAGCGGCGCGCCGTGTGCCGGCAGGTGCACCTGGAGCACGAGGTCCGTCCCGGGCGACAGTCTCCATGCGAGACTGTCCACTCCTGGCGTGGCAATCCGCCCGGGCGTCCAGCCAACGAAGAATCCGGCAGGATGAAACGCCGCGCTCTGAAGGTCCATACCATCGAACCCCGGTTCGGCGTCAGCGGCATCGAGGTCGCGCGAGGTGGCCGTGGTATCGAGCAGCATCGTGGCATGATGCACGCCCGCGCCCGGCCTGAGTTCCACCGCCTTCACGTGACGCACACTGAAGACCGGGATCGGCGCCACCAGATTCCGGTAGCGGTCCCGCTCGCCGGCCGGCGCCGTGTAGGACGGCAGCGTCACCACGAGATCGGGCTGGCCCAACTGCCATCCGGCTGGGAACTCCGGGGCAGGCGGCAGGTCCGCTGGATCGCCCTCGGGCGCCCCCGCCTCGACCCAGCGGCGAATCAGGCGGAGTTCTTCCGCGCTGAGGCGCCGCTCTCCGATGAACCGCACAACTGGTTCGGGGAGCCACGGAGGCATGCGCCTGGCCTCGATTGAGGCGAGGATCGCGTTCGCCCACGGTCGTACTGCGTCGTACCGCAGCACGCTGAAAGGCGCCGGCCCCTCGGGCCGGTGACACGCTGAGCACTGCCGGTAGAACACGGGCGCGATGTCGCGCGAGAACGTCGGTGTGGACGTGGCTCGCCCCTGGGCAAGGAGAAACGATGCTGCCGCTTCCCCCAGGGCTGCCCCGACGATTATCGAGACGACGACGGGCCATCGGGGACCAGCACCCCGGATCGGATTCCAACCCGTGGGGACCCTCACGCCAATACCATAGGAGATGCACGCTCAGGCGTCCATTCCCCCCCGGCGTTCACTCGCGCTGGCGGGCCGCGAACGCCATCTTCTTGCCACCCCGCGCTCGAGGCACAACCGCAATGCTGACACGTCAGTCCCTGATCGCGATCCTGGCGTCACTTGCACTCGCGGCATGCGATGATGACGAGGACGAAGCGCCACCGGCCGTCCAGCCCGGCTGGCAGTGGAGCGCCGTGCGCGTGCGGGAGACGGTGAACGCGGTGCGGGCCGGCAGGAGCCTCCAGCCATCGGGCTGGCCCAACGGTTCGCGCGTGGCCGTGCTACTCTCGTTCGACGTGGACAACGAGACCATCGCGCTCCGCTTCGGCGAACCCACGATTGGCGCCCTCTCCCAGGGTGAGTACGGCGCGCGCGTGGGGCTCCGGCGGGTCGTGGATTTGCTCGACAAACACCAGATCCCCGCGACGTTTTTCATTCCTGCCGTGAGCCTCCAGCTCAATCCCGCGATGGCGGACGTGATCAAACGGTCGGGGCGCCACGAGTTCGGCGTGCACGGCTGGATTCACGAGCTGAACACCACGCTACCGGCCGACGTGGAACGCCGGTTGCTGGTGCAGGCGATTGACACGCTCACCAAGCTCACGGGCTCACGTCCCGTTGGGTACCGTGCGCCGTCGTGGAACTTCAGCCCCAACACGCTGGCCATCGTTCGAGACCTCGGCTTTGTGTACGAAAGCTCGCTGATGTCGGACGATCGCCCCTACGAGTTGCTTGCCAACGGCGAACCCACGGGCATCGTGGAGCTGCCGGTGGAGTGGATCCTCGACGACGCGCCCTTGCTCAACCCGCAGGGCGATCGCTACAGCGCTCCGCGCGAGGTACTTCAGGTCTACATAGACGAGTTCGACCGGGCGTACGAAGAAGGCACGATGTTCCTGCTCACCATGCACCCTCACTACATCGGCCACCGCTCGCGGATCGTCATCCTGGAAGGCTTGATCAATCACATCCGCGCCCGGCGAGGCGTGTGGTGGGCGACGCATCGGGCGGCGGCCGAGTACGTGAGGGCGCAAGCGGGAATGAACTGAACGAGGACGGTGAGGGCTGTCACGATCTTGAAGGCGGGGTCAACCGGAGGAGTCCAACGATGAAGCGTGTGTCGCTGCTTGCAGGGTTGGTCACGGCGGTCGCGGCCGCCGGCGCAGCTGCCCAGAATCCACCCCCCTGGCGCCCCACGATCATGAGCACGAACGGTATGGTCGCCTCCGGGCACCCGCTGGCGTCCGAGGCAGGACTCCGGGTGCTCAAGGAGGGCGGGAACGCCATTGACGCGGCGATCGCGACGTGGCTCGTGCAGGGGCAGGTGGAGCCCGGCATGACGGGCCTCGGCGCCGACATGTTCATCCTCTTCCATGACGCGAAGACCGGGGCAGTGAAGTTCATCAACGGCACCGGTCCCGCTCCGATGGCTGCCACCCTCGAGTTCTATCGCTCCAAGGGCGGAATGCCGCGCGACGGCGCGCTGTCCGTGGAGGTTCCGGGCGCCGTAGGTGGCGCCATGCTGGCCCTCGAGAAGTACGGCCGTATTGGCCGGGAGAAGGTGTTCGCCCCGGCCATCGAGATCGCCGAAGGTGGATTCCCCATCACCGACGAGCTGGCCGGCCAACTGCGCTCCGCTCAGCGCCTCCTGGCTCAGTATCCCTCAACCGCGAAGATCTGGTTCAGGAACGGGGCTCCGCTCGTGGCAGGGGATCTCCTGGTGAATCGCGACCTGGCGCGGACGCTCCGCACGCTCGCCGCCAACGGCGCAGACCCGTTCTATCGAGGATCGATCGCCAGGACCTCGGTGGAGTTTCTCCGGGCCAACGGCGGGATCCATGCCGAAAGCGATTGGGCGAACTATCGTGCGCACGAAGACGCGCCGATCTCCATCAACTATAAAGGAATAGAGGTGTACGAGTGCCCGCCCAACTCGCAGGGCCACGTCATGCTTCAGGCGTTGCAGATCCTCGAGGGATTCAACCTCCGCTACATGGGTCACAATAGCGCGCCGTACCTGCACGTCGTGACCGAGGCGTTGAAGCTCGCTTTCGCCGATCGAAATGCCTACGTCGGTGATCCCCGCGTCGTTCCTCCGATCCCCATGCAGGAGATGCTGTCCGACGAGTATGCCGCGGTGCGACGCGCGCTCATCGCCCCCAATCGCGCAATCGAAGGCGAGCCGCCGCCGGGAGACCCGCGGGCAGGCGTGACGGCCGAACCGCAGTACGGCGTCCCGCAGCCCGTGCCGCCGCGACAGGGTGAATGGGACGACGCCACCGCGCTGGCGCTCACCACGTACCTCGCCGTGATAGACAAAGACCGCAACATGGTCTCGATCACGTCCAGTCTGCTTTCCGGGTTCGGCAGCGGCATGGTGGTGGAGGGTGCGGGCTACTTCCTGAACAATCGCATGGCCTATTTCTCGACGAATGAGAAGGACGTCAACGTCGTCGCACCCGGGAAGCGCACGCGCCAGACCATCAACCCGGCGCTCGCCATGAAGGACGGGAAGCCGTTCATGGTCTTCGGCACGCCCGGCGCGGACACGCAGCCGCAGACGCAACTCCAGTACTTCCTCAACGTGGTGGAATTCGGGATGGGCGTCCAGCAGGCGCTGGAACAGCCCGCGGTCATCAGCCAGAGCTTCCGTTCCTCGTACTATCCGCAGGAAAACGCGGGCACATTGCTCACGCCCGCCTCACTTCCGCAGCATGTGAAGGAAGGGCTCGCGGCTCTGGGTCACAAGCTGGACATCCGGAATTCGCGCGGCGTGGGCCGGGTCAAGGCGATCATGATCTCGCCTTCGGGCGTTCTCATGGGCGGCGTGAGTCCGGTGGGGGATAGTTACGTGGTGGCGTGGTAGCGGCGGCGATGACCGACGATGATGGGCGACGACAGCGATGATGAGCCATGATAAGCGGCAGAAGACAATAGGACGGAACATGATAGTGCAAACGCTGATTCTCGCCGCGGCTGCGGCGGGCGCGGCAGGGACGGCTCGAGCCCAGCAGGGCGATCCTGTCGCGACATTTTCGATCGTGGGGTACGATTCCACCACCGGCGAAGCGGGCGTGGCGGTGCAGTCTCGCGTGTTCTCCGTCGGCAATGGAGTGATCTGGGGCGAGGCGAACGTCGGCGTCGTGGCAACGCAGGCGATCGTGGACGTAAGCTACGGCCCGCAGGCGCTGGCGCTGCTGCGGCAAGGCCTGTCCCCCGCCGAAGTCGTGCGCCGAGTGCTCGCCGCCGACCCGGACCCGCAGCCTGAGCGGTGGTCAAAAGACGGCCGTCAGTTCTCCGTGATGAACGCGAGAGGCGAGGTAGCCACGCACACCGGACCAAAGGCCAGCGCGTGGGCCGGACACAAGATCGGCCGGTACTGCTCCGCGCAGGGCAACATTCTCGCGGGGCCCGAGGTCGTGGACGAAATGGTCCAGGCGTTCGAGCAGACCACCGGACATCTCTCCTTCCGCCTGCTCGCCGCGCTCGAAGCCGGTCAGGCGGCCGGCGGTGACCGGCGCGGCATGCAGTCCGCCGCGATGCTCATCGTGAAGGAAGACGGAGGGGTGTGGCTCAACAACGACGTGGTCCTGCGGCTTCAGGTGGATGACAGCCCGCAGCCAATTCAGGAGCTCCGCCGGCTGGTCGAAAAGGCGGCGGAACAACGAAACCGGATCGGGCGGGAACGGTGAGGGGCACGAGCTAAGAAGTCAGGTGAGAGCGGGGACCGGCACGTCTCACCACCTTCCCCTCTCACGTCACGCTCGTCACTCCGGGGGCACGGCCACCGCAAGCCGCCGGAGCAGCGACTCTACCACGACCACGGCCACGGGCCCGTGAATCGTGACGAAGTAATCGCTGAACACGGTCTGACCTACCGCGCCATCGTCAGTCGGAGCGACCACAATCTGCCCGGCGAGCAACGTATCCGCCGGCCCACCTCTCGGCGCGACGGTGACGTACACCCGATCGCCCGAGTCGAGGCGTTGCATCACCTGGTATCCGCCGCCGGCATCCGGCGAGACGACCGCCACGTTCTCGACGGGCAGACCCGAGATGACGACCGTGGGCTGTGTGAGCACGAAGCCCGCCGGGGCCGCGGGCTCTGGCGCGGGAGTGGGAGCGGGGGCAGCTGGAGTGGTGGCGGTTTCCTGCTGTGGCGCAACGACGGTGTCCTGACTGAAGGCTGACGGCTGTTCTTCGAGCCGGGCCACGGACTCCGCCGGCTGTCCTTCCAGTGCTAACGGCTCGGACACCGGGGCAAAGCCCGGCTCCTCGGCCTCCACAGCCACATCCGTTCCAGGCGCAGCGCCACGGCCTCGCATGACGAGCAACCCAACCACCCCGAGCACGAGCACCGCGACGCCGATACCCACCCACCGACCGGCGCTCGGGCTGGGTCTCGTCGGTACAGAAACCAGGACGGCAGGCTCGCCCCGCTCGGCCGGCGTGGGAACGATCGGCTGCTCGACAACCGGTTGGTGCTCGCTTGGGGCCGGAGCCGGTACCTCCCAACTTGGCGGAGCGGGGGCGGGTTCCGCCGCAATCAACTCGGGCTCCCGAGGGATCTCGTCGGCCGGCGGCACGACGGCTGCGGGCGGTGGGGGCGGAGGCGGGGGAGGCGGCGGCGCAGGCGGCGCAGGTGGCGGCGCAGCGGTGGGCACGCTCGGCGTAGCCTCCGTAACCGGCGGCGCCGTTGGCGAGACGGATCCCGGCGGTGGCGCGATGCTCATGGGAGGGGCATGGAGCTCCGCGGTGGCGTCCGCAGCCGCCGGCGTCAGATACTCCGCCCCAAACTGGATGACCAACGGTTCGGCCGATGGTGACGCGGGCGAGGGCGCCGAGGGCGGTGGTGCCGCAGTAGCGGGCGGCTGGGACGGCTTGGGAACCGACGGCGGGGCGCTCGGTATCTCTTGCGCCGATGGCGCGGCCGTGGGCGCCGGCGCGGGACGCGGCGGTTCCCCGGCGGCCGGCCGTCGTTCCTCGCGCAGCTTGAAGCTGCGCTCACCGACCTCGATCACGCGAAGCAGGATCGCCTGAACTTCCGGCGCCGGGCGACCCGCAGCTCCCTTGAGCGAGTCGAGCAGCTTCTGCTGCATGGAGCGTTCGGCGAAATCGAGCAACACCGCGCGGGCGGGCTCCACGTGACCGCGATCCAGCATCCGACGAGCCAGCCGGAAGTAGACGATCGTCCGCCGCATGTCCACGCGGAGGACCTTGACGCACAGGGCCACGACGCTCTGTACGGCGCCATCGTCGGCATAGTATTCCGCCGCCTGCTCGTAATGCCGGATGGCGCTCTCGGCGTCGCCAACCTTGGCGCACAGATCGCCCACTTTGACGAACAGCGGCAGCTCACGAATGATCAGCGTGGTGCTGTCGAGCTGATCAATCGCCTGGCGATACAGGGCCAGCGCCTCCGCGACCTTTCCCTGCTGCTCCAGCCCGCGGGCCTGGTCTTTGAGTTGCTTGATGTCCACGCCGACTCCTCCCGCCCCAAACCTATCGGTGGGCACGGCGGAAACGCCACACCCGGTTGCTGACCACATCGGTTTCGCGAGTTATTCTTGAGTGTATGTCGGGAGCGGGCGGATGATCAGACGGCTCTTGGGGTGGTTCCGGACCCTGCGCCACGAGCGGCGGGCACTGGGGTGGAAGGGCTTGTTCCGCAAGCGCGGGCCAACGCTGCTGATCGCGTTTGTGATTGCCTACCTGATCCGCGATCTGGTGCTCTACGTGGCGATTCCGCTGGGACTCGCCGCGTGGTTCATGAGGTAACGAGTCCGGCGCGCCGCGAGCGCGCCGGCGCAGCGGGGCCATCGCCTCCCTCCCAGCGCGATGGCACGCGAGCCCGGACAACTCTCGTCACCGCACAAACCTGGTATTCCCGGAAAAATCAACAGTAAGGCCCCCAACCTCAGGGCCGTGCAGACGAAGGTGCAGTGTCGGGAGAATCTGTTACTGCTCGCCTTCCCCGCCCTGCATGCCCTGCTCGAGCACCACGCTCCGCCGGCAGCGATCGCAGTGGAGAATACGGACGTGTGCGTCCGGCACCTGGGAAACCAGCGACCGCATGACGCGACGGCACGACGGGCAACGAGCCGCCGTCCCGGTCCGCGTGCGGCGATACAGGCGCGCCGCGTCGTCCAGCGAGAAGCCGCCGCTCCACCGTGTTGATGAATCCCCTACTCGTACCATGGGCTGACTCCACTGGAGAAATTTGCGCCACTCCCCGCGGTACCGCCACGAACAGCGCGTGAATTTCTCTTCACCAACTGGCGTGTGCCGGGCGCCGGGCTACCTTGCTGCCAGCATGGCACAGGCGGAAGATCTCGTCCCCCATCTGCCCGAGCGCATCGCCGGTCTCGGGATTATCGCGACGAACCTCTGGTGGAGCTGGAACCGGGAGGCGCGCCGTCTGTTCCGCGACATTGACGAGGTCCTGTGGCATCAGACGCGTCACAACGCGGTGGAGTTCCTGCAACGAGCCGATCCCGCACGCCTGGTGGAGTGCGCCGGCGATCCCCATCTGGTCACGCGCTACGAACGGGTGCTGGACGAGCTACGGCAGGCGCTGTCCCGCGAGGGCACTTGGTTCCGCACGCGCCACGCCGAGCACGCAGACAAGACGATCGCGTACTTCTGCGCCGAATTCGGCCTGCACAACTCCGTGCCGATCTACTCGGGTGGCCTCGGTGTGCTGGCCGGCGACCACTGCAAAGCGTGCTCGGATCTGGGGATCCCGCTCGTGGGCGTGGGGTTGCTGTACCAGCGGGGGTACTTCGATCAGAAGGTGCGACCCGACGGGTGGCAGGAGAGTATTGACGAACCGATCAATCCTGCGACCGTCCCGATTGTCCCGGTGCTCGATCAATCCGGCAGCCCCTACCTCGTCGAGATCCTCACCGGTGGCCGAACGCTGCACGTGGGGGCGTGGCGTCTCCTGGTTGGCGCGATTCCCATCTACCTGCTGGACACCAACCTGGAGAAGAACCACCCCGAAGACCGAACGATCTCGCAGCGCCTGTATTCGGGCGGCCCCGAGATGCGGCTGCGACAGGAGTGGGTGCTGGGCGTGGGCGGGGTGCGCCTGCTGCGCAGGCTGGGTATCTCGGTCGGCGCATGGCACGCCAATGAGGGCCACGCCACGTTCATGCTGTTCGAGCGGCTGCGGGAGTACATCGGTGAGGGCGTGCCGTTCGAGGAGGCCGTGCGTCGCGTGCGCAGCGCGTCCATCTTCACGACGCACACGCCCGTGGCCGCAGGGCATGACGTGTTCACCCGCGACCAGATCGAGGCGTGCGCCGGTGCTTATTGGGAAGGGATTGGCGTGCAACGTGAAGAGTTCTTCCGGCTCGGCCGCGGGCCGGATGGTGACGGGCAGTTCCACATGACGGCCGCCGCGATCAGGCTGTCCGGCTACGTCAACGGCGTGTCATCGCTGCACGGCCAGGAAACCCGGCGCATCTGGCAGCGCCTGTGGCCCAAGAAGGACGTGTCCGCCATTCCCGTCCGTCACGTCACGAACGGCGTTCATCTCGCCACCTGGATGGCGAATCCGATCATGGAGCTGTTGGACGCCCACCTCGGCCCTGACTGGGGGAACCGCCGCGACGATCCCGAACTGTGGGATCGGGTGCTGACGATTGACCCAGCGGCCCTGTGGAGCGTCCACCTCGGGCTCAAACAGCGCCTGCTGGGGTACATTCGCGAAGACGCGCGCCGGCGCTGGCGGAATCAAGAGCACGAACCCGGACAGCTGGTGAGCGGTGGCGTGCTCCTCGGGATGGGCGCGCTCACGATTGGATTCGCGCGCCGCTTTGCCACGTACAAGCGCGCCGACTTGATCTTCCGAGACCCGGACCGGCTGCGCAAGCTCTTGGTCAATCCTCGGAGGCCGGTGCAGGTCATCTTCGCCGGCAAGGCGCATCCCGCCGACGAGCACGGGAAACGGATGTTGCAGCGCGTGTTTTCGTTCGCCCGGGACCCGAGCTTCGAGGGACGCATCGCGTTTCTCGAGGATCACGAGATGCACCTGGAGCACCGCCTGGTGCAGAGCGTGGATCTGTGGCTTAACGTCCCGCGTGTCCCGATGGAAGCGAGCGGCACGAGCGGCATGAAGGCGGCGCTGAACGGGGTTCCGCAGCTCGGCACGCTCGACGGATGGTGGGCGGAGGGGTTTACCGGGTGGAACGGTTGGGCCATTCCCCGCGCACCCGCCGACCAGGCGGACGAGCAGGACGCGCTCCATCTGTACACGCTCCTCGAGAACGAGATCGTCCCGATGTTCTTCGACCGCGATGCGCGGGGGGTGCCGCTCCAGTGGGCGGAGCGGATGCGCCACGCAATGCGCGAGGCGGGCCAGCGGTTCACGGCGCGAACCATGGTGCAGCGATACGTGCGCGAGTACTACCTGTCGATCCTGAGCGGCAACCCGCCGCCGGGAGATCCGCCGGACGGATGAAGCGCGCGGCGCGGACGCGGCGGCGCGCGACGCATCGCCGTGCGCTCGAACCGCTCCCGGGCGGCGCCACGATCGTGCATCTCACCGCGGAATACATGCCGTTCGCGCGCACCGGCGGCCTGGGCGAAGCGGTGCGCGGGCTGGCAGAGTTCCAGGCCGGCGCCAAGCTGCCCGTCACCGTGATTCTCCCCCTACACCGGCAGGTCCGCGAACGTCGCACCAGCCTCGTGCCGGTGGCCCAACCGTTGTCCGTGGACATCGCAGGGCGCGTGGAGTACGCACAGTTGTACCGCGCCACGGGGTCCGAGTCCCAGTGCGCCGTGTTCTTCGTGGACAACGCCCACTATTTCGACCGGGCGGGAATCTACGGCGAGGGCGCCGACTACCCCGACAGCGCCCGCCGGTTCGCGTTCTTCTGCCGCGCGGCGCTCGCGGCCCTCTCCATCGTGGCCCCCAATGCCGGCGTGTTGCACGCGCACGATTGGCACGCCGCGCTTTCGATCATCTACCTCCGGCAGCTGCTCGCCGGCCAGAGCGCCTTTGACCGCATCGGGACCGTGCTCACGGTGCACAACGGCGCGTTTCAAGGTCACTTCCCTCCGGACGTCCTGCCCGACATCGGGCTGTCGCCGGCGTTGTACCATCCCGACGTCATGGAGTGGTACGGCCGAGCGAACGTCCTGAAGGGAGGCCTCAAGTTCTGTGACTGCGCCACGACCGTCAGCCCGACTCACGCCGCGGAGCTGCGGACTGCCGTCGGGGGCTTCGGGTTGCACGACGCGTTCGCGGAGCTGGGAGATCGGTTCGTCGGTATCCGCAACGGGATTGACGACCTCACCTGGGACCCGAGCCGGGATCCGCTGTTGCCGGCGCCCTTTCATTCCACGAGCGTGACCGGCAAGGCCGAGTGCAAGGCGGCGACGCTCAAGGAATACGGGCTCTCCTGCGGCATGACCGTGCCGTTATTCGTGATGAGCGCGCGGTTAGTGGAACAGAAGGGGATCGACCTCATCATCGCAGATGATTTCCTGCTCTCGACCCCGGCGCAGTTCGTGTTCCTCGGCCGGGGGGAGGGCCGCTATGAGAGCGCCCTGGCCTCGCTGGCGCGCCAGGCACCGGATCGCATCGCGGTCCCGCTCACGTTCACCGACGACGCCGAACACCGACTGCTCGCTGGAGCAGACGCGCTGCTGATGCCCTGCCTGTACGAGCCCTGCGGCCTGACCCAGATGCGGGCACAGATGTACGGCACGCTGCCGGTGGTTCGGCGCGTGGGCGGACTGGCCGACACGGTCGAGGACGGACAAACCGGATTCATGTTCGACGAGTACACCCCGGCGGCGTTCCGCGCGGCCGTGGACCGGGCGATCGCGACCTACGCCAATCGCAGGGCCTGGAGGGCCATGATGCGCCGCGCCATGATCCGCGATTTCAGCTGGGGACCGTCGGCCGTGGAGTACCATCAACTCTATCGGCGCGCCATGGCGCGCCGCGCCGCCCCCGCCTGAGTCGCAAGCGGAGTCACATGGATTTCGTTCTCGCGCTCCACAGCCATCTTCCCTGGGTCCTCAATCACGGGCGCTGGCCGCACGGCTCCGACTGGCTGTGTGAGGCCGCGCTGGACAGCTACCTGCCCTTGCTGGAACAGCTCACGGCGCTGGAAGCCGAAGACGTCCCGGCGCCGGTCACACTCGGCATCACCCCCGTACTGGCGAACCAGCTGGCGCATCCCGCCTTCCGCGCCGAGATGGAGCACTTCCTGGATCACCGGCTCGACGCCTGCCGGAGAGGCACGGTCGAACTCGCGGCCCAGGATCAGGGCCATCTGGTGCCGGTGGCAGACTTCTGGGGCGCGCGGCTCGCGCGACTCCGCGACGTGTATCGCGCGCTTGGGGGAGACCTCGTGACCGCGTTCGCAGATCTGGCCCGCCGCGGGCGCATCGAGCTGATCAGCTCCGGCGCCACGCACGGCTATCTGCCGCTGCTCGGTCGTGATGAGAGCGTCCGGTTGCAGCTGGTGGTGGGCCGCCGCGAACACACACGACTGTTCGGACAGGCGCCGGCGGGCTGCTGGCTCCCCGAGTGTGCCTACCGGCCCCGGGGGACCTGGTCGCACCGGCCTGACCGCCAGGGGGTGGACCGGCCCGGCACCGAGGAGCACGTGGCCGCGGCCGGTTTCTCTTTCTTCTTCGTAGATGCGCATCTCGCGGCCGCCGGGACGCCGCTTGGCGCCTACCATGACGTGCCGTTGGGGGCGGAGCGATTCGATGCTTCGCGCCACGACCCCGACAGCCCCGGGGCGCGCCGCGTGGAGCGCTCGCCCTACCAGTCGTACGTGGTGTCGTCACCGCCAACGCCGCCCGTCACGGCCTTCGTGCGGGACCCGCGCACCTCCATGCAGGTGTGGAGCCGCGACCACGGCTATCCCGGCGACGAGTGGTACCTCGAGTTCCATAAGATCCGCTGGCCCGGCGGTCTCAAGCTGTGGCGCGTCACCGGCCCGCGGACCGACCTGGGGGCCAAGCAGCCGTGGGACCCGAAGGCGGCGTTCGATCGCGCGTCGCTCCACGCCGATCATTTCGCCCAACTGCTCCAAACGATCGCGCGGGACGAGCGCGCGGCCGGTCAGGTGATCGTTGCCCCGTTTGACACGGAACTGTTCGGCCACTGGTGGTTCGAGGGCGTCCATTTCCTCGGCGAGACGTACCGCCGCTTGAGGGACGGAGCCGTGTACCCGACGACGGCGTCGATACACGTCGCCCGGCGCCGCGCCGGCCGGCGCATTCGTCTCGCGGAGGGATCGTGGGGTGCTCGCGGCGACCACACCATGTGGCTGAACGACGCCACGCGGTGGACGTGGGAGCGACTCTGGCCGCTGGAAGACGCGTTTTGGACAGTGGCGCCGCACGCGCTGCGCGACGGCGCGCGTCGCCCCGTGCTGGCGTCGGCCGCCCGGCAGCTTCTCCTCGCACAAAGCTCCGACTGGCAGTTCATCATCTCGACGGGGCTCGTCACCGACTACGCCGAGCGCCGGTTCGACCTCCATGCGTCCGACGCGGCCCGTCTCATCGCCGGGCTCGGGCAGGAAGCCTCCGCCGACGAGCGCGCGGCAGCCCTGGCTCTGTCGCGCGACGTGGACCACCGCGATGGCCTGTTCCCGGACGTACTGGAGGCAGTGGCGGAGGTCCTGGACGGCACGCCGTCGCACGGGGAGCGTTCCACACGGACATGACCACGGCCGATCGGGCGGTCGTCATCCACGGGCACTATTATCAGCCACCACGAGAGGACCCGTGGCTTGAAGAGGTCCCGCGCGAGCCCGGCGCCTCGCCGTATCACGACTGGAACACGCGGATCGAGCGGGAGTGCTACCGCGCGGTGACGGCGGCGCGCATGATCGGGAGAGACGGCCGCATCGCGCGCATCGTGAACACGCTCGAGCACACGAGCTTCGATTTCGGCCCCACGTTGCTCGCGTGGCTGGAGCGGGCCGCACCGGATACCTACCGCGCCGTGCTCGATGCCGACCGGGCGAGCGCGGCCCGATCGGGGTACGGCAACGCGATCGCCATGCCGGGTCATCACGTGATCCTCCCGCTGGCGAGGCGCCGCGACGTGGAAACCGAGGTTCGCTGGGGCATCGCCGATTTCCGGCGGCGGTTCGGAAGAGAACCCACCGGGATGTGGCTGCCCGAAACGGCCGTGGACGACGCCACCCTCGACGTGCTGGCAACTGAGGGCATTCGCTTCACTGTGCTCGCGCCGCACCAGGTGCGCGGCGCCCCGCCGACCGGGGCGCCGGGGCTCTACACGACGTCGGGCGGCCGGCGGATTGCGTTGTTCAGCTACGACGGGCCGATCTCTCACGACGTGGCCTTCGGCCCCCTGCTGTCGAACGCGCGCGCCTGGGCGGACCGCCTGGTGGAGGGACAGCGGCAGCTCGTGAGCGTGGCCACGGATGGCGAGACCTTCGGGCACCATCATCGCTTCGGCGAAATGGCGCTCGCCGCCGTGATCGACCTCCTCGCAACGCACCCGGGCATACGGCTCGAGAACTTCTCCGCGTTCCTCGCGACGCATCCACCGGCCGAGCCCGTCACGCTGGTGGCGCCGAGCAGCTGGAGCTGCCCGCACGGCGTGGAGCGATGGCGCTCCGATTGTGGCTGCCGCGCGCATCCCGAGCGGCCCACACATCAGGGCTGGCGCGCCGTGCTGCGCGAGGCGCTGGACTGGCTGGCCGGGGAGCTGCACGCTGTCTACGACGATGAAGGCACCACAATATTTGGGGATCCGTGGGCCGCGCGGGACGCATACGGCGCGGTGCTGCACGATCCGGTGACGGCCCAGGCGGCTGTCAGGGAGTGGCTCCGCGGGCCGCCGGATGGGCTCGGTCGTGCAATGGAGCTCCTGGAGATGGAACGGAATGCGTTGCGGATGTTCACGTCGTGCGGCTGGTTTTTCGACGACATCGGCGGCGTCGAGAGCCTCATCGTGTTGCGCTACGCCGCGAGGGCCATCGAGCTGGCCGGCCCTCGTGGCGCCGCGCTGGAGCCCACGCTCGTCAAGCGTCTGTCGCATGCCGAGAGCAACGATCCGACCGTGGGGAACGGCCGGGACATTTACCTTCGATGGGCCAGACCCCGGATCCCGCCCGCAGCTCGCGTGGCTGCGGCGGCCGCGCTCGCTGCCGCACTCGGACTGGATCCCGCGCGGGCCGTTCCCACCGCATGGGCAGCCGCTCATCACGAGGGCGTTTGCGACGTGCGGCACGTCCGCACCGGGGCCGCGGCAACGTTCCGCTGTGTGCCGCGGCGCGCCTCGCCGGGTAGGCTCTCCGTGATCGTCCGCAGTGCGGACGGATCGGACCACGAGCTTGGCGTGCCGGATTTGCCGGAAAGCTCTCAGGAGATCCTCCGGGCGCGCCTCCGGGCCGAGTTGATGGAACGCTGGTTCGACCGCGAGGCCCACGACGCCGTGGCGTCCGGCACCCCGCCGGCCATCGCGGCAGAGCGCGCGCTTCGCGGGGCCGTGAGCGAGCTCCGTCACGACAGCAACGACGCCGACGTCCGAGTGGAGGCCCTCGCCGACCTTCTGGAGCTGTTCGGCCACCCGGTGCCATTCGACGTTCAAACGGAGTTCTATCGGGTTCGCGCTGCGCTCCCGGCCGATCGGGCCGCTGCGCTGGAGCACGTAGCCCACCGCCTCGGTTTCGCGTGACGACGCGCGCCGTGCGCTTCGTGTTCGGCATCCACGTGCACCAGCCCGTGGGCAACTTCGACCACGTGTTCCAGCAGCACGTGGACGACGTCTATCTGCCGTTTCTCCAGGCGCTCGCCGAACGTGATGCGCTCCCCATTGCCCTGCACGTGTCCGGGCCCCTGCTCGAATGGCTCGAAGCGCACGACCGCCGCTACCTCGATCTGGTGGGAAGGCTCGCCGCCGACGGGAAGATCGAGCTGTTGCTGTCGGGCTTCGACGAGCCGATCCTCGCGGCTCTGCCGCGGCGCGATCGGGTGGAGCAGATCGGCTGGATGCGCGACGCGCTGCGCCGGCTGTTCGGCGTGCAGGCCACATCCCTCTGGCTCACGGAGCGGGTTTGGGAACCGGAGCTGGCAGCCGATCTCGCGGAGGCCGGTGTGGCGGCCGCGTTCGTGGATGATCGGCATTTCTTGATCTGCGGCCTGGAGCGGGACCAGTTGCATCGCCCCTACCGCACGGAAAGCGACGGCCGGAGCATCGCCCTGTTTCCCATCGACGAGCGACTGCGGTACCTCGTGCCGTTCAAGTCGCCGGGCGAGGTCGCCGCCTACTTCCGCTCGCTGGCGTCGCGCGACCTGCCGCTGGCGGTGCTGGCCGACGACGGAGAAAAATTCGGCGGCTGGCCCGGCACGAAGGCATGGGTGTACGAGCGGGGCTGGCTCAGCCAGTTCTTGACCATGCTGCTCGATCTCCTGGGGCGCGGCGACGTACGTCTGGTGACGCCGGCGCAGGCGCTCGCCGAGGTCGAGAGCGGGGGGCTCGTGTATCTCCCCACGGCCTCGTATCGCGAGATGGAGGCATGGTCGTTGTTCCCGGCGGCGGCCACGCGGCTCAAGCACCTGGAGCGAGAGCTGGGGGAGCACCGCATGGCGGGGACCGAAGGGCCGCTGCTTCGCGGCGCGCATTGGCGGAACTTCCTCGCCAAGTACCCGGAAGCGAATCGCATGCACAAGACGATGTGCCGGCTGTCGGTACTCGCCCGCGAACGGGGCGATCCTCCCCGGGCCCGGCGAGCCATCGGGCGGGCACAGTGCAACGACGCCTACTGGCACGGCGTGTTCGGCGGCCTGTACCTGCCGCACCTCCGCGCGGCGGTGTGGCGCGAACTCGCCGCGGCTGAAGGGACCCTGCGCCACGAGGAGCCTCTGGGCGTGGAGATCCTCGACTTCGACTATGACGGACACGACGAACTGTGGGTGCATTCGGCCCAGTTCGCTGCGCTCGTGAGTCCACGCCGGGGCGGTCGGATCGAGATCTATACGAGATTCTCGGACGGCGTGAACTACGCCGACGTGCTCGCACGCCGGCGTGAGGAATACCACGAGCCGGGCTCCGCGCATGGTGACGGAGACAGCGAGGCCTCCGCCGGGACGCCGAGCATCCACGAAATAGAAAAGCGTCTCCGTCCCGCATCCTTGCCACCGGTGGATCGGGACGCACGCGGCTTGTTCATTGACCGCGTGCTTGCCACGGACGTGTCGGAGCAGGCGTTCGCCGCGAGCCGGTACACGCCGTTGCGATCCTGGGCGGCCACGCCATGCGCGGCGGAGTGGCTGCACGAAGGCGACACCCTGGTGGTCACGCTCCGGCCTCGCCACCCAACCGAACTTCAGAGCAAAGTCGTCCGCTTTTCGCCGGCGGGGATCGTGGCGGTGGACTACCAGTGGGATACGGGCGACCTGCCGGGCAACGCCTGGTTCACGACCGAGCTGTCCACGACCGCTGCGCTTCCCCTCGATTGGGTGCCCGCGGGACCCGCCTGGACCTATCCCGTCTCGACCGTGGCAAAATCCGAACGCGGACTGGAAGAGACCGTGCAGGGAACGGCCACCGTGGTCCGCTGGCCCATCGGTTTGGGCCAAGGCGGCGTCCGTCTGCACTCCACGCCATGACCACGCGGCGGCGTGCCGCGGTCCACTGCCGGGCTCGCTCGATCCGCGTGTGATTCGCTGAACGGCGAGTCTCGCCCGCCGGTTGACCGGCGCCGGCTCGCCCTGCACCTTCCTTGCGCAACCCCTCCGCCGCACTTCAGCACGGGAACATCGTCATGCGATCGCTCCACAGCTTCCGCACGATTGCCGTCACGATTGTCGCCTCGGTCCTCGGCGCGCCCGCAGTCGCGCAGCAGCTTCCCCGCCCCGCCGATTCGTTTGGATTCGAGCCGGGGGCAGATTACCAGCTCGCCGATTACGATCAGATGATCGCGTACTACCGGAAGCTCGACGCCGCCACCGACCGCGTGGCGATGCGCGAGATCGGCCGATCCGCGCGTGGCAAGCCCATGTACCTCCTCACGATCTCGAGCGAAGCGAACATGCGACAGCTCGAGCGCTGGCGCTCCATCAGCGAGCGGCTGTCGCGCGCCAGAATCCCGGAAGCCGAAGCGCGCCAGATCGCCCGGGAGGGCCGTGCCGTTGTCTGGATTGACGGCGGCCTGGATGATCAGGAGTACGCCACGGGCCAGCTCATGCCCGAGCTGATCTGGCGGGTCGCGTCGGATGATTCCCCCGAGATGCGCAAGATCCGGGACAACGTGGTGGCCCTGATGATGCCGCACATGAACCCCGAGGCGTCCGCCAGCGACGTGGCGTGGTATCGCGCGCATAAGGGAACGCCGTTCGAGGTCACGGAGCCGCCGCGCCTGGGCCAGCCGTACGTGGGATCGGACAACAACCGCGACTGGTTCATGATCACGCAGCCCGAGACCTGGGCCGCCTCGAAGGTGTTCTATCACGAGTGGTATCCTCAGATCATCTACAACCACCACCAGACCGGGCCCGCCCGCACCCGGATCGTGATCCCGCCGTACTCGGACCCGGTGAACCCCGATATTCACCCGGGCGTGACCGCCGGGGTGAACATGGTGGGTGCCGCGATGGCGGCCCGGTACGCGTCGCTCCACATGCCCGGGTACGTCTCGCGGGTGATCTACGACATGTGGTGGAACGGCGGCATGCGGCTCGCGCCGTACTACCACAACATGATCGGCATTCTCACCGAGACGTCGCACGCGTTCCCCACGCCGATCCGCTACGACACCACGCAATGGCCGGAGACGATCGAGGCGCGCAAGGGAGACGTCCCCCGCACCGACGGCACGAGCATCTTCTACGCGTATCCGTGGAAGGCGCCCGTCTCCCGGTTTCGCGACGCCATCAACTACATGCGTGAAGCGTCATTGGCCGTGTTGAATCTCGCGGCCAACTACCGCGAAGAGACGCTGTTCAACGCGTGGCGCATGGGGCGCGATGCCATCGAGGCGGGCGAGCGCGGCAACCCGTTCGCGTATCTGCTGCCCGCGGGCCAGTGGGATCCGAGCGCCGCGCGTGATCTCGTCAACGTGTTCCGCCGCGGCGGGGTGGAGGTGCAACGCGCCACCCAGCCGTTCCGGGTGGGCGGCGCCGAGTATCCGGCCGGGACGTACATCGTCCCCACCGCGCAGGCGTACCGCCCCCTCGTCATGAATCTCATGGAGCCGCAGCGCTACCCGGACCGCCGGCTGTATCGCGGCGGGCCGCCGGAGCCGCCATATGATCTCTCCGGTTGGACGCTCGCGCTGCAGATCGGCGCCAACGTGGTGCGAGTGAACGATCGTTTCACGGCGACCGCGCAGGCCGTGGGCGATTCGGCGCCACCCAGCGGCGAAGTGCGCGGCACGGCGGGATTCGGGTACGCGCTCTCCCGGCGGGTGAATGCGAGCGCCAGGGCGGTGAATCGCCTGCTGGCGCAGGGCGAGCAGGTATACTGGGCGCCCGCCGAGTTCACCGACGGCGGCGCGCGCTACGATGCCGGCACGTTCGTGATCGAGCGGCGCGAGGGTACGGAAGCGCGCCTCCAGAGCGTGGCGCGCGAGGCGGGCGTGGATTTCACCGCGCTCGCGACACGGCCGGGCGGACAGCTCCGCGCGCTCAGGTTGCCGCGGATCGGCCTGTACAAGTCGTGGGTCGCCGTGGACGACCTGGGCTGGACGCTCTGGTTGCTGGAGCAGTACGCCTTCCCCGTGGACACCTTGCACAACCGGGACATCCAAACGGGCGATCTCACGCGCTACGACGCGCTCGTCTTCCCCGACCAGGCCGCGGAGGCGATCCTCAACGGCCACGCGCCCGGCACCATGCCCGAGGAGTACGTCGGCGGCCTGGGCCCCGCCGGCGTGGCCGCGCTCGATCGCTACGTGAGAAACGGCGGTACGATCGTGGCGTTCGACGACGCCAGCGATTTCGTGATGGAGCAGCTGGGCCTACCGGTACGCAACGCCGTGGCCGGCGTGTCGGACCAGGAGTTCTTCATTCCGGGGACGCTGATCCGCGCCCAGGTGGATGTGAATCATCCCATCGCGCACGGCATGCAGCGGGAGGCCGCGGCGTTTTTCCGGCGCAGTCGGGCGTTTGAGATCGTGCGGGGCTCCCGCACCCGCGAAGGCGGTCGCGTGGACGTGCCGGAGTCCGATCCGCCGCCGGCCGAGGTCGTGGCATCGTACGCCCGCGAGAATCTGCTCATGAGCGGGTGGGCGATCGGGCAGGACCGCTACCTCGCGGGGCGTCCGGCCGTCGTCCGGGTGCGACACGGGAGCGGACAGGCGGTGCTGTTCGCATTCCAGCCGCAGTTCCGCTCGCAACCGCGCGGAACGTACAAGCTGATCTTC
>DATMAW010000088.1:0-17687 GCA_035559715.1 Gemmatimonadales bacterium | reverse complement strand
GTTGGTGCCGGCACCCGTGTGCTGCGCGCCGCCTCCCTTGAGCCCGATGACGCCCACCTGCCGGCGAGCCGCACCCGTGTCCGCTGCTACGGCCCGTGCGAGCGCGTCGGCGGCACTCATGCCACCGGCCAGCATGTCGAGCAGCTCGGTGCCGTACGCCGTGCGCGTGTTGGCCTGGGTGGCCACGGCGCCCACGCCGGCCCGGACCCAGGGCACGCCGTTCCCCACGCAGGGAACGCGCGTGGTCACGGCGACGCCCACCTCGCCCGTGATGCGGTCCACCGCCGCAATGGAGAACGTGGAAAACTGGAGCGGGTCTCCCCACGCCACCGGCTCCTGCGCCGCAGCCGGTCCCACAACCGCCAGGACACCGATCACTGTCATCACGGATCGCATACGCGCACCTACAGATCAAGACTCGCAAAGGCTACGCGCGTCCTGTCGCCGATGCCAGCGGTGCTGGACCGTCCGTGATCCGTCAAGCAGCTTTGTGCTTCGACTCTCAACGTCTCAATTCGCGCGAGAATCCGACATGCGCCTGATGGGGTACCTCGGTATCTGGCTCGTGGCAGTGGTCACGGTCTCTCCTGCGCAAACCGCTGCCGAGCGCGACGTACTCGCCGTGGTGAGGCGGCTGTTCGACGGGATGCGCGCCGGCGACAGCACCGTGGTACGCTCCGTATTCGACGCGAACGCCCGCCTCGTGTCGGTTGGAGTACGCGACGGCCAACCCAGCACCCGTGTGACGTCGACGGACGAGTTCGTGGCCGCCGTCGGCCGGCCACACGACGCCGTGTGGGACGAGCGCATCTGGGACAGCGAGGTTCGCGTGGATGGAAACCTCGCGTCGGTGTGGACCAAGTACGCGTTCTATGTGGGAGATCGCTTCAGCCATTGCGGCGTGGACGCGTTTCATCTGGTCCGCCGCGCCAACGGCTGGATGATCATAGACCTTGCCGACACCCGGCGGCAGGAAGGCTGTTGGACGCCGCCGTCGCGCTGATCACCGTATGATTGCGTGCCCTCCGTTGCCTGTTTCACTGTGAGGAATCCCATGCGTTTCGCCGTCTCCGCGCTCATGCTCGTCAGCATCGCCACACCCGCAGTGCGCGCACAGACCCTGGCCTCCGGCACCCTCTCGGGCCTCCGGCTGCGCAACATCGGCCCGGCCGCCATGAGCGGGCGCGTAGTGGATCTCGCGGTCGTGGAATCGAATCCCACGACGTTCTACATCGCCACAGCCACGGGTGGTGTGTGGAAGACCACAAACAACGGCATCACCGTCACGCCCGTGTTCCAGAACGAGGCAACGCACTCCGTGGGCGCGATTGCCGTGCATCAGGTGGACACCAACATCGTCTGGGTCGGCACCGGCGAGCGGGCCAATCGCCAGAGCAACTCCTGGGGCGACGGCGTCTACAAGTCGGCGGACGGCGGCAGGACGTGGCGCAACATGGGGCTTCGCGACTCGCATCACATCGGGCGGATCGCGCTGCACCCGACGGACCCCAACATCGTGTTCGTGGCCGCCATGGGACACTTGTGGGGCGCCAACGACGAGCGGGGCCTATACATGTCGCGCGACGGCGGCGGCTCGTGGACCAGGGTCTTGTACGTTGACACGATCACCGGCGTGGTGGACGTGGCGATTGATCCGTACGACCCGAGCACGATGTACGCCGCGTCCTACCAGCGGATGCGCAAACCGTTCGGGTTCCACGGCGGCGGACCGGGGAGTGCCCTGTGGAAGTCCACCGACGGGGGCCGCACGTGGCGCAAGCTCGGCAACGGGCTCCCGTCGAGCGACAAGGGGCGCATCGGCATCTCGATCTACCGGCGCGATCCCAGGATCGTGTACGTGTCGGTGGAGCAGGGCTACCGCTACAACGCCTCCACCGCGTACACCCGGAGCGCAGCCGGCGTATATCGCTCCGAAGACAAGGGCGAGACGTGGACTCATATGAGCACCTGGAACCCACGGCCCATGTATGCCAGCCAGATTCTGGTGGATCCAAGCGACGAACGACGGATCTACATGCAGAACTCGTTCAGCTGGTCGGACGACGGCGGCCGAACGTTCCGCCCCGCGCGCCAGTCGCTGCACGGGGACGACCGCATCCTGTGGGTGAATCCGCGCGACTCGCGACACGTGATCAAGGGCGACGACGGCGGCGTGGGAATTTCGTACGATCGGGCCGTCACCTGGTTGTTCCTCACCAACCTTCCCGTGAGCCAGTACTACCGCGTGCGCGTGGACAATCAGAAGCCGTACAACGTGTACGGCGGCCTGCAGGACAACGGCACCTGGATCGGCCCGTCGGCGACATACCTCACCACGGGCATCCGCTTCGAAGACTGGTTCCAGGTGAACGGCGGCGACGGCTTTCTAGCGTGGCCGGACACCGTGGACGGCCGCACCGTCTACACCGAGTCCCAGTACCTCGGGCTCCAGCGGCTGGATCTGGTCACCCGGGAGCGGAAGTCCATCCGGCCCGGCGATCCGCGCGGCGCGATCGCCGCCCGGCGGAACTTCGAGGCGTGGTTCAGCGGCACGCCAGAGCCCGAGCTGCTGAACGCCATGGCGCCGGCGAACTGGGACGGGCCATACGTCATCTCCGCATTCGACAACAACACGCTCTACGCCGGCACGAACAAGCTGTGGAAGAGCACGGACAAGGGCGACACGTGGCAGGACCTGGGCGATCTCACCACGAAAGTGAACCGCCGCGAGATCGCCATCATGGGACAGCGGGCCCAGGACTCCACGCACTCCCTGGACGACGGCATTCCGTACTACCCCACGATCACGCAGATCGCCGAATCGCCACTCCGGCGTGGTGTGCTGTACGTGGGCACGGACGACGGCAATCTCCAGGTCTCACGCGATGACGGGCGAACATGGACCAACGTGGCGGGCCGGATTCCGGGTTTGCCACGCTCGGCATGGATCTCCGGGATCGAAGCGTCACGTCATGCCGAAGGCACCGTGTACGTGGCGATCAACAATTACCGAAACAACGATTTCACCAACTACCTGTTCACATCCACAGACTTCGGCCAGACGTGGACGTCCATCGTGTCCGATCTCCCGCCGCGGCGGGTGGCGCGCACGATCCGTGAAGATCTGAGAAACCCCCGCGTGTTGTTCCTCGGTACCGAGCTGGGGCTGTTCTACTCCAACGACGGCGGCGCGCACTGGGTCGAGCTTCGCGGCAACATGCCCACGCTCGCGCACAACGACCTCGTGATCCACGCGCGCGAGAACGACCTGGTGCTCGGGACGCACGGGCGCGGCATCTGGATTCTGGACAACATCAATGCACTCCAGGAACTCTCACCCGAGGTGCTTCGCGCCGACGCGCATCTGTTCACCATCGAGCCGGCCGAGCAGATCCGCTACACGGACGAGACGGCGCACACGGGAGATATGATCTTCCGCGGCGAGAACCCGCCGGCCGGAGCCACGATTGACTACTACCTGCGGGAGCAGCGAGACACGTCGGCGGTGTCCGTGACGATTCACGACGCCGCGGGACGGGAGGTAAACCGCGTGCGGGCGAGCGGTCGGGCCGGTCTGAATCGCGTGGTCTGGAATCTCCGCCATGCCGACATCCTTGCAGCGCGCCAGGGAGCGCCGACGCCGGGGCAGGAGTTCGGCTTCGGTCAAGGAGGTCGGGTGCAGGGGCCGTGGGTCCTGCCGGGCGACTACACGGTGCGGCTCACCGCGGGCGGGACCACGCGCGAGCAGAAGGTCCGCGTGCTCAACGATCCGCGGATCACGGTGAGCCCGCAGGTGCTGGCGGGCTGGCACGATACGTTGGTGGCGATCGGCGAAGCGATCCGCGGCTTTGCGCCCCGGGCGGACGCCGTGGCGGCGCTGAAGCAGCGACTCGATTCCCTGCCCGCAGCCGAACGTGCTCGCCGCAGTGACGCGCGGGAGATCGCCGAGGTGGCGGAGCTTGCCGCTGAGTTGAGGAGTCGGTTGATCGGGCTGTACAACGAGATCGGTGCGTGGGCCGGGCTGCTCACCGCGGATCAACGCAGTCAGATGGCGTACTACCGGGAGTTCGTGGGCCGGTTGGAGCCGCGGATTAGCAGGGTGGTGCGCCCGTGAGCAACATGCGCATCCTTGTTCGCCGGCGTTCCGCCAATCCATCTTGAATTGGGGAGGATGAGACCGAGTCGCGCAATGGCAGTTGAGACGGAAGGAGGTGAGCCGAAGTGGCATATCCCAAGAAACACCGCGGCCGCCGGAAACGAGGAAGCCGGATCCGCCGCCAGATGCGCAAGCGCCGACACGCCCGCTAGCCGGCGCCGCGCCGCCGGAACAAGCGCCACAGACTGGCGTGGTCATCCGTCCAGACAGTGCTGCGCCGCTCGATGTCCTCGGGCCAGCGCGAGAGCGCGGTCCCCGCCGTCGCGAAGAACGGATTGTCCGGCCCGGCAAGAATCACCCACGTGGCATCGAACGTCCCAAGTTCGGCGCGGCCCGGGGAGTGGACGAGCACCGCACGAAGCCCGTGACGTGCCGCCAGGCCGTGGGCCAGGGCGGGCAGGTCCAGCAATCGGCTCGACAGGTGCAGCGCGAGCAGCCCCTGCCCGGCAAGATGCTCCCGATAGAGTGCGATCGCCTCCGCGGTGAGCAGGTGCACCGGGATCGCGTCGCCGAGGAACGCGTCCACGGCGAGGAGGTCGAACCGCTGCAACTCGCCGAGCGATCGCTCCTCTTCCATCCGGAGGCGCGCGTCGCCGATCACCAACTGGATCTCTGCGGGCGATTGAGCGAGGAAGCTGAAGTACGCACCGGCCACCTCGGCCACAGCCGGGTCCAACTCGTAGAACCGCACCGTGTCTCCGGGGCGGCCGTACGTCGCGAGCGTCCCGACGCCGAGTCCGACGACGCCGATGCGGACAGGACGATTCCCCGCTCGTTGCGTGAGATGTCGCAGCGCCACACCGACGCCGCTCTCGGTTCCGTAGTACGCCGTGGGCCAATCCTCGAACCGCGGATCCACGTATTGCTTGCCGTGACTGATGTACCCGTGAACGAGCGACCGCTCCGGGACATCCTGGCTCCGCCACTCCATCACGCGGATCAGTCCGTAAAAACTCCGCCGGCCGTGCAGCGTGTCACGACTGAAGTCGGCGATCTGGAGTAACAGAGCGACGGGAAGCGCCAGCAGCGCGGCGGGGAGCGCCACGCGATACCAACGGGACGCTTCGCCACGCCGGTTCCGCTGCAAGTCCCCGAACACGCCGGCGCCCGCCACAAGCAACGCCGCCACCACCGCCGCGAGATACTTGCCATGGCCTTGCCATAGCCGCGGGTCCGGGGCGACAATCGCCGCGAGGAGCACCAGCGCCGTGAGGACCGCGGCATACGCCACGAGCAGCGCCCGCCCCGTGGGCACAACCCGACGGTCGTCGAGCGCGGCCATCGCGGGAAGCGTGCAGCCCGCGACCAGGCTCACGTGAAGCTCCCAGAACCCCCGAAATGCGAGCGGGGCAATCAGGGTCACGAACAGCCCTCCGATAAGTCCACCGCTCGCGATCGCGAGATAGAACGACGTGACGAACGCCGGCGCCGGCTTCCGCCGCACCAGCTCGCCATGGCACGCCATGCAACAGGCCGCGAGGGCGGCGCCGTAGGCCACGAGCTGCAGCCAGAACGACGCTCGATTGCCGGCCACGAGAACGCCAACGGCGAGGGGGACGGCGACGGCGAGCGCCGTGAAGACCACGCGCCGTTGATACCACCGCGAATGGTCAAAACAGACAATGAACGTGAGCAGGTACAACGCGAGCGGCACCACCCAGACGAACGGGAATCCGGAGATGTCGAGCGACAGCTGATTGGTGGTTGCAAGCAGGAGCGAGGACCCGGCGGCCGCCAGGGCCGCCCACGTGAAACGCTCGCCGGCACCCGGCGACGCTCCACCGCCTCCGGGCTCCGCGGTGTCCCGCGTGCCCCTCCCGACTTGCGCGTGACGAATGACCGCCGCCGCATTCCAGGCCGTCGCGGCGGCGAATGCCCCGAACAGCCACGTCCACGCGGCTGCCTGATGCTTGAGCCCGATCGCCGGCTCGATCACGAACGGATAGGCAACGAGGCCCGCGAGGGACGCGGCATTGGACACGGCGAACAGCCGATACGGGGGCTGGCCGCCGGATTCGACCACGAACCATCGCTGCAACAGCGGGCTGCCAGCCGCGAGCACCAGGCCCGGCACGCCAACCGACGTCGCGAGCAGCCGCACCACGTCCGCCACGGAGTCCCCGCCGGGCCCGGCGATTCCCGCTGCCGGTGGCCGCATGACGAGAAGCAACGTTGCGGCGCCGAGCAACGCGATGTGGGTCCGCGCCTGTGCGGCGAGCGGCAGCCGACGGCAAACGAGGTCGGCGTACCAGTATCCTACGAGCACCGTTGCCTGGAAGAACAACAGGCAGGCAACCCACGCCCCCGCCGCGCCGCCGAACCGCGGCAACAGCAGTCGGCCGGAGATGGGTTGCACCACGAACAGCAGAAAAGCGCCGAGCGAGATCGCCAGTGCCACGCGGAAGGGAACGCGCGGGCTTTCCGTTTGGCTCAGGCCACTGCCTCCCTCACGTCGGCGGTCCAGCGCACCTCGACCGCGCCCTGGATCGAACGCGCGGTGGGGCACTTGTCCTGATGCGTTGCCAGCGCTCGATCCACCGTCTCCCGCGTGCCGGGCGGGATCGTGAGTTGATACCGCACGTCTATGCGCGTGAGGACGGGTACGCGGTCTCGGATCTCGTTCACCCCTTCCGCCTCCGCCCGAATCTCCGCCGGCGACAACTTGATCCCGCGCACCTCCAGTGCGCCGTTCAGCGTGCCCAGCATTCAGGCCCCCGTAGCCGCGACGATGTAGTCCACCGGGAGCGGAAGGTCCCGCGCGTCGGTAAGCCGATAGTGCGCTTTCACGGCCCCGTGGACGCCGAAGTCAATCACAACCCCCAGTGGCAGCACAGCGCGCCGGTGGGTGCCTGCGACTTTTTCCACGCTGGCGCGGGCGACGTAGAACGGCTCGTTCATCGCGGCCTCACGATCGGGTCGCTACGCACCGAGACGCCGAATCGGCACGCGCACGCGGGTCCGCTCCCACTCGATCACCAGCTCCGTGGCGCTCTCGGTCGTGGATCCGAACGTGAGGCTCAGCTGATCCACCGGCGCCGGGAGCGTCTCCACCGGCACCCTGCCCGACCCCACGTCCTGCGCCCGGATCTCGTCGTTGATCGGTATGCCCCAGCGCTGGAGCGCACGATTCACCACGATCTCCCACTCGGATTCGCCGGGAATCGCGTACAGCGAGTACGTTCCGGGCTCCATGCGAACGCCGGCGATCTCCGCGGCGAATGGAACGTTGATGGTGGTGGCCTCGTTGGCGCCGAGTCTCCAGGGCTGCCCCAGGGGCACCAGGCCGCCCATGATTTTCCGCCCGTTGGCCGACGGGGCGCCGTAGCACACCTTCACGGTGGCGCCCCCGAGCCGAACCTCGGCGGAGTCCGGGGGACTGGGCCGCTGGGCGATCTGAGCGGGGTTGCCGCGGAACCAGCAGTTGAACTGCGCATGGGCCGGGACCGCCCCTATCCCGGCCAGGATCGCCGAAAGCGCCGTAACTCGTGCACGCCTCATGTCTTCCTCCAAGAAGTCGGCCGGGAAACAACGGTTGGGAAAGCTGAGTGGGGGCTGACACGAAGGCAACCTGGCTGCGCCATGAGCGACGGTGACCCGACGCCGGGATCACTGCGGGATGAGCGCCGTGATGTCGAAGACAATCAACTCGGGGTTGGCCGGGTTCTTCGCGGCAAACACGTATCGCTTGCCCCCGATGTCCGCCACGGTACCGGTGTGCAGGCCTGTATCAATCAGCGTGGACGCAAGCGCCGAGGGACGCAGCGGATTGGCCAGCGAATACACGTACAACCCGGCCGCCGGGCCGTTTTCCGCCGTGAGCACGAGCATCTTCCCGTCGGCGCTCACTTGCACGTCGCTCACCGTGCCAATGTCCGCGATGACGAGCGAGTCCGACAACGCCGGGGCGCCGCTCGCAGACAGACTCCAGATCTTGAGCACGTTCCCCCCACGACCCAGCCGGCTCCCCCAGGTCCCCGTGTACGCCACGTTGCCATGCACCCACAGATCCGATGAAAACCGCTCCGGCACGTTCGCTCCGCCGCTTGCCACCGTGAACGCGCCCCCCGACAACTGGAGCTGGTAGAGCCCACTCAGCATGTCCGCGGCATAGAGCGAAGGCCCCACCAACTGGACGCCCCACGTGAAGGTCTCCGCACCTCCGGGCGCGAGCCGCGCGATTTCCCGGCTCGCGAGATCGCCCGAGAGCGTGCCGGACACGTCGAGCGCCACCACTCCACCGTTATAGAACGCGGCGTAGAGGACCTGCGCCTGCTCATCCATCCAGAAGTTGTGGGCGCCAGCCGGTTTGGCGGTCCCGCTCATGTGGTAGCGCGCCACCTGAACGGGCCTGGTGAGATCCGAGACGTCCACGACGTGGATGTCCCCGCGGGAAGACTCCCCGATGGTTGCCGGCCCTTCCTGCCCCACGAACACGTACCGCTTCTCGCCGTTGGCGGGGTTGTGGAACCACCAGGCGTTGTGCACCCGGGCGCCGGTGAATCCCACGGTGGACTCCGTGACGATGCGGGAGACCTCGACCGGCCGCGCCGGAGTTCCGTTCCGAATCCCGTTCCCCACGTCGTACAGGATCAAGCCGGTGTTCCATGCGCACACGAGCGCAATGCCGTCGCGGACGAACGTGTCGTGCACGCCGTAGTTCGGTGGGATCGGAATGCTGGCCACGACTACCGGACGAGGGGGACCGGCGGTGCCCCCGGTGGTGTCCTGCGGCGGCGGTCCTTCGGAGTCGGTGGGTGTGGATCCGGCGCACGCGAGAGCCGAGACAATCGCCGCAAGCGCGGTCAGGCGGGACCCAGTTCTTACCCCAAGATGTCCTTCTGTCGTCGCGGCGCGGTCTTCCTCTTGGGGCGATCCGCGTCGTACCAGGCAACAACCTTCCGTTCGACGTCCGCCGGCGTGTCGTCCGGGCTCGCGTCGAATGGAACGTGCATCACGCCGTCCACCTCCACCACCCAGGCCGCACTGGACGGTCGGGTCATGCCGCCGGCCGTCCGGCCCTCCATGTCCACCCAACACCGAAACGTGCGTCCGTCGTGAGTGAACGTGAGCTTATCGGACGACATGGGAATGCCGGATGGACCGCGCCAGGTAGATCGCGTTGAGCATGAGCCTTTCCGAAGGGGGACGGATGTGTTGTGAACATACGCCAAACCCGCCATGCTTGCCAACAGGCCGGCGCCATTGTGCGTACCTGTCAGAAACGGTAGTCTCGCTCGCCGTCCGCGCTATCCCATCAGCAGGAACCTCAGGAGGCCGTATGTCTCGCAGGTTGTGGGCTCGCTCGCGCCCGACTCTCGTGCTCGCGCTCATCGCGCACACATGGCTCGCGCTTCCCATTGGAGCGCAGGGTACGCCCCAGGCGATGGACGAGGAGTACACCAAGAAAATCCGCGAGTATCTCCGCGACCCGCGGATCACCACCGAACTGGTGGACCACCTGCCGGCATCGAGCACCGTGCCGTCGCCGCTCAAGTTCCACGGTCGCATCATCGGGACACCGGGCGAGTTGACGTACGCCAAGGACATTCAGCGGTACTTCGAGGCGCTCGACCAGGCCTCGCCCCGGGTCAGGACCTGGACCATCGGAACGAGCGAGGAAGGTCGCGACATGATCGTGCTCGCCGTGTCGGACGAGTCCACGATCGCCGAGCTCGACCGATATAAAGGAATCACGGCAGCCCTTACCGACCCCAGGCGGACGTCGGACGACGAAGCCCGGCGGCTGATCGCTTCGGGCAAGATGTTCTACTGGATCACCTCCGGCATGCACTCACCCGAGACCGGCGGCCCCGAGATGCTGCAGGAGCTGGCCTACCGTCTGGCCGTGCAGGAAACGCCATTCATCGAGGCAATTCGCCAGAACGTGGTGGTGTTCATCACGCCGGTGATCGAGGTGGACGGGCGTGAGAAGCAGGTGGACACGTATTACTTCAACAAGAAGCGGCCGCGCGGCGAAGCCCGGCTTCCCCTTATGTACTGGGGGAAATACGTGGCGCACGACAACAACCGGGACAATATCGGGCAGTTCCTCGCCCTGTCGAAGCACGTGAACCGGTTTTTCCTGGAGTGGCATCCTCCCATCATGCACGATTTGCATGAGGCGTCGAACTACCTCTACACCTCCACCGGAACCGGGCCCTACAACGAGGCGATTGACGCCATCACGGTGGACGAATGGTGGCTGCTCGCCAAGACCGAAGTCATGGAGCTGACGAAGCGCGGTGTCCCCGGCGTGTGGACGTACGGGTTCTACGACGGCTGGGTGCCCAACTACATGTTCTTCGCGGCCCACGCGCACAATGCCACGGGGCGGTTCTACGAGGTGCAGAGCTACGGTCCCGACACGACCACGGTGCGGCTCCAGGCCACGCAAACGAGCCGGGAGTGGTTCCGCCCCAACCCGCCGCTCCCGTCCATCAGCTGGGGTCCTCGCAACAACACGAACATCCAGCAGTCCGCGTTGCTGATCGCGCTGAACCACGTGGCGAAGAACAAGGATCTGTATCTCGAGAACTACTGGCTCAAGAACAAGCGACAGGTGGAGAAGGGCCGCACCACCGTGCCCTACGCCTGGGTGATTCCCGCGGCGCAACGGCGCAGGGGCGAAGTGGCGGACGTGGTCAACGCGCTGCGGGCGCAGGGCGTGGAGTTCCACACGGCCGCCGCCGCGTACAAGGCGGGCGGCGTGGAGGTGAGCGCCGGCGATTACGTCATCCGCGCCGATCAGCCGTATCGCATCATCCCGGAGATGTACTTCGCGCTGCAGAATTTTCCGCCCGGCAACCCCAGGCCGTACGACGACACGGGCTGGACCATGCAGCTCATGCGCAACTTCACCGTGGTTCCCGTGACCGAGAAGGCGATCCTCGATCTGAGAATGACGGCGGTCACGGCCGACGTGCGGGCGCCGGGCGGCATCGAGGGCACCGGTCCCGTACTGGTCATCGAGCACACAACCGACAACAACCTGGTGGCGTTCCGATTCCGCCATGCCGCGGTGCCCATGCAGGCGGCAGAGGACGATTTCGAGATCGGGGGCCGGAAGTTTCGCGCGGGCGCCATCATCATCCCCAACGCGGATCGGGCGGCCCTCGAGCCGTCGTTGCGCGAGCTGGGCATCGCCGCGGTCGCTACGAGAGCCGCCCCGGCGGTCAAGACGCACGATCTCGACGTGCCCCGGATCGGCTACGTCCATGCCTGGCAGCGCACGCAGGACGAGGGCTGGGTGCGCGCGGCGCTCGACACCTACGGCATTCCCTACACGTACTTCGCGGACCAGCGACTGCGCGACGGCAATCTGCGGGCGCGCTATGATGTCATCATCTATCCGCACGTGGGTGGCAGCTCCACGTCGCAGGTGAACGGCATCCCCAAAAGAGGCACGACCCCGCTTCCCTACAAGCGGACCGCCGAGACGCCAAACCTCGGCGCGCTCGACGAGAGCGACGACATCCGAGGCGGTATGGGGCTGGAAGGGTTGATCGAGCTGGCAAAGTTCGTCGAAGCCGGCGGCACGCTCATCGTGGAAGGCTCGACGTCCACCATTCTCCCCGACTACGGTCTGACGTCCGGCGTGACGGTGGAGACCCCCGGGCAGCTCTTCGCCCGCGGGTCCATCATGCGCGGCGTGTTCGCCGACAAGAAGAGTCCCATCGCCTACGGCTACGACCGCGATCACCTGCCGGTCTACTTCAACCAGGGCCCGGTGCTAAACGCTGGCGGGAGTGGGATCCCGGCGGAGTTCGCGGCGTTCTTCGGCGGGGGCGGGGGCGGCCCGAGTCAGAACATCACGCCAATGGCGAACCGGTTGCGTCTCTCGCCGTGGGAGCAGGACGGCGCCCAGAACGAACGGGGCGAAGCCCAGGGCGGGGCCGGCGGGCAGGGCCCCGAGGTCGCCCAGTTCCGTGAAGCGGCCCGCCAGTTCGGTGTGAACCTGGACGAGGCGCGTCCGCGCGTGGTGATGCGGTTCCCCGCGCGCGACAGCGACATGCTGCTCTCGGGCACGTTGCAGGGCGGACAGGCGCTCGCCAATCGAGCGCAGGTGGTGGACGTGACGCTGGGCCAGGGCCACGTGGTGATGTTCGCCATCCGCCCGTTCTGGCGCTGGCAGACCCAGGGAACGTTCTTCCTGGGATTCAATGCGATCTTGAACTGGAACGACCTGGACGCCGGCAAGCCCGGGGCGCCGGAGCGATTGGTAGGAGGGGACGAGGGGCGCTAGGAAGACGCGCGGGGCGACGGAGGGCGACCGGCACTGGAGCGCCCTCCGTCCCCGCGACTTGCGGCTAGAACTCCCGCTTCTTCATCTCATCGAAGAACTTGTGGCGATCGAGGTCTTCCTCCGCGTCGGGCGGTAAGGTCGAATCGTACCGCCGACGAGCCTTTGATTTCTCGGTCGCTGCTTTCGCCGCGTTCTTCTTGGCCAACGCGGCGAGCTTCTTGTCGTCGCTCTTGCTCATGCTCCATTCCTCCACGCCATGACGGTCGCCTCGTACATGAGGCTACCGAGCGCCCCCGTCTGCGGCAACCCGTCCGCCGCCCACCGGCACCACCACCGGCGGCACCCCGCGTTCCCGCACCATGGCGTTGAACCGGGGCACGTCCACCTCGATCACGGCCCGCAACGCCTCGAGCTGCGTGGTCAACGCCGCTCGGACGTCGTTGTATCTGGTGACCGACTGGTCCGTGGGCTTCGCGTCCGCGCTGGAGACGATCGTGTTCACCCAGGCGATGTGGCTCAGCAGCTTCGGCTCGATCTGCAAGCCCTCCTCGCCGGACGGCTGCACCAGCTGCCGCTCGATCGCCGTGAGTTTCGCCCCGAGTTCATCCGCCGCGCGCTTGACGTCGGCCATGTCCGCCGCGCGCTGCGCGACGTCGGCGAGCTGCTTGGTCACGGTGCGAATGGTGTTCACGGCGTCGGCGCCCTGATTCAACGACTGTACCACCTGCATTTGTAGTTCGTGTTGCGCCGTGAGGTCCGCGACCGTCGCCGGGACGCGCGGATCCTTCATGACCTCGAACGATTCCGTTGCGGTCCAGGAGCCGGTCGTGAGTCGTACCTTGTAGGTTCCCGGCACAGCGCGCGGGCCGGCGGTGCTGCCCTGCAGCGACGCAGTGCCTTCGGGCGTCCTCGCGCCAGGGTAGCCCAGATCCCAGACGAAGCGATTGAGTCCCGCGCGGGTTGAGAGCTGTGGCCGTCCCTGCCGCTCCTGTGGCCGCGCCGTGAACGTCCGAATCACCGCATCCCGCGCATCGAGGATCTCGAGCTTCACTTCCTCGCGCGGCTCCGCGGCAAAGGAGTAGAAGATCATCGCGCCCGCGGGTGGGTTCTGCCCTGCCTGGTAGCGATCGACCCGCGCGCCCCACACGGGATCGCGAATGAACGCCGTGGTGGCGCCGAACGGTGTCCCATCCGTGCGATACGCGTCGCGCGGGCGAAACAGATGCGCCGGCGCCCGGGCCACCTGCTCGGTGAGTTGGTGCAGCGGCGTGACGTCGTCCACGATCCAGAACGAGCGGCCCTGTGTCGAGATCACCAGGTCCTTGTTGTGCACCACGATGTCGGTCACCGGCGTTCTGGGCAGGTTCAACTGGAACGACTGCCAGCTCGCGCCGTCGTTGAACGAGATGAACATGCCGAATTCCGTTCCAGCGTACACCAGGCCCTTGCGGCTGGGATCCTCCCGCACCGCGCGCGTGGGGTGGTTTGCGGGAATCCCGTTGTTGCCGCTGGTGAGCAGCGTCCACGTGGCGCCGTAATCGTCGGTTCGCAAGATGTAAGGCTTCCAGTCGTCCTGCCGATAGTTGTAGGCCGCCACGAACGCCCGCCCCGGCGCATGGTGAGATGCGTCAATGCGATTCACCGCGCTGTTCTCCGGTAACGCGGCCGGGGTCACGTTCTTCCAGGTGGCGCCGTTGTCCCGTGAGACGTGGATCAGGCCGTCGTTCGACCCCGCCCACAAGACGCCCCGCTCCACCGGCGACTCGGCCAGCGCAAACAGGGTATTGAACACTTCGACGCCGGTGATGTCGTTCGTAATCGGCTCGCCCGCCCTGCCCTGCTTGGTCGGATCGTTGCGCGTGAGATCGGGGCTGATCACCTGCCAGCTCTGCCCCTCGTTGGTGGAGCGATGCACGTACTGCGAGCCGTGATACAGCACGTTGGGATCGTGCCGCGAGATCAGGAACGGCGCGTTCCACTGGAAGCGGTACTTCATGTCGCGGATTGTGGCGCCGAGCTGGAGTTGGGGATAGTCCATGATCTGCCGCGACTGGCCGGTACGACGGTCGAACCGGGTCATGCGACCGCCGTAGCAGCCCGCGTACACGATGTTCGCATCGCGCGGATCCACGGCCACGGGGCCCGTCTCGCAACCGCCCACCGCAAGCCAGTGCTGGATCGTGATCCCGTTGCCCGGCACACGGCTCGGGACGGACAACGTCGAGTTGTCCTGCTGCGGCCCGTACACGCGGTAGGGGAAATCGTTGTCCACCGCCACCATGTAGTACTCGCCGGTCGGCTGATTCGTCTGCGGCGACCACGTCTTACCTCCGTTGAAGGTCACCGCCGCGCCACCGTCGTTCGCTTCCACCCAGACGTCGGAATCGTTGGGGTTGATCCACAGATCGTGATTGTCCCCGTGCGGCGTGTCTACTTCGGTGAACGTGACGCCGCCGTCCACGGATTTCCAGAACTCGTCGCTCGCGATGTAGATCGTGTGCTCGTCCCTGGGATCGGCGAACATGTGGTTGTAATACCACGGCCGCTCGATCGGTCCCCACTCGCTGTTCACGCGCCGCCACGTGGCGCCCGCGTTGTCCGAGCGATACACGCCGCCTTGCCCGTCGCCTGCTTCCACCACGGCGTACACCTTGTCCGGGTTCGCGGCCGACACGGCCACACCGATCTTCCCGATCATCCCCATCGGCAGCCCGTTCGTGAGCTTGCTCCACGTGTCGCCGCCGTCGGCGGTCTTGTAGATGCCGCCCTCCGTGGCGCCGCCGTAGAACGTCCAGGGCTTCCGCTCCGCCCGCCACAGCGCCGCGTACAGAACCCGCGGATTGTGCGCGTCCATCGAAAGATCAATCGCGCCCGTGGAATCCGAGAGATACAGCACCTTCTCCCACGTCTTCCCGCCGTCACGCGATCGGAACACGCCGCGTTCGGCGTTCCGCCCGAAGGCGTGACCCATCACCGCGGCATATACGAGGTCAGGATTCCGCGGATGAATGCGCACTTTGGAGATCTGTCCCGCGTCTCGCAGCCCGATGTGCGTCCACGTCCGGCCCGCGTCGGTGGACTTGTACATCCCCACGCCGGTGGAGACGTTGCCGCGGAGGCACGCCGAACCGGTGCCCACGTAGATCACGTTGGGATCGGACTCGGCCACGGCCACGGCGCCAATGGACCCGGCTTCAAAGAAGGCATCCGAGATGTTGAGCCAGGTCATGCCGGCGTCCGTCGTCTTCCACACGCCGCCGCCCGTCGAGCCCATGTAGAACGTGAGCGGTTCGCTCGGCACGCCGGCCACCGCCGTCGAGCGACCTCCTCGAAACGGCCCGATGGAGCGGTACTCGAGAGCCTGAAGCATTGACGCGGGAACGGCCTGTGCCGCCGCGGGAGTCGCCGGCGCCGGCTGGCGACGCTGGGCGATGAGTGACGACGAGCCGACAGGACACAGCAGCGCTACGCCGACAGCGAGAACGGAAACGAACCACCTCATGGTGGGCTCCTGCAGGGGGATACCGACTTGAGTATGCAGGGAAAAACGGGATCGGGCGAGGGGAGACGAGGAGGAGCGGGGAGAGATGGATCCCGTCATGGACATGGCTCGGCGGGTCTCAGTCGGCGGAGCGTGGAACACGGCACGGCCCACTGTGGAGCCATGGCCGCGGCCTGACGCAGTAACCCGATCGCCGTTGCGGTATCTCCCATGCCGGCAAGAAGCACGGCTCGGGAGACGAGCGTTGCGGCGTCGGGCGGCGCGGAGTCAGGCGGTGCGGCGGCAGCCGCGCGGGCGCGCCACAGGTCCTCATGCAACGTTCCGACGATACGCCAGGCGATCTGCGAGGCCCAATCCGCTTCGCCACCACGACTCGCCGCGGCACTGTCCCGCAGCAACAGATCCAGCGTCTCGACGGACACGAGCTGGTAGGCGATCCACACACTGTCACCGCCCCCCGCGCGCACCGAGCCGACGACCCCATACCGCGCGGGCACGATCGCGCCGGTCTCCGGGTCCCGCGGCCGCCGCAGCGGGCGGTACTCGAGCCAACGCACGGTCGTGTCGGCGCGCAGCACCCGATTCAAGTGCTGAACCGCGCGCTCCCCGCTCGCCCGGAGCAGGACCGTGTCTGTCGGCGCCCCGGCCGCAGTGAACGGATACACCACGATGGTGGGAGACAGCGCGGGACGATCCTGGGCGGCCGCGCGCGCAACAAACAACAGGAGCAGAACGCCAACCCGGATCGCCGCCCTTCGTCTCGCGCTCACAGGTCTCTCACGTACCTGGGATATTCCCGTTTCGCCCGCGCGACCCGCTCCAGCTCGACCTCCGCGGCCGCCACGGGCTCCAGCGCGGATGTCTCAGCCAGGACTTGTCCGTCCGGGTCCACGATCCATCCACGCCCTCCGAACTCCTGGCCGCGACTGTCGGTGCCCGCGCGGTTCGATGAGGCAACGTAGCAACCGGACACGAGCGCGGCCATGCGGATCGCCGTGAGCCAGCGGTCGAGCGACGGATGGGGCGTTGCGCGCGGAACCACGATGAGATGAGCCCCCGCGCGACCGTACCGCCGGGCCCACTCCACGAACCAGACTTCGGTACAGATCAGGAAACCAAACCCAATCCCATGGGCATGTGCCACGCGGAAGTGCGTCTCTCCGCGGTCGAACCAGCGCGCCTCGAAGTAGCCAGGCTCGTCCGGAAAGAACTGCTTGGTGTGGACGGGGAGCAACCCGCGATCGGCATCCCAAACGAAGCCCTGATTCACCCGGCGGTCTCGCTCGATCGTGGCCCGGGTCCCGAGCACGATGGGCGCGCCCAATTCGGCGAGATGCTCCACGCCCTCGTCGTGCATCCGCCGGCACTGGGCAAAGGCCGCGGCCTCGGCTCGTTCACCCGCGGCGATCCAGGCGCCGAAGGGCATTTCGTTCAGCAGTACGATGTCCGGCCGCTGTCGTCTCACGGCCGCCACGAGGGCGCGCCACGACGCGTCTCCGGCGGCCATCTCGGGCGCGGACTCACACACGGCCACACGCACCGACGCGAGGACCTCTCCTGCAGCCATCACCCACGCGGCAGGTCGTATGAAGAATACTTCACTTCAGTCTCAGGGTCACAGACCCCCGCAAGGCATAGAATCCCCGGTGCGTAGAGCGACCCGGCATACAAGAGTGCGGACGTTTATCCGCTCGCCGAGTCCTCTGCGCAGTCGCAGCGACTGCCCCGCCCGGCTTACCGGCTGACCGGCCGGACGGGGCCCGCGACACGGCAAAGCAAAACACGAA
>DATMAW010000087.1:0-2168 GCA_035559715.1 Gemmatimonadales bacterium | reverse complement strand
CCGCCGGGCCCGGCGTGGCTGCGCGTGGTGGGAGCACGGCTCCACAATCTGCGTGGCGTGAACGTCGAGATCCCACTCGGCACGCTCACCGTGGTCACGGGCGTCTCGGGCTCCGGCAAGTCCACACTGATCCACGACGTGCTGTACCGCCAGCTCCTCACCCGGCTCAGGGGCAGGCACGGAGCCAAGGAGCACCTCGGGGAATCGGTGGGGGAGGTGGACCAGCTCATCGGGTGGGATCGTCTCGGCGACGTCGTGCTCATTGATCAGTCGCCCATCGGGCGAACGCCGCGCTCCAACCCGGTTACCTACATCAAGGCCTTCGACGATCTGCGCGCGCTCTACGCCGCGGCGCCATTGGCACGGGCCCGCGGATACACCCCGGCCACGTTTTCGTTCAACGCCGCGGCCGGCGGGCGCTGTCGCGCTTGCGACGGCGCCGGACACGTGCAAATCGAGATGATCTTTCTCGCCGACGTCTTCGCCCCCTGCGAAGCGTGCGGCGGGACGCGGTTCGAGCGGGAGGTGCTCGACGTCCGGGTTGCGGGCCTGAGCATTCACGACGCGCTGGCGCTGACCGTGGACGAGGCCGTCGCGCGGTTTCGCCAGGCGCCGTCGCTCGGGCGCTCGCTCTGGTATCTCCAGCAGGTCGGGCTCGGCTACCTGCGCCTGGGGCAGCCGGCCACGACGCTGTCCGGCGGCGAGGCCCAGCGGTTGAAGATCGCGCGGCAGCTCGCCACGGTCCGGAAAGGCGACCGGCGGCTCTACATCCTGGACGAGCCGACCACCGGCCTCCATCTCGAGGACGTCCGCACCTTGCTCCGCGTGCTGGACCGCCTGGTGGATGCCGGACACACGGTGGTGGTGATCGAGCACCATCTTGACGTGATCAAGCGGGCCGACTGGGTGATTGACCTCGGCCCGGAGGCCGGAGACGGCGGCGGCCGGGTGGTCGCCGCGGGCACGCCGGAAGACGTGGCACGCGCCGACACGCACACGGCGAGGTACCTCCGCAACGTGTTGGATGCCGGCGGGGCCGACCCGGCCGAGTCAGGACGCGACGCCGACCCGAGCCCGCACACGTTGACCCTCGGGTGAGCCACCCGCATCTTTGTGCCGCGATGCGACGCTCCCTGCGCCTGGCCTTCGCCGGCACCATCCTGAGTATTGCAGCCGTTGGGGCGCAGGAGCCCGTCGTCTCCGGAGCCGGGGCGACTTACTCGCTGCGGGCCGGCGACATCGTTCGCGTGGACGTGTGGGGCCAGACGCAGTACTCCGGCCAGTTCCAGGTGGACGAACGGGGGATCCTGCAATACCCCGTGATCGGAGAAATCGACACGCGGAGCCTCACCGTGGCCGACCTGCGCGATCGCATTCGGGCGGGGCTCGAGACGGTGTTCAACGCGCCGTTCATCACCGTCACCCCGCTCTTCCGCATGGCCGTCCTGGGCGAAGTCGCGCGGCCCGGACTCTACACGGTGGATCCCACGCTCAGCGTCATTGACGTCGTTGCCATGGCCGGAGGTCCTGCTCGGAACGGCGATCTAAACAAGATCCGCCTGCTGCGGGACGGCGAGCAGCTCCAGGTCAGCTTTCAGCGGCAAAACATCCAGGGCCGCTCGCTCCAGGAGATTGGCGTCCGGTCCGGTGATCAGATCCTCGTAGCGCGGCGCCCGTTCACGCGCGACGACGCCGTGATCCTGCTTCAGGCCGTTCAGATTACGATTTCCCTCGCGATCCTGATCAGAACGTTCAACTGAGTTTCGGCGGGATCACTCGGTGCACCGGGAATCGCCGCCTCGCCGCGGTATCCCATTGCTTGAATCGCCCGTCACGGGGGATTACACTCCGCCTAGCGATCCCGAGTAGCTCAGCTGGTAGAGCAGCCGGCTGTTAACCGGCGGGTCGGGGGTTCGAGTCCCTCCTCGGGAGCCTCCCACGAGCACCTTCTTCACCAGCAGGTGGAGAAGGTGCTTCTTTTTGGGGGTTCGGCCGTTGGCCATGACGCGCTCGAACTCGTTGAGGATGGCCTGGAGCATCTTCCGGTCCACGAAGAGCCTCGCAGTCAACCTCAAGATCGCCCTCGAGAGCGAGGGGGTCGCCATTCCCCGCACGCGCGACCTCACCGGGCAGATCCACTCGATCGAGAAGACCGGGACCGAGGCCGG
>DATMAW010000086.1:0-26942 GCA_035559715.1 Gemmatimonadales bacterium | reverse complement strand
CCCTCCGCCACTTCGCCCGCCTCAGGGAAGGCCAGGCGATCGTCGGCGATCGCACCAGACGGGGGAGGCAATCGCGTCGCCTGTGAGCGCCCGCGATCGCCTGTCATCGCCGGGAAGGAGGGGGGTGGAAGGCGTCGATAGTCGAACCTCGGGTACGGTCCCCGCGCCGGCTGAATCGGCTCCTGCAGCGGATGATGCACGGGGAACAACGCATCGGCCGCTTCGCGACCCACCAGCTCCGTCACACGCTCTCGCGTCCACTCCTGCGTGTTGTACGCCAGCGTGTACCCCATCCGCCGCAGCAAGTAGAGCGAGTGCTGCGGCTCCCACGGCATCGGGCGCGCTCCCAGCAGCCGGTACTCCACCGGCAGCGCGGCGGGGGGCATGGCAGCCATCCACGCATTGACGCCGTCGGCGTACGCCCGCATGGCGCGCCCCGCTTCCGACGCCGTGTCGAGTGTCGCCCAGGTCCGCTCCGCGCTCCACGCGAGACCCAGGCGACGCTGCTCGCGGTCCGCCGCCAGCGCATTACGGCCGACCAGCTCCGACAGGCGCCCCGCGGTAGCGCGGGTCTGCAATTCGAGTTGGAACAGGCGATCGCGCGCCACCACGAATCCCAGCGCCCGGTAGGCATCGAGCGGAGTGGTGGCGAAGATGTGAGGCACCCCGCGGTCGTCGTACAGGACGTTGACCGGACCGCTCAGGTTGGGGACGTCGGTCAGCAGCGTGGCGGGCAGTTCGGCCACTCGCGCCAAGGCCCACACACCGTTCCACGGGTCCAGGAACGGACCCAGCGCCGGCACGGGGCCAAGCCGAACGGCACCCAGGAGCAGCAGACCGGCGAGAATGACCCCGGACAGGACCGCGCGAGCCCAGCGCACGCTGCGAATGTCACCGAAGGGCGCACGGAAGGTCAAGGATGCGGGACCGCTCCTGTTAGCCCGGCGCAAGCATGCGTATCTTGTGGCCGACGTCACCCGGGAACGGTATGGTTCAGGTCAAGGACGCCCGCGAGCCGAGCGTCGCCGCTGTTCCTCGTCACGGACGAGCCCCGGCTGGGCAACGGAACCCCGGGACGCCGCTGGATCTCGACTGGGTCCACAGCATCCGGGTCAACCGCAGCGCCGTGGAGCGCCGCGCGGCCACGCTTCCACGACGGCGGACCGTCAAGAAGGAGTGGCAGGTGGCGTGGCTGCTCCGCGCCGTGACGTGCCTCGACCTCACCACGCTATCCGGCGATGACACGCCGGGCCGTGTGCGCCGGCTGTGCGCCAAGGCCCGCCAACCGGTGCGACTGGACGTGCTGGAGGGCTTTGGCGTGGCGGATCTCCCCATCAGAGTCGCGGCCGTGTGTGTCTATCACGCGATGCTGGAAACGGCGCTCGAAGCTCTGGAGGGCTCGGGCATCCCGGTCGCGGTGGTATCCGCGGGTTTCCCCGCCGGACTCTCTCCGTTCCAGCAGCGGGTCCAGGAGATCCGGGCGTCGGTCGCTGCCGGAGCGCGGGAGATTGACGTGGTGATCACGCGGAGCCACGTGCTTACGGGCAAATGGGAAGCCTTGTACGACGAGGTGCGCGCGTTCCGCGAGGCCTGCGGAGCGGCGCACATGAAGACGATTCTCGCCACGGGTGAACTCGGAACGTTGCGTAACGTTGCGCGGGCGAGCGCGGTTTGCATGATGGCCGGCGCGGACTTCATCAAGACGTCCACGGGGAAAGAGAGCGTGAACGCCACGCTGCCGGTGGGTCTCGTCATGACGCGCTCCATCCGGGCGTATCACGAGCGAACGGGGCACGCGGTTGGATTGAAGCCGGCGGGGGGCATCCGGAACGCCAAGGCCGCGCTCGATTGGCTGCTTCTGATGAAGGACGAGCTTGGGAACGACTGGTTATCGCCCGGCCTATTCCGCATCGGCGCCAGCACCCTGCTCACCGACATCGAGCGGCAGCTCGAGTACCATCTGACCGGGCGGTACTCGGCGGGGCATCGGCAGCCGATGACCTGAAAGCGTTGACCGCCATCAGTGGTTCGTCGTTACACCCGGGGACGTCTTCCTGGAACGGGCCGGCTCCGCCGGTGGCAACGCGCGTGACGGGTCACGGACAATAGACTACGACATACGGAATACGGATCGCACGACCGTGAGCAAAGTCGTCGAACTTTTCGAGACCATGGAGTACGGGCCCGCGCCGGAGAGCGCCTCGCCCGCACTTCAGTGGCTGGAGCGGCACAAGCGGACCTTCGGGCTGTTCATCGGGGGGCGGTGGGTCGAGCCGCAGTCGGGGGATCGGTTCGACACGGTGAACCCGGCCACCGGGCAGCCCATCGCGCGCATCGCACAGGCGGGGGCCGACGACGTGGACCAGGCCGTTCGCGCCGCCCGCAAGGCGCTCGACGGCTGGCGCAAGCTCGGCAGCCACGGCCGCGCCCGATACCTCTACGCGCTCGCGCGACACGTCCAAAAACACTCACGCCTGTTCGCCGTGGTCGAGTCGCTGGACAACGGCAAGCCGATCCGCGAGTCGCGAGACATCGATATCCCGCTCGTGGCGCGGCATTTCTACCATCACGCGGGATGGGCCGAGTTGCTCGACCGGGAATTCCCGGGGTATGAGGCGGTGGGCGTGTGCGGGCAGATCATCCCGTGGAACTTCCCGCTCCTTATGCTCGCGTGGAAGATCTCGCCGGCGCTGGCGGCCGGGAACACCGTGGTCCTCAAGCCCGCGGAGTTCACGCCGCTGACCGCGCTGTTGTTCGCGGAGATCTGCGAAGAGATCGGCCTGCCTGCCGGCGTCGTGAACATCGTGACCGGCGATGGCCGGACCGGCGAGCTGTTGGTGAAACATCCGGACGTGGACAAGATCGCCTTCACGGGCTCGACCGACGTGGGGCGCTTGATCCGGGTCGCCACCGCGGGTAGCGGCAAGCGTGTCTCGCTCGAACTCGGCGGCAAGTCGCCGTTCCTCGTGTACGAGGACGCCGACCTGGACAGCGTGGTCGAGGGCGTGGTGGACGCCATCTGGTTCAACCAGGGGCAGGTGTGCTGCGCGGGGTCTCGGATTCTCGCGCACGAAGGCATCGCGGATCCGCTCGTGGCCAAACTGCGCGCCCGCATGGAGTCGCTGCGGGTGGGCGATCCATTGGACAAGGCCGTGGACATTGGCGCGATCATCGCGCCCGTGCAGCTCGACAAGATCCGGCGCCTGGTGCGTCAGGGCGAGCAAGAGGGCGCCACGCTGTGGCAACCGTCCTGGAGCGTGCCCAAGGACGGTTACTTCTTCCCGCCCACGCTGTGCACCAATGTCTCCCCGGCCGCCACCATCGCTCAGGTGGAGATCTTCGGGCCCGTCGTGGTCTTGATGACGTTCCGGACCCCGGCGGAGTCGGTGGAGCTGGCGAACAACACGCGGTATGGCCTGGCCGCGAGTCTCTGGACGGAGAACATCAACCTGGCCCTGGACGTGGCGCCCAAGCTCAAAGCCGGCACCGTCTGGATCAACTGCACGAACGTGTTCGATGCGGCCTCGGGCTTCGGCGGGTACCGAGAAAGCGGCTTTGGCCGTGAGGGTGGACGAGAGGGGATGTGGGAGTACTTGAAGCCTGCCTGGGAGGAGCGGGCGGAACGGCGGAGCAGCGGGCTGGCGGAGCGGCGGATCGCCCGAAAGCGGAGCGCCGAACCCCCGACCCGCCAACCTGCCACCCCGCCGATCGACCGCACACCCAAGCTATTCATCGGCGGCAAACAAGCACGGCCCGATGGTGGATACAGCCTCACGGTCCGCGACGCCGCTGGCCAGGCGATCGCGGAGGTCGCGAAGGGCAACCGCAAGGACGTGAGGAACGCGGTGGAGGCGGCGCGACAGGCGGAGGGCTGGGCGCATGCGACGGCGCACAACCGGGCCCAGGTGCTCTACTACATTGCCGAGAATCTGGCTGCGCGTTCAGCCGAGTTCACCGACCGCATTTCGCGGATGACGGGCACGGGCGCCAAACGCGCGGCACTCGAGGTCGAGGCGTCCATCCGTCGGCTGTTCAGTTATGCGGCCTGGGCCGACAAGTGGGACGGCCAGGTCCACCACACGCCGTTCCGCAACGTGACGCTGGCGATGCCGGAGCCGATCGGCGTGATCGGGATTGCCTGTCCGGACGAGGCGCCGCTCCTCGGTTTCGTGTCTCTCGTCGCACCCCCGGTTGCCATGGGCAATACGGTGGTAGCGCTCCCGTCGGAGCGATGGCCGCTCGCCGCGACGGACCTGTATCAGGTGTTGGAGACGTCGGACGTTCCCCCGGGCGTCATCAACATCGTCACGGGCGAACGGAAGGAACTGGCGCCGGTGCTCGCCGCGCACGACGACGTGGACGCCATGTGGTACTTCGCCGACGCCGCCGGCAGCGGCGACGTGGAACGCCTGTCGGCCGGAAACCTCAAGCGAACGTGGGTGAGTCACGGACTGGCGCGGGACTGGTACGATGCCCAGCAGGGCGAGGGGCACGAGTTCCTGCGCGAGGCGACACAGGTCAAGAACATCTGGGTGCCGTACGGGGAGTAATCACCAAGGCCGTGAGGGGTGAGGAGTAAGGAGTGAGGGGAATGAGCCGCCGTGGTTCAGGCTCCGACGCAGGGCGCGGGTGCGGGGGGCGTATGGATGACGAGTTCACGCTGTCGCGACGCGAATTCGCCAGGGCGCTCGCTGCCGCGGCCCTCACACCGCAGTTCTTGATTCCCAGCCGCCTGCATGACGGCCCAGCCGCCCGGCCGCCCGCGTGGGACCGCTACGGTCGCGCCATGGTGATTGACTGCCTCGCGAGCCCCGGGCCGTTCAACACGCCCAACGCCACTGCAGCGCCGCTCACCGAGGAAATGATCTCGAACGCCAGGTCGTCCGGGATCACGGCAGTGAATCTGACGGTCAGCGGCAACACGTTGGCCGACACGTTTGAGCGAATGGGATACTGGGAACGGGAGCTTGCGGCCCACCCGGACGTCCTGATGAAGGCGCAGTCGGTGAGCGACATCCGGCGGGCCAAGGACAGCGGGCGGTTGGGTCTGGTCTACGGCTTTCAGAACGCCACCATGCTGGAGGGCGACGTCACCAACCTCGAGGTGTTTTACAACTTCGGCGTTCGCATCGTCCAGCTCACGTACAACGAGCGCAATCTGCTGGGCGATGGATGTCTCGAGCCCGCCAACGCCGGCCTGTCACGCCACGGCCGCGACGTCGTGGCCCGAATGAACGAACTGGGAATGCTGGTGGACCTCGCGCACTGCGGCGTGCAGACCACGGCCGACGGGATTGCGGTTTCGTCCAGGCCGGTGGCGATCACGCATTCGGGGTGTCGCGCCGTGTACGACCATCCGCGCAGCAAGCCCGACGACATCCTCCGCGCGCTGGCGAACAAGGGCGGCGTGATCGGCATCTACATGATGCCGTTCCTCACCGCCCGTGGGCAGCCGACGTCCGAGGACCTGCTACGGCACATCGAGCACGCGGTGAACGTGTGCGGGGAGGACCACGTCGGGATCGGGAGCGATCTCTCGATCACGCCGCACCGCGTGACTCCGGAGTACGCCGAGCGACACCGGCGGTTCGTCGAAGAGCGCCAGCGGCGAGGCATCGCGGCCCCGCGGGAAGAGGACTACATGTTCGTGACGGACCTGAATTCGCCGCGCCGCATGGAGATGATCGCGGACAAGCTGCTCGCCCGCGGGCACGCCGAGGCCCGCGTCGAGAAGATCATCGGAGGCAACTGGATGCGGCTGTTCGGGGAGGTGTGGAAGGCCTAGATCAGTTCCCCGCGCGCGCCGTCGCGACCCGGACTCCCCCCGTCTCTCCGACGATGGTCCACGAGAACACGATCTCCTCGCCTACGCGCACCATGCGTGGGAACCCGCTCGAGCGGGCGTCGCTGGTCTCGGCCACGAGCCACGACCTGTCCACTCGCCCGTCTCGCCGCACGCGGCGCGCTCGCACCTCGGCGCGCTCCGTGGTCTCGAGCCACGAAACCAGCGCGGAGCCGTCGGTCAGCAGCTCGATGTCCACGCGACCGAGCGGGGTGCCGTCATCCACCCGCACCGGCGCGCTCCAGGAGGCGCCACCGTCCGTTGAGAACGCAGCGAAGACCCTCGGTTGCTGCTCCGGAGCGGTAAACCACGCAATTGCAACCGTATCCCCCGCACTCGAGAGCGACGGCCCGTTGACCGGGCAGCCGGGGTAGTACCAGTTGTCGTCCGCAACGTGTCGTGGCTCGGTCCACTGCCCGTCCACGAGTCGCGTGATGGCGATGTTGCGGATTTCGGCCTCGCTCCGGTCACGATAGGCGGCCACCAATCCGCTCGCGGTTTTCGTCAGCGCGGTCTGGCAACACTCGCACGTCCGATCGTCCAGCAGCACCTCGTCTCCCAACGATCCGTCGAGGCCGATCGTGGTGAATCGGATCGTCATGGCGCCGCGCGGCATCTCGTGGCCCGATCCACCGTCAGCCGCTTCCTCGGCCCCCATGGCCCTCCCGTCCAACCAGATCAACCCAACGCCGTCTCGCCACGGCGCCATGGACACAAACCCGTGCTCCGTGGGTGAGGAATCCCGGTGCGGCGTCACCGGCTTGCTCCAGGTGGCCCCCTTGTCCTTCGACACAGCAACCCGCACGTGGTACGCGTACGTGCTGGCGGCCGTCTTCTCGAGCCAGTGCACCACCCAGGACCCATCCGGAAGCTCGAGAATGGACGGAAAGTCCGCCCAGTTGACGAACAACGCCTCGCTCTCAGCGACCGTCTGCGCTTCTCCCCACTCGCCCCCGGACCGCACCGCCACGCGCAGGGCGTGTCGCTTGTCTCCGCTCTTCTCCAACCAGCTCATGACCACGCGACCATCGGTCGTCGCGAAAAGGTTGGGCTCCCCGCTCCCGGCTGGAGCGGCGAACTCGACCTGGCTGAGGGTGAACGCGGGCGATCCGGCGTCCAGCATGGCGCACCCGGCAACGAGGACCAGGCCGCCGGGCAACAGCATGCGGATGGGTGACACGCGACTCGGAGGATTCATCAAGAACTCCAACAAGGGGGGGCAGACCTGGCGTTCCCAGAAGATATCCGTCCGACATCCCTCATCCAAGCCGGCTTTGCCCCGGCGTCACGCCGGTGTAGGTTCGGGGCGCCCGCGATCGCCGCTGATCGCGGGGAGATCACCCTTCACGCACAACGGTCGCAGGACCAGCCGTGGAGCCCTGACACATGGATTGGTTGACCAACCCCGAGACCTGGGCGGCGCTCGTCACGCTCACGACCCTCGAAATCGTCCTCGGCATCGACAACGTCATCTTCATCTCCATTCTGGCCAGCAAGCTGCCGCAACACCAGCAGCGGCTGGCGCGCCGTGTGGGCCTCCTGGGAGCAATGATCACCCGCGTCCTGCTGCTGCTCTCTCTCGCTTGGATTATCCGCCTCACGGCGCCGCTGTTCACCGTGATCGGCCAGGAGATCTCGGGACGCGACCTTATCCTCATCGGCGGCGGTTTGTTCCTGCTGGCCAAGGCCACCTACGAGATCCATGACAAGCTCGAGGGCGCCGAAGGACACGCGAGCGCTAAGGTGAAGGCGTCGTTCGCGGCCGTGATCGTCCAGATCATGCTGCTCGACATCGTGTTCTCGCTCGATTCCGTGATCACGGCGGTGGGAATGGCGCGGCAAATCGGCGTCATGGTGGCGGCGGTGATTGCCGCCGTCGTTGTGATGATGATCGCGGCGGAGCCGATCAGCGCGTTCGTCGAGCGGCATCCAACCGTGAAAATGCTGGCGCTTTCGTTCCTCCTCTTGATCGGCGTGTCGCTGTTGGCCGAAGGGTTCGACCAGCACGTTTCCAAGGGCTACATCTACTTCGCCATGGGCTTCTCGGTATTCGTGGAGATGTTGAATCTGCGGTTACGGGCCAAGGCGCCACCGGTGCATCTCCAACAACGCTATGCGTCCGACAACGGCTGACTGCGCCTCGACCCCGGCGGTAGTGGCCGTATGACCCCGACCTCTTCATTCTGGCCTCACATTGGCTTCGTCGCCTTGCCATGGTGGCGGCACTATCTTTCCGCGGCACCCCTCCTGAACGCTAGTCCGAGGGCGTGGCAAGCATGTCTACCGCGACGACCACCGACAACCGCATCGAGAAGAGCGAGCACGCCGTGGGCAAGTCCACACTGACCATCACCGACAATCGAACGGGGAAGACCTACGAGGTCGCCGTCGAGAACGGCACCATTCGGGCCATGGACCTCCGGCAGATCAAGACCGGCCCGGACGACTTCGGGTTGATGACGTACGACCCGGCGTTCATGAATACGGCCGCCTGTCGGAGCGCCATTACCTACATCGACGGCGACAAGGGCATCCTACGGTACCGGGGATACCCAATCGAGCAGTTGGCGGAGAAGAGCACCTTCCTCGAGACCGCCTATCTGTTACTGCACGGCGAGCTGCCATCGCGCGCCGATCTCGATGCGTGGACGTACAACATCACGCACCACCGCTTCCTGCACGAGAACGTCAAGAAGTTCATGGACGGGTTCCGGTACGATGCACACCCCATGGGGGTGTTCATCAGCACGATCGCCGCCCTGTCCACGTTTTACACGGAGGCGGGCCAGATCAAGAACGCCGCCATCCGGCAGCGCCAGATCTTCCGTCTGATTGCGAAATCACCCACGGTGGCGGCGTTCGCCTATCGCCACTCGATCGGGATGCCGTACGCCTACCCGGACGACGAGCTGTCGTACTGCGGCAACTTCCTCAACATGCTGTTTAAGGCCACCGAGTCGAAGTATCGACCCAACCCGACGCTGGAGCGCGCCCTGGACGTGCTGTTCATCCTGCACGCCGATCATGAGCAGAATTGTTCCGCCAATGCCATGCGGGCCGTGGGATCGAGCGAGGTGGACCCCTACAGCGCCATGGCCGCAGCCGCCGCCGCGCTGTACGGCCCATTGCACGGCGGGGCGAACGAGCAGGTGCTGCGCATGCTGCGAGAGATCGGGGACGTGAAGCGCATTCCTGAATACATCAAGCGCGTGAAGGCCAAGGAAGTCCTGCTGATGGGCTTCGGCCACCGGGTGTACAAGAACTACGATCCGCGCGCCAAGATCATCAAGCGGATCGCCGAGCAGGTGTTCGCGGTCACCGGGAAAAACCCGCTCATCGACATCGCGCTGGAGCTGGAGCGCATCGCGCTGGAAGACGACTACTTCATCTCCCACAAGCTCTACCCCAACGTGGACTTCTATTCCGGGATCATCTACGAGGCGATGGGCTTCCCGGTGACGATGTTCCCCGTGCTGTTCGCCATCGGGCGAACGCCGGGCTGGCTCGCACAGTGGGAAGAGATGCTGCTCGATCCGGAGCAGAAAATCGCGCGTCCGCGGCAGGTATATGTCGGGCCGGGCCAGCGGGATTACGTGCCGATCGACAAACGATAGGTGATGGCGGACCATGACGGGCGATGTGACCCGAGCAGACCGTACAGGGGTTCCCAGCGGAGGCTCATCTCGCCCGCCGGGGCCGTCCTTCGCCCGACTTCGCCTGTGTTCTAAGGAATCCTCACCGGCAGCCGTCGCGTCAGGTTCCTGACCTCCGCTTCCAGCGCCGCCCGTGCGTCCGCCACCTCCTGGCGCCGCACGGCCATCTGACTACCGATCCGATCTTCCAGAGAGGCGACGCGCTGCCGGGCGTCTTCCGCCCCACGGCTGACCATTCGATCCACCTCCGCGCGAACTCGCTGTTCGGCCTGCGCAACCTGCGCGCCGAGCTCACGCCGGAGCGCCTGCGCCACGACCTGACCGACGTTCGAACGAATGGCGAGTCCCGGGGCCCGGATGGTTCCCGATAGCCGGGCCTCGATCTCCACCGACCGCAGCCCCGAAACGGTGCGCCACAGGATCCCTTCGGCCCACGCTCGGCTTCCCACCGCCGCGCCGGGGTCGGGCTCGCTCCCCTCTCGTGTCCACGTCGCGCGATCCGTGCGCCACATCACGCGCGCACCGAGATCGTCTCCGACGCGCGTGAGCCCAAGCTGCATGACGACATCCTCGAGACCCACTCTCGCGCCGAGCGCGGGCACCAGGGCGGGAGCGAAGTTGAGCCCGGACAGTGTCAGGTGGATGGAGTCCCGGATCGGCTGAGCGACGTGATTGAGCACCGCGGCTAGCCGAACGTCGCGCGGGCCGGCGGTTCCACCAAGGCGCTGCGCCGTGAGCGTGAGCGGGCGGCCGTACAGCGCGGGCTCCGTGGTGAGCCCCGTGAGCGTGGCGGCGTAGCGACCCGCCGCGGCTGATGGCCCCGAGGTCGCCGCTCCGTCCAGCTCGAGTTCGATCGCGGCGTAGGCGAGCAGAAACGCCGGCAGGGCGGCCTCACGCGGAAACGTCACGGTCAGCCCCGATGCTCTGGCTCGATTGGGCCCGACGCGGCGTCGGGGGTCCAGCCCCGGAGGCAGGTACTGCTCCGCCAGCCGCAGCCAGTAGAGAATGGGTTGGATCCTGGCCAGTACCATGTCGCCGAACAGCGCGGGTGAGAGATCCGGCGAGTCGAGCGACGGGAGCTTGAGCATCCCAAGCGCGCGCCGATAGTCCGCGGCGCGGGCATCGGCGAGGCCCTGCACCGCACGTCTCAGGTCGCCAAGGTCCGCCTTAAATTGGTCGTCCAGCCCATCCACGCGGCGGCTCAGCGCATCCAGCGCCGCCAATTCCGTTCGCCCCGATTCCGCGAGCGCCCGCACGCCCGCAAGACCAAGCCGCGCAGGATCCGCCTCCCGCAGCCGCGCTACGAGCTGGCGCGCCGAGTCGAGCCTGGGGCGGGGATCGAGCGCGGCCAGCTCGGCTCGCCAGCCGGCTTCCAGCGAATCCCCTCGGGACACGAGCGATTGAGCCAGGCGAATCGTCGCCAGACTCTCCGGCCTGATGACCGAAACGTCCACCACGCTGGTGAGGCCGGAGACGCTGAGCGACGGGATCCGAACGCTCCCCGCCCAGGCCGAGATCTCCCGAACCAGACGCCCGCTCGTGGGGCTGCGCCGCGCCAGGGCGCCAGACTCTCGCCTCGGGGTCCCGAACCGGACGCCGCGAATCGCGACGGTGTCAACAATGATCTTCTTCTCGAGCAGCGGCAGCGTCTGCACCTTGGCGACGACCGCTTCCGCTTCGAACAGGTTGCGCATCGGTTCATTGGGATTCGTCACGGCGAGCCCCGACAGCCGTACCGCGCCCTCGCCCAGCCGCAGGTCGGCCGACGCAACGTCGACGCGGGCGCCTACGATTTCGGCGCCGACGTACTCGACGGCACGTTCGGTGGCTTGATCGGCCAGCAGCCACCAGCCCAGAGCAAACAGCCCCCCGAACACCGCCAGCGGACCCACGGCCTTCCATCGAACGATGCGCATCGCTACTCGGGCTGGAACAACCGATAGATGTTGTAGAGCTTGGACGCCGCCACGGCCTTGAAGATCCGCGTTCGAGCCAGGCGCTCGTAGACGTGAACCCGGTACCTGGCGACGCCCAGTCGAACCACCAAGAACAGCGGGAACGCCGCGACCACCCACACCAGGACACTGCCCAGCACAACCGAATTGTTGAGGTTCGCGAGCGAGAGGACCGGCGTGTTGTACACAGCGATCCACAGCGGCGTGAGGGCCGGCGTCTCGAGCAACAGCCGGCGGCCGATCGCGTCGAACACGGGATCGAGCGCAAAGCCCAGCGGCACGCACGCAGCCCACCCGAGCATCGCGCCGGGGAACGACACGTTCGCCAGCGTGATGACCGCGAAGATCACCAGATTGTGCAGGTTGGCGAGCGGCGTAAGTCCGAGCGAGGCGCCAAGTGCGAATCCGGCGGCCACCTGCCCCGGAGTGCCCTCGGAGTTGAGGGCGCGGACGAGTTGCTGGAGCAACTTCAAAAGGAGCATCAGGGGTCAAGATAGTCTCGCCCTGCACCGGGCGGGATCGCGCTACGTCTCCCTCCTCCCCCGCTCCTCCCCCGCTCCTCGCCTCTCCCCGCCCCTTCACATAGCTTCTCGCCCGTCCCAGCAGTGGTCCCCTGTGCCCCGGGTTGGGGCACGGACTCGTCTGTGCCGGAGGTACATATGAAGTATCCAGTCGTGGCGCTGGCCGCGTTGCTCTGCGCGTGCCAGCCTCAAGCCGATCAACAGCAAACGCAGGCGACGCCGCCCGGACCAGCGCCCGGCACGCCGGAGTGGAAGATCGCCAACGCCATGAGCGCCGCCCCCGACGCGGTCGCACGGGCGGCGGCGGTTATGGACTTCGGCGCTGACGGGAAGCTCGCGGAACTCAGGGCCGGAACGAACGGATGGACGTGCCTGCCCGACAATCCGGGAACTCCGGGCAACGACCCCATGTGCGTGGACCAGAACTTCATGGCATGGGTGACGGGCTGGCTTGGCCGCACGACCCCCCAGATCAAGTCGGTAGGGTTCGGGTACATGCTCCAGGGCGGGACCGATGCGAGCAACACCGATCCGTTCAAGATGAAGCCGGACTCCGGCGAGACCTGGGTGGACACCGGCCCGCACGTAATGCTGGTGGTCCCGAACGTCTCGGCGCTGACCGGCCTGCCCACCGACCACGAGAGCGGCCAGCCCTACGTCATGTGGCAGGGCACGCCGTACGCGCACGTGATGATGCCGGTGAAGTAAGGCTGCCGAAAAACGACGTGAGGGGTGAGGCGTGAGGGAACGGGGGCAGCCCCTTACTCCTCACTCCTCACCCCTTACGTTTCTAACGCATGCACGCCCTCGACCCGATCCTCCGCCCCCGCTCCATCGCCGTCATCGGAGCCTCTCGCCAGCCGAACACGATCGGATGGCACATCCTCGACAATCTGCTCCGCGCAGGATTCCAGGGCCCGGTATACCCGGTGAACCCGAAGGCCACCGCGATTCACTCGATCCCGGCGTACCCCACCGTCCAGGCCATCGGCGCACCGGTGGACCTCGCGGTGATCGTGGTGCCCAAGGAACACGTGCTCCAGGTGGCCGAGCAGTGCCTCGAGGCGGGAGTGCGCGGACTCGTCGTGATCTCCGCCGGATTCCGTGAAGTCGGCGGCGCGGGAATCGAACGCGAGCGCCAGCTCCTCGACCTCGTGCGCCGCCACGGCGTGCGCATGGTCGGTCCCAACTGCATGGGCGTCATGAATACCGCCGAGGACGTCCGCATGAACGCCACGTTCGCCCCCTCGACGCCGCCGCGCGGCCCGGTGGCGTTTATGAGCCAGTCCGGGGCCATGGGGTTGTCGGTTCTCGACTACGCCGAAAGCCTGAATATCGGAATCTCGATGTTCGTCTCCGCGGGCAACAAGGCCGACCTGTCAGGAAACGATTTCCTGGAGTACTGGCGAGACGACCCCGCCACCAACGTGATTCTCATGTATCTGGAAAATTTCGGAAACCCCGCCCGTTTCGTGGAGCTGGCGCGCGGGATCACACGCACAAAACCCATCTGCGTCGTGAAGTCTGGCCGCACCGGCGCGGGCGCCCGCGCGGCCGCCTCGCACACGGGCGCGCTGGCCGGCACCGAACTCGCCACGGAAGCAATCATCGCCCAATCGGGCGCCATCCGGGCTCATACCGTGGAGGATCTGTTCGACCTCGCGATGGCGTTCGCCAACCAGCCCCTCCCCGAGGGCAACCGCGTGGCCGTGGTGACCAACGCCGGTGGGCCGGGCATCATCTTGGCGGACGCGTGTGAAGCGAACGGCCTGTCGGTGGTGCCACTCGCGGCTGAAACGCAGGCCCGGTTGCGAGCGAGGCTTCCCGAGGAAGCGAGCGTGGGGAATCCGGTGGACCTGATCGCGAGCGCCACCCCCGCGAGCTACGAGTTCGCCCTCTCGGCGGTGTTCGGCGACCCAAACGTGGACGCGGCGATCGCCGCGTTCGTCCCGCCCCTGGGGATTCAGGCGAAGGACGTGGCCGAGGCCATCGTTAGGGTAAATGCGCAGTACCCGCACAAGCCGCTGCTGGCCGTCCTCATGGGACTTCAGGGGCTCCCCGCCGGCCTGGCCCAGCTGCACGAGGCGAACGTGCCGGCGTACATCTTCCCCGAGTCCGCCGCGCGGGCCCTGGGAGCCATGTGGCTCCAGCGACAGCGTCGCGACCGGCCCGAAGGTCGGATCCCGTCATTCAAAACCGACGACGCCGCGGTGGAGAGCATTCTCGATGCGGCGGCGCGAGCGGGCCAAACGCGGCTCAGCGAGCCCGACGCCCTCCGGGTGCTCGAGGCGTATGACATCCCCGTCTCGCCCTGGACATTCGTATCACAGACGGGGGGTGAGAGCCTTGCGTCAGCCGCGAGTGCAGCGGCGCGAAAGCTCGGCTTCCCCGTGGCGATCAAGATCGTAAGCCCCGAGATCGTTCATAAGACGGACGTCGGCGGCGTGGTGCTCGACCTCGACAGCGAAGAGGCGGTGGGCCGCGCCGTTCGCTCGATGATCCGCCGAGCCTCTCCGGCAGCGGCAGAACGATCGAGGATCGACGGCATTCTCGTGCAGCAAATGGCTCCGAAGGGGCGCGAGACGATCGTCGGGCTCACGCGCATGCCGCGCGTGGGGCCATTGGTGATGTTCGGCTTGGGAGGCGTGTACGTCGAGGTGCTGCGCGACGTCGTGCTCCGGCTCGCCCCGCTGCGAGACTGCGATGCCGAGGAGATGATTCGTGAGGTGAAGATGCATCGGCTGCTCGCGGGAGTCCGCGGCGAGCCGCCGCGCGACCTCAAGGCCCTGACGACGACGCTGCTGCGGGTCTCCCAACTCGCCCAGCGACACCCGCGCATTGCCGAACTGGACATCAACCCGCTGCTTTCCCTGGAGAAAGGGGCGGTGGCAGTGGACGCCAGGGTCCAACTGGCTACACCGGGCGAGGAGGGGCAAGGGGAGGCGAAGCGGGCCGAGGGGAGATAAGGAGCCATGATGCATGTCTTCCTCACCGGCGCCACGGGATTCATCGGCACGGCGTTGGTCCGCTCGCTGCTCACGCGCGGCGATCGCTGTACCATCGTCTCACGCAGCGGGCGAAACCCGTGGAGGGACGAGCGCGTAACCGTCATTCGCGCAGACCCGACGCGTGCCGGCGAGTGGCAGCGCGCGGTTTCGGGCGTGGATGCCGTGGTAAACCTCGCGGGAGAGCGGATCGTGGATCCCCCGCTTCGCTGGACGGACGCGCGGAAGGCGCTCCTCAGGTTGAGTCGCGTGGACACGACACGCCAGGTGGTTGCGGCCATCAAGAACGCGGCCCAAAGGCCGGCGGTGCTGGTCTCCGGGTCCGCCATCGGGTACTACGGCTCGCGCGGGTCGGAAGTCCTGGAGGAGTCCGCGGGACCGGGCAACGATTTCCTCGCTCTCCTCGCCCAGGAATGGGAGTCGGCTGCCCTCGACGCGCGCGAACTCCTGCCGGTGACGTTGATTCGTACGGGCATCGTGCTCGGCAAGGGTGGTGGCGCACTGGAGCCCATGCTTGTGCCGTTCCGCCTCGGGCTCGGCGGACCCTGGGGAGACGGTGGCCAGTGGTGGTCGTGGATTCACATCGCCGATGCGGTTGGCATCGTCCAATTCGCGATGGATCGCCGGATCTCCGGCGCCGTGAACGTGACGGCGCCGAACCCGGTAACGGTGGGCGAGTTCGCCAGCGCCCTGGGCCGGGCGCTGCGGAGACCGGCGGTGGTCCGCCTCCCGGCGATCGCGCTGCGGATCGCTCTCGGAGAGGCCGCGGATGCCTTGCTGGCCAGCCAGCGGGTGGTACCCGCCCGCGCGCTTGCCGCAGGCTACGACTTTCAGTTCCCCGTGCTCGCGCCCGCACTCGAGCACCTGCTCAGGTGAACCGTGGCGCTCCGCCAGCTCCGAATGCTCCGGGCAATCATGCTTCTGCTGATACTCGCGGCCGCCTGGAGCACGAGGGTGGGAACGCGCTGGCCCGCCATCTACTACATGACAGGTCCGTCCATGGAGCCGACCGTCCGCGCGCGGGAACTCTTTCTCACCTGGTCGCCGCCCGGCAGCCTCGCCCGGGGCGACCTCGTAATCTTCGAGTTCGAAGACGCGGACGGAGAGTTCCATGTCCTCCGCCGCGTCGCTGGCCTGCCCGGCGACACGCTTGCGATGCAGGACGGCGAGTTGACCCTGAACGGGCGGCGCACACCGTGGCCATTCCGCATCCTCGCGCCCCGCGCCCGCGTCTCAGCGTTTGCGCTCGTGGGTGACCTGTACTCTTGGGGACCCTGGGTCGTCCCCCACGATTCGGTGTTCCTGCTCTCAGATACTCGCGATCACCTCGGGTGGCCCGACAGCCGGTTCATTGGACCCGTGCCAACGGACCGGGTCATCGCGCGTGCCACCCGCACTATCACTGGCCGGTCCCTCACCCGAGCGCCATTGCCCTGAGTCAGCCCCAAGAAGCAAGAAGGCGTCCCCACAGGGACGCCCAGCATGTCAAACGCCGTGAAGCCGTTCGCGTCAGCTTACGTACCCAGCCAGGCCGACCTTCGCCGGTCAGCTAAACGTCTCCGATCAGCGCCGCTGCGTCTATCGAGACCCATGCGTCGCTCGGCTCCCATGCGCCGCTCCACGGTCACGGCGACCACCGCCGTGCGCCGTTCCGCCGAGCGCCGGTCTCTCATTGCCCGACGGTCCGGGAGGCTCCGCCGACCCCATAGTCGGCGCCTGGAGTTGGAGAACCGGTGGAAGCCGAAAGGCTCCTGCATCTCACGATCTCCTGAAGGAAGGCCGAGCGGGCGCGAAAAACGCCCCCCGAAAATAAGGCCTAAGATGTTGGCGGCAAGTGCGTTGGATCACCGCGTCACCATCCGCCGCCGCCCCGCAACAACACGAGAGCCCCTTACTTGCAACCAGTCAGACCGGGTTCCCCTCGACCGTCGCCAGCGCCGCCCAGGGCGCCGGCGAACCTGAAGGGCCTAGCCGGCCCAAACCACTGGAAAAAGCATACCATGTCCAGGTCATGCGCATCGTTCCAGCTTCAAACAACGGTGGGTGTGCCAACTCGGGGAGCCATCGAGAGCCGGGCCTGTCTGCCACGGCGTGCGGGATCTGCTTGCCGCAGAGCCACCGGTCGGATTTGAACCGACGACCGCTCGATTACGAATCGAGAGCTCTACCACTGAGCTACGGTGGCGACGGGAATTCATGCCCTGGCCCGGATTCGAACCGGGATGCCTTGCGGCGCTGCCCCCTCAAGACAGTGTGTCTACCAGTTCCACCACCAGGGCGGGAGGCCCAAGGACCATGGGCCACGAAGCGCTGCAACTTACCGGGCCCCAAGCCGCGGGGTCAAGCGACGGTGCGGACGTGAACTCCTCGAGCGCCGGGCGCGGGCAGCCCCCGACGCAGCGCCGCCGCCGCCGTGCGCGTGCCCGCCTCGATCAGCTCCTCGCTGTGCGCGAACGAGAACATGGGAATGCTGGACACCTCGGGTTGGAGCAGCAAGAGCGGCGGGCCGGCCCACTGGCGCAGCATGGCGTCCCGCATCCGCCCCAGGCCGATCTCGATGGCCCGCGCGTGGGCGAGCGCGAAGCCGCCATTGACCATGTCCGGGGCCCTGGCCATGGGAGAGCCAACGTCCACAGCGATGACCAGCGCGCGGCCCCTTGCGGCAGCCGCCTCGAGCGGGAGGTTCCCCACCGAGGCGCCGTCCGCGAACGCATGCCCGTTCACGCACAGCGGCGGCAGGTATCCGGGGAGCGCGCAGGACGCGTACACCGCGTCTGCTACGCGGGCGTCCGGGTTTTCGGTCGCTCCCCACAATTGCGCCGCACCGGTCGTCAATTCGACCGTGTTGACGAACAACGGGCGCTCGAGCTCGGCGAAGGTGATGTCGCCAAGGAGCCCGTCAATCAGGGCCTGAATGGGCTGCCGTTGATAGAGGGAGGGGGAACGCAGTCCCTTCAGCGCCATGTCCCGGCTTGCCAGGCGGAAGAGATCTCGCCGATTCAGCGCCAGCGCCATCTCGTGCAGGTCGCTCACCTCCCATCCCGCGCACCAGGCCGCACCGATGAGCGCGCCAACGCTGGAGCCAACCACCTCGCTCGGCAGCAGGCAGGCATCCTCCAGCACGCGCAGCACACCGATGTGCGCGAGTCCCCTCATGCCGCCCCCGCTCAGGACGAGCGTGTAGTCCCGCTTCTTGTTGTCGTGGCTCACGTTGCTGCGTCCGGCATCAATCCGTTGGGGCGTGTTGGTGGGCTCAACGAGCAAGATTCGGTCCAGTGCGGCGAGATGCCCTGTGTCACACGCGACAAGGGTCTGGCTCTCGCCAAGCGATGTAAGGAGGTGGTGGAGGCTGCTACCGGACCGCGCTCGGGCCCCGAGCGTCCGGTGCGTAATACGGGTTGGTGCCGCCGCTGTGATCCGTGATGTCTTTGAGGCCACGCATGCCGGGCAACGCCTGGCGGAGCGCGCTTTCGATTCCCTGCCGCAGCGTGACGGTGGCCATCCCACAGCCCTGGCAGCCCCCCATCATGCGGACCACGACCGTGCCATCTTGCACGTCCACGAGGTCCACCCGGCCGCCGTGCCGTGCCACCATGGGGTTGATGTCGTCACGGAAGATCTCCGCAACGACCTCGTACATGGCGTCGTCGTGGGACTGGGTGTCTGGGGGTGGTCGCATCAGTGGCAATGTACACAGGTCGGAAGGCTGAGGGCAGCGGGCGGCCCCGGGGTCCGGCAGGAGGAGGCTCGGCGTACTTGGCGGCAGGGGCGGCATGTGGACCGGCCTCAGCCGGCCCACTGCCGCTCATGCCGCCTCCTGCCCAGCCTGCTACGGCACCAGCCTCGGCGCCCCCGGTGGCTCCCGCTTGGGCTTCTCCGTATTGATCGGCGGGAGGTTCGCGTTCCGCAGCAGCTCGTTAAGCTGAGCAACATCGGTCGCGATGATGGCTTCGAGCTGGCTCGACTGCTTCTGCAGCAACGTGTCCAGATGGCGGAAGACGTCGAGTGATTGCGCCGTGGGCGGCGCGTCCGCGCTTTCCACCACGCCCATCAACGCCGCGAGCTTGTTGTTGAGCTTGATCGGGAAGTTGAGCGGGTCCTGATTGCTGCGATTGCGGACCTGGTAGATCTCCTCTTCCACGCCGCTCACTTTGGTCTTCACCGTCTGTCCGAGACGGGCTATCGCGGCATCGCTGGTTCGCTTGAGCCGGTCGTCCACGTCGGACTTCATGCGGCGAATCCGGATCACCTCTTCGTTGGCGTCGCTCACGCGATCGCGAATCTTCAGGGCGAAATCGAACCGCTCGCGGAGCTGGGCCACGGTCACCTTGCCCTGGAGGCGCGGGTCCATCTTGATCTCGAAGTCCTGCGTTTGCGATGCGCCCCCGGTGGTGAGCCGAACCTGATAGCGTCCCGGAGGAGCCACGGGACCCTGGTTGCCGGCTGCCCAGAAGATCCGCCCGTCGAAGTCCGTGTAGCCGGGGTACCGCAGGTTCCAGGTGAAGCTGTGGGACCCCGCGCGGACCGCTGGGGGCCGCTGCGGGCCGCCGAAGAAGGCGAACTCTTCGGGCACGCCAGGGGGCGGACCGCCGGCGCGGGACGTATCGGACTTCGTTCCCTTGAACACTTGAATCACGTTACCCGCCGCGTCCAGGAACTCGAGCGTGAGTGAGTCCACGTCCCGCTTGAGGTTGTAGAACACCTGCACGTTGGGATCAACGCCACGAGTCGGGTCCACCGGATCGAAGAGGTGCACGTCGGCCTGGGCAACCTGAGGCGTGAGCTGCCGCAGCGGACCGATGTTGTACATGACCCAGAACGAGCGCCCATGCGTGGAAATGACGAGATCGTTCTCTTCCACGACGAGGTCGGAGACCTGGACGTCCGGCAGGTTCTGCGTCAGCCGCTGCCAGTTGGCGCCGTCATCCCAGGACACGTACACCGTGTGTTCCGACGCGGCGTACAGGAGGCCCGGCCGCTTGGGATCTTCGCGCACGGCGCGCACGAAGTCGTCGCCCGGGATTCCGTTCACGATCTTCGTCCACGTGGCGCCGTAGTCCGTGGTTCTCCACACGTACGGGGCCCGGTCGTTGTCCACGAGATAGCGAATTCCCGCGACGTAGGCTTTCCCCGCGGTCGTTGGCGACGCCTCGATCGTGTTGATCCGCACGAACGGCGGCGCGTCCTTCGGCGTCACGTTCTGCCACGTGCGGCCGCCGTCCCGCGTCACGTGCACGAGACCGTCGTCCGACCCGGCCCAGAGCACGTTAGGATCCTGGTACGAAGGCGCGAGCGCGAACACCAGCGCGTAGGTCTCGACGCCGGTCTGGTCTTTGGTGATGGGACCGCCGGAGGCCACCATCGTGGTGGGATCGTGGCGCGAGAGATCCGGACTAATGCGCTCCCAGGTCTGCCCCTCGTTGGTCGTCTTCCACACGTGCTGGCTCGCCACGTACAGCACGTTCGGATCGTGGCGTGAGAAGACGATGGGGAACGTCCACTGGAACCGCTCCCGAATCTCCGCCGAGGCGTGGCCCATGGGATTCTCGGGCCAGACGTTGATGACGCGCTCTTGCCCCGTGCGGTAGTCGAACCGCGTGAGCAGGCCGCCGTACGAACCGGCGTAGAAGATGTTCGGGTCCGCGGGGCTGTTCGCGATGTGGCCGCTCTCACCACCACCCACCGGGAAGAAGAACGTGCCGCTGCCGCCCCCGCGCGTGCCGAGGTGCTGCCACCCCTTGTGAGCCGCACACGCCGTGCTGTTGTCCTGCTGCGCCCCGCAAACCAGGTACGGCTCATGGTGCGTCGTAATCACCCGGTAGAACTGCGCCGTGGGGAAATCCTGCTCCGTCCACGTCTGACCGCCGTTCACCGAGACGTTCGCGCCGCCGTCGTTCGAGTTGATCATGCGGTCGGGATTGTCGGGCGCGATCCACAGATCGTGATTGTCCCCGTGCGGAACCTGAATCCCCTGGTAGGTCTTGCCCCCATCGCGCGAGCGATAGAACCCCGTATTCAGCACGTACACCACGTCCGGGTTCTTGGGATCGGCGTAGATGCGCGTGTAATAGAACGCGCGCTGGCGGAGTCGCCGCTCGTCGTTCACGCGAGTCCACGTGGCGCCTGCGTCATCGGAGCGGAACACGCCGCCCGAGTCATGTTCGACGATCGCATACACGCGCCACGGCGCGGCCGGCGACACGGCGACGCCGATCTTGCCCACGACGCCGGTGGCCGGGAGCCCGGGGTTCCGTGTGATCTCTCGCCAGGTCTCTCCGTAGTCGGTGCTCTTGAACAGACCGCTCCCGGGACCACCGGACGACATGCCCCAGGACTTGCGCCACGCTTCCCACAGCGCGGCGTAGATCACCGCCGGGTTGTTCGGATCGACCGAGAGATCCACCGCGCCGGTGCGCTCGTCACGGAACAACACCTTGCGCCACGTCTCGCCGCCGTTGGTGGTCTTGAACACGCCGCGCTCGGCGTTCGGAGCGGAGTGCACGCCGAAGGCGGCCACCCAGGCGGTATTGCAGTCGGTGGGGTGGATCCGAATTCGCGCGATCGCCTGGGTCTGGGCAAGCCCCACGTGGCGCCAGGTCTTCCCGGCGTCCAGCGACTTATAGACGCCGTCGCCCTGCATGATGTTGCCGCGGAGCTGCGTCTCGCCCATTCCGGCGTACACGACGTCCGGGTTCGCCTCGCACACGGCCACCGCGCCCACGGACGAACTCTTCAATTGGCCATCGGTGACCGGTTGCCAGTTTTGACCGCCGTCGGTGGTCTTCCACACCCCGCCCCCGGTCGCGCCAAAGTAGTACTCGAACGGCCGCGCGGTGCTACCGGCGACGGTAATCGAGCGTCCCCCGCGGGCGGGCCCGATATTCTGCCACCGCAGCGCGCCGAACACTGCGGGATCGTATTGGGTCTGCGCGTGCGCCGTGCCGGCCCCGGCGAGCGCCGCCAGCCACAACGCACCGCGCAGCATGATCCGACGAACGATGACCAAGCGTACCATACCTCACTTCCTCCGGGTGTTATGATGGGAGGGACGACGGAGCAATGTATCCCGGCGGCGGAGGCGCGGCGAGCCGCTGCGCTACCACTTCGCGGTGAGCATCACGTACAAGAACTGCAGGTCTTCGGTCAGCCGCCCAAGATCTCTCAGCGCCGGGCCGTCCCGCACGTACGACGCACCACCCTCCACGAAGACATTGGCGCTGTACCGGTAGCGAGCGGTCAGGTCCAGCTCCTCGCCGAGGCGTCGCGAGGTGAGCGTGCCGGGACGCACTGTGGAAAACGCATGCCCGTCCAGGGTCAATCGCACATCCCGGTGGGGAGTTACGGACAGTTTGACCGCGACGTCTTGCAGCCCGAGTCCACCCGTGTGACGCGGGATGTCGAGAAACAGATCGGCCAGACCGTAGAACGGGTGGTTCGTGGCGAACAGCGTCTCGAACGCTCCGATGCGCCCGTCTCCGGGGGTCGGGTCGCCCGATAACAGATCGTACCAGAGGGTCAGCTCGACCTGGTCCGCAACCATCCTGCCCAGACGGGCACCCGCCATGAACGCGCGCACCGTCGCGCTGTCCCGATCGCCCAGCTGGTACGAGCCCTCGATCCGATAGCGTGTCTTGCCACGCGCTGCCGCGTACCGGGCGCCGAGCGTGGCCTGGTTGGTGCCGACGCCGGCCACGTGGGTGTGGAGGCTATACAGCTCCACGGTGCCTCCGGCGACGCGCTCCAGCTGAGCATACGCGCCGAAGAACTCGGATTCGTGCGGCACGCCCGGGGCGGCCGACTCGGTCAGTACGAACGCGAACGCGTCGATCGCTCCGAACGATCCGGAGCGTCCAGCCCGAAGACCGTCGAACGACCGGCCCTGTTGCGTCCAGTTCACCGGACCAACCAGCCGCTCCTCTCCAAACCCCACTTCCTGCCGTCCGATGCGCAGCCGCCACCCCCCGGTCTCGTGGGACCGCAGCTCGACGTAGCCTTGATGCAGGTCGAAGTTGTCGGCACGAAAATCGGTCAGCGTGTTCGATTCCTCGCCCCAGAACCTCACGTCCTGCAACTGGATGAACCCGCTCACGCGGCGCTCCAGCCCGCTCGACAGCTCGACGCGAGTCCGCATGGACGCGAACCCGTTGGCGCTGCCTGCCACGGGGGACCGGTACTCGTAGCGCGGGCGCACCTCGCCGCCAACGCGGACGGCCTGGCCGGCCGCGACCGAGTGCAGCGCGACCAGCAGCGCGGCCGTGGTTGGAGCGGCGCGCACCCCGCTACCGCCCGTGACTCGCATCCGGCTCGGGCGTCTGCGGGCCGACCTGACGGCGCACGGCGCGGACTTCGGCCGGTGTCACGTCGTGGCCAGCGTTGCCCCACTGGCTGTACACGTAGGTGAGCACGTTGGCGATGTCGTCATCGTCCAGCCGGAGCGCCGGCATGACGCCGTTGTAGTTCGCCCCATTCACGGTGATGGGACCCTGCAATCCGCTGATCAGGACGCGGATTGCTCTCCGTTTATCCGCGTTGAGGAAGTCGCTTTGCGCGAGCGGTGGGAACGCGGGCGGCAGGCCGGCGCCGTTCCGCTGGTGACACGCCGCGCAGTTTTGGTCGAACACTCGTTGACCGAATGCGACGCGCTCATCCTTGCTGCGCGCCATCGCGAGCGCCGGGGCCCCCGGAACCACCTGCACGGCGCCACCCTCCGGCCGGTAGATGCCCTCGCTCTGGCGGCCCGAGTAGATCGCCACCATCTGGGGACCGGTGACGCGGAGCATGCCGAGCGCCCCTTTGTTGAACGCGCGCAAGAGAGAATGGTCCACCAGGATGTACGTGCCCGGCACCTCCACCCTGAACTCGGCCACGGCGGCGCCGCCCGCGGGCACGAGCGTGGTCTGGACGTTGTGATTGACCATCGTCCCCGCTTCGGCGTACACGCGATCGAAGATCTCGCCAATGACGTGGAACGACGACAACAGGTTCGGCCCGCCGTTGCCCACGAACAGCCGGACAGTCTCGCCCACGTTGGCCGTCAAGGCCTTGTCGCCCACGAGCGCGCCGACCGAGCCGTTGAACAGCACGTAGTCGGGCTGCTCGCGCAGGGCTTTTTCCATGCTGAACGGCTGGTGACCCGCCTGACCGTACGGCCCCGCCGTGTAGAAGTCCCCCTGGACGACGTAGTACTCTCGGTCCACCTTGGGGAGGCCCGCCTCGGGCTCGACCAGGATCAGGCCGTACATCCCGTTCGCCACGTGCATCCCCACGGGCGCGGTGGCGCAGTGGTACACGTATAGACCCGGGTTCAGTGCCTTGAAGCTGAACACGGAGGTGTGCCCGGGCGACGTGAACGACGACGTGGCGCCGCCTCCTGGGCCGGTGACGGCGTGCAGGTCGATGTTGTGCGGAAACCGGCTGTCGGGATGGTTGTTCAGGTGAAACTCGACCTCATCCCCCTCCCTGATGCGGATGAACTTGCCGGGCACCGTGCCGCCGAAGGTCCAGAACGTGTACTGCACGCCGTCGGCGATCTCGCGCGTGACCTCGCTCGTCTCGAGTTCCACGATGACCCGCGCCGGCCGCGTGCGGGCGATGGGCGGGGGGACGGCCGGGGGATCCGTCAGCACCGCCCGCTCCACGGGGAGTGCCTGCTCGGGGCCCTGCGAGGTACGCCACCCCAGTGCGGCGAGCGGCAGAAGCAGCGCGGCGGCTGACGCCGTGATTACGGACCGTCGGGAAAGCGGCATTGAGCGCGGCACGGCGGGTTTCCTCCGACTGAGGCCATGACAGATTCTCGATATTCACATATCTAAGTGGGAATTCTGCCACCGGCACGTGAATCACATCTGAAGGCGTCCTTACGGAGGGAGACATTGACTGATCTCCGCCGCACGCTGCGGCTGGGCGACAGCCTCGCGATGGTGGTGGGCATCATCGTGGGCTCAGGCATCTTCCGGACACCCGGTCTCGTGGCCGCGCAGCTCGGGCGCCCCTGGCTCACGTTCGTCGCCTGGCTCCTCGGTGCAGCCCTCGCCCTCCTCGGCGCGTTCGTGTTCGCCGAGCTGGCGACACGCCGGCCACGCGCGGGCGGCAAGTACGTCTTCGTGATGGAGACGTTCGGGCGGCGCGCGGGGTTCGTCGTGGGCTGGGTAGAGGCGCTGGTGATCTATCCGGCGGCCATCGCGGCGATTGGCGTCGTCTGCGGGGAGTATGCGGCCAAACTCGGCGGCCTTCCAGATAGCGGGGCGCGCGGTCTGGGCGTCGGCTTCGTGTCCGTCGTTACCGGCGTGAACCTGCTCGGCGTTCGCACGGGACGATGGGTCCAGAACGTCGTGACGTCGGCGAAGGTCCTCGCGCTGGGGGCCGTCGTGGTCATCGCCCTCGCGGTGGGCACGGGCGCCGGCTGGAGCGGCCGCCTGCCCGAGGCGCCGAGCGGCGCCGCCACCCTGGCGGCACTCGCTGCCGCAGGGCAGGCGGTAATCTGGACGTACTACGGCTATCCGGAGGTCGCCAAGATCGCCGAGGAGGTGGTGGATCCCAATCGCACCATTCCGCGCGCGTTCCTGTTTGGGATCGCGATCGTTGCCGCGCTATACGTCCTGCTCAATGCGGCGTTCCTGCACGTGCTGCCGTTCGAGACCGTGGCCACGTCGAACCTGGTGGCGGGAGACATGGCGACGGTGGTGTTCGGCGCGCGCGGCGGCGCCGTCATGGCGGCCATCGCGCTGCTCGTAGTGCTCGCCTCGCTCAACGGCAACGTCTTCGCCACGCCGCGCGTGTTTTTTGGGCTCGCTAGGGACGGGTTGGCGCCGGCCAGCCTCGCCCTGGTCAATCGTGGCGGCACTCCGTGGACGGCAACGCTTGCCGTGGGGCTCGTGGGCGTGGCCCTCGCCGCCTCCGGCACGTTCGAGTGGCTCCTGGCGCTCTCCATCACGCTGGTGCTGGCCGTGGACGGCTTCACCGCCCTCGCGCTGTTTCGCTATCGGGCCCGCGAGCCGGGTGCCGCGTTCAGGGTGCCGGGGTACCCGCTGACCGCGGTCGCGTTCGTGGGAGTGTACGCGCTGCTGTTGCTCGGCGCCGCTCTGGCTACGCCGGCGTCCACCGGTGTAGCGTTGATCGTACTCGCCGCCGCTTACGGCGCGAGCCTGGCCGTTCGCATCCAGGCGAGTGCAACGCACGAGCGGCGGTGAACCTGAGCTTCCGGTTCGGCTCCAAGTTCGCCAACATCGTGAACCCGCGGATGCGCGGTGGAGGCAGCGACTTTTTCTTCTTCTAGCGCCGAACGGCGGTGACCTCTTTGAGCCGCCGGCGAACGTCGGCGGCTTTCCCCGCCCGCTCCAGGGCCGCCCACAACCGCTCCACCGTCTCCCGGTCCACGAGCCCCGGCGGGCTGCCGACGGCCGGCGTGGACAATCGCTCTGCGGACCGGAACGCATCCACCGCCGTGACCACTTCCTGCGTATAGCGGTTCGCATCACGGTCTGGCACGAGCGAGTCCGTTCCCGGGCGGAAGTGCCCCAATGCGTGCAGTATCACCTTGAGCTGCCACACATCCGCTCCCTCGAACTGTTCCAGCGTGCGGTAGCCGAGCGTTTGGGAGATCGTGTTGTAGATGCGGCGCAGCTCGGCCACGGGATCGGGATGCTCGCATACGTTGATGTTGGCCGTGATGCCGTCGTCCCGGCGCGACCGGCCGGGCCGCGCGTCCGCCACCACGACGGCCGCCGATTGCAGTCGCCCCTTCCGCGCATCCCCACCTACCGCGTGTCCCGCGGCGATCCCGGCTATCAAGCGATCGGCCAGATGGCGCTCGGTCCCGGCGGTGCTCTCGAAGCTCCGGGCCACGGCATCGAGTACTTCCGGGCCCACAAGCAGGTTGCCCTGCGTAACGTAATCCACGCCCGAGCGGTGCCCGGCCCAGGCGTTGGCGCCGGCACCCGTGTGCTGCGCGCCGCCTCCCTTGAGCC
>DATMAW010000085.1:0-2039 GCA_035559715.1 Gemmatimonadales bacterium | reverse complement strand
GCGTCACCGATCCGGCTCAGCAGGACGGAGTGCCGGTCCCCAATCTCATCGGCGCGCGCCCGTGCGGTGGTGTATGCTTCGCGCGCTTCGTGCAACCGGCCTGCCAGCCGCTGGATGCGCGCCCGCTGTAACATTGAACTTACGACTTCCTGCGGCAGCAGATGTTTGATCCGCTGCGCCGTTTCCACCACGTCCAGCGCCTCCTCGAGCCGCAATTCCTGTTCAAGCCAGTAGGCATATGCCAGGAGCGGCGCGCACAGCAGGTGCGTCGACTTCCCGCGCCCCACGGCCGCCGCGATGCGGACGATCTCGCTCAGGTGTGTCACCTCTTCGCACGGCGCGAGATCCTGCAGATACTCTCTCGTCGCTCGCGCTTGATACGCCAGCGCGTCTTCATCTCCGCCGGTGCGCTCGCCGGCACGGTCCGCCAGCCGCAGAGTGAGAAACGCGCCAAGCGCCTCCCGCCCGTCTCCGGATAGCGCTGGGTCGCTGGCACGCTGGAGGAATGGCTCGTGCAATGCCGGGAAAACGGCACGCGATTCTGCGGATGACACAGGGGCAGCGGGAGTCACGGGATCAACCTCGCCTGACGGTCCTTACGGGCAAGTATGCCGACCCCCGGGGGGTCAAGCAAGAGCCGCCTCCGGAGCCCGCGACCCGGTCGGCGTTTTTGTGATGATCGACGCAAGAATTTGGCCACAACCGAGGCTCCCCGTGGCGCTATTCTCGGCTCATGCAACGGGGTGTGACCCTGATCGAGTTGCTCATCGCCCTCACGGTCGTCGGCGCGTTGTCGGCGCTGGCGCTTCCGCGGGCCGGCACGGTGTGGGACCGCATAGCGGTGGACCGAGCTGGGATCGAGTTGATGTCGTTCTATCACACCGCGCGGTTCGGGGCGATTCAGCGAGCTGTGCCGGTGAGGATCGTGTTCCGTGAAGACTCCCTCCTCGCGAGGTTTGCCGGCCTGGAAGATTCGACCTTTCTCGTTCGGCGGGGCCCCCAGGCGCACGGCGTGCAGCTTACGGGTTCACGGGACGAGATCGGATTCTACGCCAACGGAGCAGCCTTCGGCGCGGCCAATACCAAGCTGGTCCTTCGGCGCGGGAAGGCCGTGGATTCGATTACGACTTCTCGGCTGGGGAGGCTGAAGCGCTGGCGGTGATCCCGGGAGTCTACCTCCCGTGATCCCAGCGCATTCGTGGCTCCCTGGGGCCCGGCCACACGACCACCGCCGCGGCCGGTGCTCCAAGGGCGACCTCGCGCGCCATGAGACCGGCGCCGACATCCACCTCCCACAGTCGTTCCGCTCCAACCACAAAGGCGTGGCCATCGGCGGAGACGGCAATGTCCAGGGCCTCCGGAAGGGGCAGCCGGTGTCGTACGGTCCGTGCCCGCACGTCCACGACTTCGACGATTCCGCCGCTGGGACTGGCCACGACGGCATGGCGGCCGTCTGGCGAAAGCGCCAGACGCGCGGCGCCGGCCCCGATGTCAACGGAGTCGAAGGGCATTAGGGTCACGCGGTCCAGATACAGGAGCCGCGCCGAGGCAGAACACGCGACGAACAGGACCGTCTGGTTTGCCGATAGCGCTCCCGCCGCGGTCCCGCAGCGGCCGGACGTCGCGGACAGCTCGACGTTTTTCACCACGAGCCGGAGCGCCGGATCCACCTCGGCGATGAGGTCGTCGGCGCAGAGGACATACGCCCGCTCGCCCCCCCTGGTGAGCACGACGTCCCGTGCATCGCATCCGGCCAGCGGCCGCTCGACGTCGAGCGTTCCCGCGTCTGCGATTCCGAGTCCCACGCGGTCGCCGAGCGCGAGGAGCAGCGTCTGTCCGTCGGGCGTGGCCACCAGACGCCGGACGGCGCCGAACAGCGCCCGTTTCCCGAGGAGCGCCGCCGCGGAGTTCCGGCCGAACCGAGCGAGCACGGTCGAGCCTGGAGCCGGTGAGACGGCGGCATAAAGACTCGCGCCGTCTGCCGCGAAGAGCAGTTGCAGCGGCGGGGTGGGGAGCCGGACGCTGCCGGCGGGGCGCAG
>DATMAW010000084.1:0-13042 GCA_035559715.1 Gemmatimonadales bacterium | reverse complement strand
CCACAACAGTCCAAGCCACAAGTCCCGCATGGACGAGCACGACAAACAAGACTCCCTGAAACACTCCTCCCAGCACCAGGCTCAGACCGCTCTCGATTAGCAAAAGCTTCGTCGAAAGGTACAGTACCGCGACCGCCGCACCCAGTCCCATCCGGGGGTGCACAAACATGGCCTGGACGAGCCGGTAAAAAACGCCAATGAAGAACATCCCGAATCCGACGCCGAGCACCCCGAAATTCGCGTAAAACTCCACGAGCTGGGGCAGGTTGTACGACGTCACAAAATCATCTGCTGCCAAAAACCCGTACCGGTGACCGAACTCCTGTCCAGTGGTCTCCATCGGCTTGTCCGGATAGATCAGGCGCGGAACCAGCTTCCAGATGATCGGCCGGTAGGTTTCGCCTCCCCAGAACGGCACATACTCCGGAGTTAGTCCCACAACCTCTGCTAACGTCATCAGATGACTGATTCGGGACAACCCTACTTGCCACGCCGTTTCTAAAAAGTCTTCCTGGCCTATCGCGCGGAGCGAGATCTCCGCCATGACCGAGCCTCGCTCGAAAACCCCTATCGCCGACCTCCCTTCCTGCCAGGTAAGGTCGCGGAATGGCACCTGAATTGTTCTCAGCACAACGAAAAGACTGACACCGACGACTATCCAAGCGACCGGAACACGCCTCCGCGTCGTTGCGTACGTCAACATCAACACAGCCATCACTGACAACCCCTGATAAGTCGCGCCCGACGTTACGCCCAACACGAACCGCAGCGGAACCAGGACAACCCATAAGAAGAGGCGGCCGGTACGGCTCCGATAGCCCAAAAGGTCCACCAAGAAGAGGTAGACGATGGCCACAAGCGAAAGATCCCCCAACCAGGAAAGGATCCCCCGAATCCACACTGGCACCGAGAGAGTCACGGAGACCAAGTAGGCAACCAACCCGGTGCTTCCCAACACGTAGCCAACGACAGCCGGGGAGATCCGCTGCCGCTCCCAGCGCATCTCGAGCTTTGGCATCAGCGAAGCTACCGGCCGGACGAACGGGCCACAGTAACCGACGAGCGTCACTAGGACTCCTAGAAGGGCCAGGATAAGCGCCCGTTCAATACTCTCGTCGGCGATGATGCCGGTGAGATAATACGCCCGGGAGAATCGCTCCAACAGGAAGACCGGCGCAGCATAATAGCCCGCGTAGACTAAGCCCCAGAAAGGCATGAAGGCCACCCCTGGGTCTAGATCCCGCAACCACCGGAACGTGGGAACGGCCGCCGCGACGATGATAAGCGAGGCGAGGAGTCTCTGTAGCGGAGTCGGACTACCTGGTGCATAGACGTTGAGCGCCGCCAATAGAACGAGCACGCCGAATGCGAAGGCAGTAACCTGCCGCCTCGCGGTGCTCGCGCTTGGCCTTCTGATAAGCTGGTACCAAATCGTTGCACAGCCAGTTGCTGCCGCGTCCGGCTGCCAAGTCAGCCGGTGACCAAGCCGACCTTCCATGGTCCCCACTGGTTCTAAGCCACTTGACCCGAGGTCGAGCACGGGGGGCTGCATCTATCGGTAGCCAGTAGCCAGCGCCTCGGTCACGCCGATAGGAGATCGACGAGTTCCCCTAGGCGATCCTTGTAGGTGTGACGCCCGAAAACCACCGTCTCCCGCGCACGGCGCGCCATGCGGCGACGCGCATCGTCGTTTCGAAGGTAGAAGGCAATCTTTTCGACGAGCTCCTCGACCGACCCAAAGAAATCGACACCCGAGCCGGCTGGGAAAATCTCTTCATGCTCATGGGTCCGCTCGGCCAACATGAAGCCTCCGCATGCCGGCACCTCGAACGTCCGCATCACGTGGCCATCGCGGTTGGCTCGGCGGACGAGATTCACCACAACCTTCGCGCCCGAGATCGCCAACCGATAATCGCGACCGACGGCGAGCCCTCGGGCGAAGTCTCGCAGCCTCGGGTACAAAGCCCAGTAGCCGCCGTACAAAGCGAGGCAAACGCCGGGCAATTGTTTGAGAAGGCGCCCGAGCAAGTCCTCAAAAAACGCCGCGCGGTCGGAATCCGCCCCACCGATGAACGCCACGTCACAGGCAAATCGCGCTTCCTCCTCCGGTGTCCCCGGCGTCTCTGGATAGTGAACGCTGGGCTTGTATCCGAACCGCACATACGCAACCCGCCGGCAGCCTGCTCGCCGAATATCCTCGAGCACGGCCCGCCTCGGGCTAGCGTACAAGTCGTACACTGGGATCGTCTTGAGAAGATGCCGCGAAGTCGTTTTCCCGTTAAACGGGTCATCTGTTGCGAAGTTGACGAGGAACGCACCGGTTTCTCGCTTGATTCGCCGCAGAATGCTCGGCCAGTAGTCGCGCCCCTTGACGATCAGCAGAATGTCCGGACGGAAGCGGCGTGCTCTCGCCAACAGACCCAGGTTCGTCGCCGACACAACCGCCGGGCGAACGCCCCGGCGCAGTATGCGGCCCGCAATACCGTAACGATCCAGCATCAGCTTGGTATACGCCGCTTCGTCGAAAAACTCCCACCGATACCCTCTCTCTTCACCGAGTTCCCGAAGCGCCTCGGCGAACAAGGGGCTGGAGGGCGCATAGGCCGTCGTATCACCCAGCAATATCCGCATTTCGGCCGTTGATCGCCTTCAACCAGCGCTCGTATGCCGTCACCACGCCTCCCCGTAGCTCCCCCACGCTCCAAGGGACGCAACACGCCTTAATGCCGCTCGCCCCATCTCTTCCCGAGCCTCGGGATGCTCGCAGAGGTAGAGCACCTTCTCCCGAATCGCCGCGGGATCCCGGATGGGTACGATGAAACACTCCACGCCATCTGTGAAGAGGTCCGTTGCCCCCGTATTCGTCGTGGCGATCACCGGCAGCCGAGAGGCCATAGCCTGGGCCTGAACAAGAGCCAGACCTTCTTGGATTGAGGCGATCACGAAGAAAGAAGCTTGGCTGAAGTATCTCGGCAGTTCGCTCCAGGCCTTGATGCCGAGGGAGCGGTAGCGGCCCTCGTAGCCACCAACTGCCAGCAGCTCCTTCCACGTGTCAGCCGGACTCCCCACTTGGATCCTCCAACGCGTTCTCGCCCTCAGCGTAGATCAATCCGCAACGCGCGATGCGTCCAGCTACCGGCAGCTCGCACATCGGTGCGATCAGGGATCAGCAGAGCGCGGAAGCTCACACCGGTCAGCCTGATGGTCCATGCGACCGAGACAATGCAGACGGCGGTATAGCCGAGGAGAGACGCGAAGGCGGCACCGATAAGGCCGAGTCGTGGAAGCAACAGCCAGAGGAAGGGCGCCGTGATCGCCAGTCCCGCCGACTCTGCCCAGAGAACCGCAGTCGGACGCCCGAGACCTCGTAGACCCTCCTCCAAAACGTGATTCAGACCCAAGACGCCGCCCGCGATTACCAGAATGGAGGCCGCGCCGACAGCCTCCTGGAACTTTTCGCCGAATATCCACGGAAGGCCCCAGGGTGTGGCCACGAGGAGCAAAGCGACGGCAGCCAAGGACACGAGTACCGTCATACGAACCGTTCGGCTCAGCACCTGCACCCGCTCGACCCCCTCCCCCTCCCCGGCCACTTGCGGAAAGGTCGCGGATCCGATGGCGCTGAGAAGCGGCATGGAGATGTTCCCCCAAGCCACGGCCACCACATACAGTCCCAGGGCTGATGAGGGGAGGAAGGCCGCCATCGCCATCTGGTCCAGGCGGTAATTCAATATCTGGGGGAGGGTGCTGGCGAACGACGGCAAGCCGAACTGGAGGAGGGCTCCCCAATCCTTCACTTGAGGGCGATACGGACGGGGAACACGGCTGCGCACAGCGCTCACCAGAGGCACAGAAAGAACGGCCAGCATGACCAAGTAAGCTGCCGCCAGCCAGCGGGGTTCGGCCCGGCCCACCGCCCACGCCAGAACAAGCACCACGAGCCACCCTAAGCTTGGGAGTAGGCGCAAGGCATTCCAGCCGACGAAGTCCTGCCGACCCCGCAACGGGTGATAGGGCAGCCCGACCAGCGCAAACAGAGGGACCAAAAGCAAGTACCATTGGGCTGCAGCGACAACCCCAGCGGGCTGAGCCGAGAGAAGGGTCGGCATCAGGAAAAAACCCACCGCTGCAAACGGCACAGACGATACCAATGCCAAGGTCACGGCCGAGCCCAGGTAACGTCCCGCGCCCTCCGGATCCCGGGCCGAAAAGTACACGAGCGCCTCGGGCAGCCCCAGCATGGCGATGGTGGCGATAACGCTGGGCCACATCTGGATGGCTGCCAGCTCCCCGCGGCCGCTCGGGCCCAAGAGACGGGCGGCCAATACCCCAGTGATTAGGCCGAGTAATGCCAACAGGACGTTCGCCGCCGCGGTCAAGACGACGTGGCTTCCAAAGCGGCTCTTCGTCTGCGCATCCCGCCAGGCCCTCTGAGCCTTCTCCCAGAGCCCGTTCATTACACTGATCACCGTTCTCTCACGCGGCGGTCCGCCCAACCGCGTATTCTAGCGCCTGGACGAGTCCCTGAAGGTCGGCCTGGAAATCCCACGCCGAAATAATTCGCTGGCTGGCGTGTCCCATGTTCCGCGCCAGCTCCGAGTCCGCTGTCAACTGGCGGAGGCATCGGGCGAGCGCCTCGACATCTCCAACTGGAACGACGAAGCCGTTTTCGCCGTGGTGGACCAGATCCGGCCCACATCCCACACGGTCGGTGACGATCACAGGTTTGCCTGCGTTCATCACTTCGTTGACAACCAGGCCCCACGGCTCATCTTCTGAGGGCAGCACAAACACATCGCAGAGGTCGTAATACCGGGGCAGTTCGGTCTGGTTTTTGAAACCTAGGAACTTCACTGAACTCCAGCGGAGCACCCTTACCCTCGCCTGTAACGCTGGGCGTTCCGCCCCGTCCCCGACGAAAAGGAGATAAGGAGCCGGCTCGCGGGCGCCATCCGCCGATAGCCGGACATACGCGTCCAGCAGGTCGGACGGGCGCTTTCTCTTCAGAAACTTGGAGGCATAAAGGATGACCGGCTGGCCGGGGTCTAGACCCAACTCCTCTCTCAGCTTCTCCCTGCGAGGCCCTGCCTCCGCGGTCTGCCTGCGAAAGAAGTCGTTGTCTACCGCATAGGGCATGGTGAAGATGCGCTCTTCAGGAACGCCGTAATGGAGGTAAAACTCTCGATTCAGCATGCCAATGGCCAGGAAGCCGTCCACCCGCCTGAGAAGCCACGGAAGGATACGGTCCTTGACCCAGGCCCTCAGAGGTGACCTGGCACGGTGATGCAGGTGCGACTCGCCGCGCAGCAAGACCTTTATTCCGAGGCTCCGGGCGACCCCGATCGCCCTGAGGTTCGCGTGGTGCGCGTAACCGTGAACCCACAGGGCGTGGAACTGCCCCGCTTTAAGGTGCCGTCGCAAACCGTGCACGAACGGCCGCCAGAACGACAGCCGGTCCCGCCGACCCACAGCGGGCAAGAAAATGTACCTGTAGCCGTCCAGCAGCGAGACGTCCCACCTGACAGGCACTCCAAAGCCGGGATCCACATAGGCTCCCGTGGACAGGTCACTCAGAAAGAAAACCGTAAGGTCAAGCTCGGCCCGCCGCGCCAAATACCGTAGGAGCGGTGCCTGATACTGGATCGGGTGGGACACCAGATACGCCACACGATACGGGCGCCTCAAACCTACCTCCCTGCCCCCGAAGTGAAGCACTCGCCTCCTTGTCTGCCGGTCGACCACGCGGATATCTCATCCGCGAGCCATTGACCCGAGAGCGTTCTGCCAGCGAGGTCGCAGACGCGATACTCGAGGTCCTCCAGGATTTGCCGGCAAGCGTGCCTCTGTTGATCCCCGTGAAGAGCGACGAACAGGATCGGGCGGTACCGCTCCAGGGTGCGCTTCGCCCCCTGAAGGATACGTGCCTCAGCTCCCTCCACATCGATCTTTATGAGGTCGGGTGGCGCGCAACCGCAGCGTCCCCAGAGATCGTCCACGCTCAGCGTGGGTACCCGCAGCACCGTTTCCCCATCATCCGTTAGACGATTCTGGCTGACCCCGAGGTCGATCGTGAAGTTGTGCAGGCCAGCGCCTTCGCAAAGCGCCGCCTGGATCACTTCAACGTTTTCGAGCTTGTTCAGCCGCACATGAGCGACGAGGTAATAGATGTTCTCGGCGAAGGGCTCGACGGCATAGACCTTCCCCTTTTCGCCGACGAGGCCTGTAAAGAAGAGCGCGTAGAACCCGGCTTGCGCTCCGATGTCGTAAACGACCATCCCCCTCTGAAGAACCCGCTCCAGCGCGCGCTGTTTCTCCAGCTCGTAGGTGCCGAGCCAACAGCCGTGATTCGAGCTGCCGATGATCCACTTCATCCCCCTCGCCGGTCCACGCCGGATCCGCACGACACTTCCCCGGGGGATAAAACGGAGCGGGAACCGTAGGAGGCGCCCTGCAAGTGAGCGACTATCGATCCTCGACCAGTCGATACTCATGTCTTCCAGGCCCGGTTAACTACTTGCGCAACAGGTGAGGGCCATACACTTCGCTATCGAAATTCCTGTTCACCCGACTGCCAGATCTAGCCAATGGGTTTGTCCCCCTCGATGAGGAACACCGATGTCGGCACCGAAAGCCGCGAGCCGTTTCCGCGTCTACGGACGGCACGACTTGCCGAGCGACGGCGACCTGATCGGGGATCATGTGCACGCCAGGACGACGGGTGTAGCTGCGCGTTTTTAACCAGTGCAGGAGGCGGCCCTGCCCGCAGCCCAGGTCGGCGATCGCCACGTCGCGCCGCGCCGGTAGCCAGCCGCGCAGGTACCAGTCATAAGCTTTGCCCCACCGGTCAGCCGAGGCCGGATCGAAGCACTCGCCCGCATCCTGCCAGTCGCGCCCGTAGCTGGCGAAGACGGCCTGGCGCACGGCGGATCGAGAATCTCGGCTCATGGGGATTTCTCCCGTCCCTCCCACGCCCGCGTCCCGGTCACAGCCAGGACCTGGGTATCACCCCGCCCGGAACCGACCTCCCTCGCCAGCACGAGGCTTCGCCACCGCTTTCGGAAAGCGGCGGCGCTGAAGCGTGTGGTCGTGAGTTCCCGCCCTCGCGCGCCGAGCCTGCCGCGCAGTCCCGGGTCGGACCGCAGCGCCAGGAGATAGCGTACCAGCGCGTCCACATCTCCATACTCCACCAGATAGCCGCTGCGGCCGTGCTCGATTACCTCGGGCGTACCCCCGTGCGCGCCTCCGATGCAGGGCTTGCCGTGCAGCATCGCCTCGAGGAAGACGATCCCAAACCCCTCTCCTTTGCTGGGCATCACGAAGACGTCGCAGTCCGCATAGGCGGCGGCGAGCCGGGCATCGTCGAGCACCCCCCAAAAGGTCACCCGGTCCTCAATCCCGAGCTGGGCGGCGACTGCTCTGAGGCGTGGTTGATCGTTGCCATCCCCGACCAGGTTGAGATGTGGCAACGGCGGATCCTGGATCCGGGTGAGGGCCTCGAAGATCATCTCGAAGCCCTTGTACCGCTCGGATGCGTCCTGGCGCGCAACGCACAGCAGCTTGGAGGCACCGTCGAGCTTGAACGCTCCGCTCGGACTGCCCCGGTTTAGGTAGCGCTCGTCGGCACAGGGCGGGAGAATACGGAGACGGCCTAGCTCGATCTCGTTGAGCCGGGCGAACTCGCGCGCGGTGTGCGCAGTGATCGCGATCACCGCATCGGCCCGCTGGGCCGCCCAGCGCTTCGGCCAGGGAACGCGCTCCCAGGCCTCGACGCCGTAGAGCACGAGAAAATACCGTCTGGCTCGCCCGATTGCCTTGAGGAGCCATCCGAGCGGCACGGGACCCAAATGGCCCACCACCAGGGTCTCGACCTTCGGGAGTGCGAACAGGTGGGCCACGAGCCGCAACTTGGACCGCGAGGCACCGCGGACCCTGGCGCTCTGTCGCAGAGAGGGATGGTGCCGCAGGGCTTCCGTGTCGTCGTTGAGGCTCACGCAGTGGAACTCGTGTCCCCTGCGAGCGGGGTCCGAGGTCAGCGCTTCCGCGACGCGCAGCATGTACGCCTGCACGCCGCCCGGGGTACACATCTCGGTGGCGAGAAGGGCCACCCGCTGGCGCATTGCCGGCTCGGGTTGCCGCACGGGCTTGGCGGTCCGGAGTGGACGGTCGTCCAGCTGCGCCGGCGCGTAGACCACCTCGGCCCACCCACGCAGCCCCCGCCGCGGCGGCGAGTCGGAGCCGCCTCGGTTTCGGCTCGCCAGGAGCCACTCCCGCACGGGAACCGAGAACCCCGTCTTGGCGCGAGCGAGGACGCCCTCGGGGAGCGCCGGCCGGGGACTCCGCCCGAGGTCCTGCTTGCCGGGAGGGAAGCCGGCCCGGCAGAGCTGGGCGACCGCGCGGAACAGCTCCGCGTCCACAAGGGGTACCCGGACTTCCAGGCCGTGGGCCATGCTCGCCCAGTCGGTATCGCGCAAGAGCTGGTTGCGCATGTACCAGGCGGCTTCGAGCGCCGTGATCCTCAGCCGGTCGGACGCGACCCCGTCGATCGTGAGGCGTAGGGAGGCGAGCGTGTCGAGGCGCTCGAGGCCCTCGCGAAGGAACTCGGGATCGAAAAAGTCGCTGAGTTCGAAGGGCATGTAGAGCGCCCGGCGCAGCAGGTAGGCACCGGGCCACGTCCCGCCGTACTCCAGGAGACCAGCCCATTTCGGAGAGCCCCCGATCGTCCGCAGGAGGGGGCTCGCGGCAGCTCGGGCGAGCCGGCCGAGCGCGGGGAGCGTTGCAAGCGGACGGAGCGCCCGCACCGCGCGCGGGATCTCGTCGAAACTCTGGTAGCCCGCGAAAAACTCGTCCCCGCCGAGGCCCGACAGCGCCACCTTCCAGCCAGCTTCGCGCGCGGCCTGGGCGACGAAATAGGTGTTCACGCCGTCGACGGACGGCTGATCCATCGCCTCGAGCAGCGGCTCGAGCGCAGAGGCGAACTCGTCTTTCGTGAACCACCTGACCTCATGCCCCAGGTCGTAGCGCCCGGCCACTTCGGCAGCGAGCGGCGTCTCGTCGAGCGGTGCCCCCGCGTATTCGCGGAAGCCCAGGGTCAGCGCGCGCAGCGGGCCGGAGGCCACCTCGGAGGCCAGCGCGGCCACCGTGGTCGAGTCCCGGCCCGCCGAGAGGAACACCCCCACCGGGACATCGGCCACCAAGTGATGGCGGATGGCGTCGAGCAGGGCGTCGCGCAGGCGCTCCCGCGCCTCGGCGGCGCTCTTGGGGGCAGGGTCAGGCAGGCCTGGGGAGTCCCGAAGTTCGCCGTTGAGATCGAAGAACACGTGGCTCCTGCGCCGGCCGTCCCGCTCGGCCCAGAGTGCCGTCCCGGCGGGCAGGGCGCGGATGTCATGGTAGAGCGTGAAGGGCTCGGGCACGTGGCCCCAGAGGAAGAAGCCCACGTGGCCGGCCGGGTCCGGCGTCGTGTCCACACCCCCGCCCGCCAGGAGCGCCTTCACCTGAGAGGCAAAGCGCACGGTCCGCCCGTCGTCGGCGTAGTAGAGTGGCTTGATCCCGAAGGAGTCGCGGGCGAGTAGCAGGCCCTCCCTCTGCGCGTCCCAGAGCCCGAAGGCGAACATCCCCCGAAGCCGCCGGAGCATCTCGGCGCCGTCCGCAGCGTAGAGCTTCAGCAGCACCTCGGTGTCGGACTGCGTCCGGAAGGTGAAGCCCCGGGCTTCAAGCTCGCACCGCAGTTCGCGGTAGTTGTAGATCTCGCCGTTGAAGACGATGACATTCCCGGTGTCGGGGTCGTGCATCGGCTGGGCGCCGGCCTCGGAGAGATCGACGATGGAGAGCCGGCGATGGGCGAGGCCGATGCGGCGGTCGGGCGACAGCCACTCGCCGGCTCCGTCGGGTCCGCGCGCGGCCATCCGCTCGCGGATGCGGAGGAGCTCCGCCCGGTCCACCGGTGGGCCCTCGCAATCGTAGGCGAAGATGCCGGCTAGCCCGCACATCGGCGTGCGGCTCGTCCAGGGGTAGGAGAAGACACGGTGTGTTGGCAGAGGCGGCGGAGCGCGTTGCGGGTCGTAGCCAGCTTCTCGCGCTTCGTCGTCACCTCGCCGTTCGCCTGCGCCGCGCCGACGAGAGTGCGCCAGCCGTTCAGGCGCAAGCCACCGGCCCCACATGGAGAGTAGCCGAGCACGCTTCCCGCTCCCACCGGCGACCGTCGTCTCCCCACGCGGCTCGCCTTGGGGTCAAGATGCAGGGCAAGTGCTCCCGAGACAAGAGGTTGCGCCAACGGTGGTGTTCTCAGCGGACCGACTTGCGTATGGGCAGCATGCCGGCGAGATCGGCCTTCATACTGGTCACGAGGTCCTGGAACTCGCTGTACTCCGTTCGCCCGGCGTGCCTTAGCTGCGCCACGTACTCCGCCCCGAAGGCCCACAGTACAGTGACCATGCTGGATGCGAGGACCGCGAGCATCACGAGAACAGCACGCTTGGGTGCCGAACGCTCGCGCGGAGGGATCGCTTCTTCGAGGATGGTGATCACGGGAGCGTCGTTTACCTCCTCGATGCGGGCGGTCTCGTATTCGCGCTTGAGGGTGAGGTAAATCTCCTTCCGGATATCCACCTGACGCCTGAGCCGCCCCTCCTCGAAGGCGAGCTGCGGGGATTGTTGCCACAGCCGATTGCGCTCGTAAAACAGACGAAGTTCATCCTCGGCAGCCCCCAGATCACGCTGCGCCTCGGCAACTCGCTCTTCGACGAACATGCGCCGTTGCCGAGCTTGTGACTGCCGGGTTCTCGCGTTGAAGTCGTTGAGGTAGGCGACGAGATTGTTGGCCACCGCGGCGGCGAGCTCTGGGTACCGCGCTTCCACGCTCAGCGACACGATGTTCGTCTGGTGGTCAACACGTGCCGCCACGAGCCCACTGAGCCTTTTCACGCCGACCTGGAGATCCGGGTGCTCGCCGCCGCGCTGACGGGTCAGGATCTCGAGAAGAGTTGCCGAGTCTCGAGTGCCGGTGCCTTCCCCGGCGACCGCGTAGCGGGCCAACAACGCTCGTTCTAGGAGCTCCCGGCTGCGAAGGAGATGCGCGTAAAAGCGGGGTGAGTGACTGGCCTCCCCACTCAGAGAGAGGCCTAGCTGGCTCACCAAACCCGCGGCGCTTGGCGGGACCCGACTCTGCGACCGCGCCTCCGGCACGAAGGTAGCCGTTGCAGTGTAGGTGGGGCGTAAGACCAGAGCCACCAGCGCTGTGGCTGCGCCCGCAATGATCGGTACTCCTACCACCAACCGCCACCGGCGCAAGAGGACGTTGAGCATCGCAAGTAGACTTACATCGTCGACCTCAGCAGTTCCTTGGTCGATAGCTCGGCCAACCGGGGCAGCGACGCCGTCGGCGCGGGCGGGCGTACTGGACGGTTTGTGCTCAGGCCTTACTCCGCCGCTGGCGATATCGTCAGGCGCCTGCGAGGGTCGCTCTGGTCTCGGCTCCATGGGGTGAGAAGTCTACGGTCAGGCCCCACTGGCTACAAGGCGCCGGATCGCACCTGACCGCTCGGACAATCCGAGGGAACCTGTCGCCAGCCGGTTGCGCGACACGAAGTGTTCGGGTCACGCCTGCCGCAACCGTGAACCTTCGAAGTGTGCCGTGAGCTCGCCAACCTCGTGGCCTGGCCCTAGCCGCCTCCCTAAACACCGGTATCTTTCCCCCACAGTTCTCCGCTCACCTACGCCCTTGGGGAGCCCTGAGCGAATCGCCGTGAATCCAGTGCCCTCACAACCGATCCCCGCGGCCACGGTCGAGAGCCGGCGCATTCGCAGTCCCGGCAGCCGCCCGTCCGGCCTGCCCCATCCGCGGCTCTCGCTCCAACGCCGAGCTCCGCGGACCCTCCGGCGACACCTCGGCCGCGCCGCCCTGCGCCTCACCGTCCTGGTCACCGCCGACCTCGCCGCCTTCGGCCTCCTGCGCGAGCTCTACCGGCTGGTGGGGGAACGGGAGGCGTTGGGCCCCGGGATCGGCGGGGCGGTCCAGCGCCTCCTGCCCGTGGGGTACCTGGACGGGTGGCAGTTCGCCGTCGCCCTCGTCATCGGACTCCTCGTCACTCGGAACTACGGGGCGGGCGACGCCCGGCGCGACCCGGTCCGCCTGCTCTGGGGCTGTACCCTGGCCACCGCCATGTCCCTCTGGGCCCCCCTCTGGCAGCGGGGCGCGACGGTCGTGGCCGTGCAGTTCCTCGTCACCACGGGCGTCGCCTGGCTCGGCCTCGTCGCCATGCGCTTCGCTCTCGACTACGTGGACGCTCACGTCGTCGCCCGCACCCCGGCCTCCTTCCGTACCCTCCTCGTGGGTCCCTCCGAGGCCTGCAAGGACCTCGCCGCCCGCCCCGCGTTCGCCCCCCGCGGCGAACACGCGGTGCTGGGCTACGTGGACGTGAAGCTTCCGCTCACCGACGGCGCTCTCGGCCACGTCACCGACCTGGCGTACTTGATCCAGAAACACCGGGTCGAGAGCGTGGTCATCTGCGGCCACGTGCCCGAGGAGATCACGCGCGACGTGGTGGACCACGCGGTCACGGCCGGGTGTCACGTCTTTGCCGTGCCGCCCGCCTTCGAGGTGGCGAACGTCCAACCCTCGGTGGTCTGGAAACGGGGCCAGCCCGTGGTGGAGCTGACCGCCCAGACGCTCAAGGCCCAGCAGTTCGCCGTGAAGCGCGTCATGGACGTGGTGGGCGCGGTCGCCGGGATCGTCCTGCTCGCGCCAGTCCTGCTCCTGGTCGCACTGGTCATCCGGCTCGATTCACCGGGCCCGGTGCTCTTTCGCCAGCGACGGGTGGGAATCGGCGGCCGGCCATTCGAGATCCTGAAGTTCCGCACCATGACCGACGGCGCCGAGGCTCTGAAGCCGGCCCTGGCACCGCTCTCGACGTCAAAAGATCCGCGCATCTTCAAGATGCCCGATGATCCGCGCGTGTCCCGGGTGGGGCGCTTCCTGCGGCGGTGGGCTATTGACGAGCTGCCCCAGCTGTGGAACGTCCTGCGGGGAGAGATGTCTCTCGTGGGC
>DATMAW010000083.1:0-4021 GCA_035559715.1 Gemmatimonadales bacterium | reverse complement strand
CAGGCCCGCCATCCAGCAGCGCTCCCGCCACCACTCCGAGGAACTCCCGCCGCTTCACGGCACGACCCCGCGCAGCCGATCCAGCATCCGGCGGGCGTGCGGCACTTCGGCGCTCTCGGGGTGCGACATGATCAGGTGCTCCAGATCGGCCGCCGCCACGTCCAGGCGGCCTTGATCGCGGTGGACGCGCGCGAGCACGAGTTCCGCCACCGGGGCCGCGGGTCCTGCGCTGTCCGCGGCGATCGCCGCCATGAGATGGCGCTCCGCCCGCGCGAGATCGCCCCGGTCGGCAGCCAGCCTCCCCGCAAGCACGAGGACCTCCGGGCGGCCACCCGTGGCCGGGAGCCGGCTCGCTCCGCGTTCGAGTCCCTCGACAGCGGCGGCCGTGTCCCGGCGCGCGAGCGCATGCAGCGCTCGTCCGATCTCGGGCGATCGCTCCGCCTGCACCCGCTCCAGCAACGCCACCATTTCGGTGCGGTCCGTGGCCGCGGTGCGAGTCCCGGCGAAGGGCCCCGCCTCACGGAACAGCGCGCGCGCCTCATTCAGCTCCCCGCGGTAGAGCGCGATCCACCCCAGCAACGCCGCCGCCTCGATTGTGGAGTCGTTCCGCACCAGCCGCTCGGCGCGAGCCAGATCCCCCTTCGCAAGCCATCCCCACGCCACCACGCCCATCAGTTCTTGCCGCTGCTCCGCGGGCAAACGCTCTTCCCATTGTCGCAAGCGTTCCTCCGCCTGCTCCACCAGTCCTTCCTGCGCCATCGCCGCGATGAGGCTCGCCATGGCGGTGGCAACGGGTCCGCCCGTCCCCCCGAGCTGTCCTCCGGGTACGAGCCCACGGAGCAACTGCTCCGCAGCTTCGAGATGCCCCGCTTCGGCATACGCCTGGGCCGCCTGAAGCCGCGCGCGATCCGCGGCTGCACCGGCGGACAGCCCAACCAATCGCTCCAGCGCGTACGCGCGGGCCAGGATCCCCTCACGACTTCGAGCGCCCCGCAACCGCTCGGCGAAGCGCTGAAGATGCGAGGTGGCCTGCGCGCGGTCCGCGGGGAGCGCGGCGTCCAACATGGCCCAGGCCTCGCCCGGGCGGTCCCACGCGGCCAGGAGATCGCTCGCGAGCAGTCGCGCGGGGCCGCCCGGCGTCAGTCCGCGCCGCCCCGCGCCCGCTCCGGTGGACGCCGCGAGCACAGCCAGGATGCCGTCTCGCGTCGCCGGGGGCGCGCGGCCGAGGTTGGCCGATGCCGTGGCGATCATGGCCGGGTTGGCGCTCACCACCGAAAGCCATTGACGCGCGGCTTCGATCCAGTCGCCTGCCAGCGTGGTCACTTGCGCCACGTCCTGCGTGAGCGATGCATCGCCCAGTCGTCGCGCCCCATCCGCCAACACGCGTCTCGCTTCGGTGAGGTCGCCGCGCCCGGACGCGACAGCTGCCCACTCCCGGTACGGCTCGGCGCTCCCAGGGTCGAGCGCGATCCAGCGCTCCGCCGCGGCTCGCACGCTGTCGGCCTCGCCCAGCGCGCCCCACATGCGCACCTCGAGCGCAAGCACCACACTGTTGGAGCTATCGGCCCGGCGCGCCGCACTCACGAAGGGCACCAGCTCCTCCACGCGCCGCAGGGCTTCCAGCGTCCGCTCGAGCCCAAGCAGTGCCGCCGTGTTCACGCGATCCGAAGACAACACGGCGCGATACCGCGCCGCCGCCTCCTCCGTGCGCCCACGCCGCTCGGCCTCGAGGGCTTCCTGCAGCGCCCGAGCGGACCCCGCCTGCCCCGAGAGCAAGCGAGTGAACGCCAGCAGCAAAGCCAGTGTGCTAAGGGCGCCCTTCATTCAGGCGGCGGAAGTAGTCGAGGATCAGGCGCCGCTCTTCCGGCGACAAACCCTGAAGCTGCGCCCAGTCCGGATAGGGGAATCGGAGGTTGCGCCCCGCGCTCGGCGGGCGGAGCGCCGGCGGCAGGCGAACGTTGTCGGGTCGAGCGGTCTCGCTCGTGCGCTCTTTCTCTTCATCTTCTTCTTCGCCGCGCAGGGTACGCCCCGCATCCAGCAGTCGGCGGAACAGCCGCTCCTGGCGCTCCACCGTGCGGCGATCGAGCTGCCCGGCCTCGAGCTGCTGCGCGAGGGCTCTGGCTTCGGCGCTCAGCTCATCCGCCCCGCCGATGTCTCCACCCGCCCCCAGGCGATCCAACTCCTCCCCAAGCCGACGCTGCCGCTCGGCCAACGCCCGCAGCTCCTGCATCAGCCCTTCGCCGCCGAACGGCATCAGCGAGAGCATGCCACCGGATTGCCCGCTCATCTGTCCCTGCTGCTCGGCCAGCTCGGCGAGCTTCTGGAGCGCTTCGGCGAGCCCGGAGCCGGACTGCGAGCCGGCCACCTCCTGACTGCTCTGCAACAGGGAGTACGCCATGGCGTTCAGGGCATCCACCGCCTGGGCGGCAAGTTCACCGGCATCGCTGGGGTTGGGGTTGGCGCGCTGCACTCGTTCCAGGGCTTCATTCATTCGCAGCCGCGCGAGGCCGAGCGCCGTGCCGGTGCGCGGCGTCACCAGCGCGTTCTTGCCGGCGGCGTTCTGTAACCGCTGGAGCACCCGATCCACGCTCTCGCGGATTGCCGCCTGCTCTCCGCGCACGTCCCCCGAGGCATCGCCGCGACTCATCCGCTCTGCCACCTCCATCTGCCGGCGCGCGAGCGAGGCCGTCTCGGCGAGCGCGTGATCCAGCGTGGCCATGACTTCCTGGCGCCACGCGTTTTGCAACTCCTCCTGCTGCTCCTGGAGCGACGACGCGATGGGCTCGAGTGCTTGTTCGGCCCGACGACCGGCCTGCGCCGCTTGCTGTCGCTGGCCGCGGCGCGCTCCCTCCGCCGCGCGGCGCATCTCCTGCGCCGCCTGCGCCGCCTGTTGTCCCGCCGCGGCCACGCTGTCTCCGGACTCCCCTGCGCGCTCCATCGCCTGGTCCAATCGATCGAGCCGTGACGCCAGGCTGTCCGTCTCGGTAGCCAGTCGCTCTTCGGCGGCGGCAAGGGCCGAATCCCGCCCTGTCTCCAGCGCGCGGTTCCAGTCCCGCTGCCGTTGGGTCAGCTCGTCTGCGTCTTGCGACAGCGTGCTCATTGCGCCTTCGATGGCCGCCCGTTCGAACAACTCCCGGCTGCGCGTCAGTTCATCGCGCAGCTCCTTGCCTCGTTCGGCGAGCTGCCGCAGCGCCTCACGCACGGCTTCCGGATCGAGCCGTTCCAGCGCTTCTCGTAACGCCCGCAACTGCTCTTCCATTTCCGGCGTGATGGCCTGCGCCAGCAGCTGCTCCAGCTGCCGCAACTGCTCCTGCCAGGCAGGGTCCGTGAGGCCCGCGTTCCATGCCGCCTCCGACAGCTGGCGCAGTTCCTCGGCCAGTTGCCGCGCGCGCTCGGAGACCTGCGCCTGGGCGTCAGCCACGTCACCCGCGCGCTGCGCCGTGCGGAAGGGCAGCTCCTCGCCCCCGGCTCTTCCTCCCTGACGGGCGCTCGCCTCGCTGCGCTCGCGCTCGCCCGCAAGCTCTTCGGCGGTCCGAGCCAGGTCCCGTTGCGTGCGGGCGAGCGAATCGGCGGCGCGCGCCAGCGCGTCGGACGCCTCGCGCATGGCCTGGCGCAGTTCGGCCGCCGACGGCAGGCGGAGCGCGTACTCGCGCGACTCACCCACCTGCGGCTCCGGCCGATTGTCCGCGGCGCGGACCCGGTAGTACGCCGTGTCCCCCGGGAGATACCCGCGACCGTTGAGATCCAGGATCCACTGGAGCACCGCGCGATCCGCCCCGCCCTGCGGCAGTTCCAGACGCTCCGCCGTCGGCGGCTCCGCGAGACCGAGGCGGCTTACGCGCCTCGTCACGACTTCCACCCACGTCACGACGTGATCGTCTCGCACGTCAATCACGATGGGCTGACGCAGGCTGAGCGGCGCCGTCGTATCCGCGCCCGGCACGGGAATCAAGGCGATCGGGACACTGTCTGGCACGCTGACAATGTTGAGTTCGGGGAGCGGCTCGTCCCACGTTCCCCC
>DATMAW010000082.1:0-8284 GCA_035559715.1 Gemmatimonadales bacterium | reverse complement strand
GGCGGGCCAGCGAAGCCGGTGCGGCGGAGCTGGTCGCATGAGCGCGCTCGCGGGACGCCGGGTGGTAGTGACGCGGGGGCAAGACCAGGCGGGGGCCATGTGCGCGGCGCTGGAATCCCGCGGCGCGCGCGCCATCGCCTTCCCCACGATCGAGTTCGAGCGCCTGGCCGGCCAAGATGTCCGCGAGGCCGTCGCCGCGCTGGAGCGGTACGATTGGATTGCCTTCACGAGCGCGAACGCGGTGGCGGCGTTCTGGGACTGTCTCGCGGACGCCGGGCGGGCCGGGGTGCCCGTATCCGTCAGGGTTGCCGCCGTAGGGACGGCGACGCGGGCGGCCCTCGAGCAGCGTGGCGCGCCGGTGGCGGCCATGCCGGCGAGGTTCCTGGGCGGAGAGATCGCAGCCGCGATGGGAGCGCTCGCGGGGCGTCAGGTGCTGCTTCCGCGGTCGGACATCGCGCGGGAGGAGACCGGGGCGGCACTCCGCGCGGCTGGTGCCGTCGTGCACGAGGTGGTGGTGTACCGCACCGTGTCGGCTCGCCCCACGGCCGAAATGCTGCGCGCCCTGGACGAGGGCGTGGACGCGGTGACCTTCACATCGCCGTCCACCGTGCGGGGGTTTGTCGAGGCCGGCGGCGCCGCCGCCGGGCGCGTGCTCCGGACGAGCGTCATCGCCTGCATTGGCCCGGTCACCACCGGGGCGGTTCGCTCGCTGGGGTACGCGGTGGCCGTCGAGCCGGCAGAGCACACCAGCGAGGCCCTGGTGCGCGCGCTCGAGGAATACTTCGCGAGCTTGCCCCTGGCCGGGGCTCGCGGCGGACGATGATCACGCGTCTGCGCCGCTGGCGTCGCTCACCGGAGCTCCGCGCCCTCGTGCGCGAGACCGACCTCGCGCCGGCCGACCTCATCGCCCCGATGTTCGTGTCCGACCATCAGGGGGCGGCGCGGCAGATTGGGTCCATGCCGGGCGTGGTGCAGTGGCCGGTGAATGGAGTGGCGCAGGAGGCGGAGGCGCTCGCGGCGGCCGGCATCGGCGCGGTCCTGCTGTTCGGCATTCCCGCCGTCAAGGATCCGATGGGGCGCGACGCCTGGTCGGCCGACGGCGTCGTGCAGCGCGCGATCGGGCAGATCAAGCGTGCCGTGCCGGGCCTGATCGTTATCACCGACGTCTGCCTGTGTGAGTACACCGACCACGGTCACTGCGGTCTCGTCAACGGGCGCGCGGGGGTCAGCGATCCGCGTCTTCCTCCGGACTACGTGTTGAACGACGCAACGCTCGACGTGCTGGGCCGCATCGCCGTCGTGCAGGCCGAGGCCGGCGCCGATGTCGTGGCGCCGTCGGGGATGATGGACGGGATGGTGGCGGCGATTCGTGACGCCCTGGACGGCGCCGGGTTCAGGCATGTGCCCATTCTGTCGTATTCGGCCAAGTACGCGTCCGGGTTCTACGGGCCGTTTCGTGACGCCGCGGGTGGGGCGCCGGCGTTTGGCGATCGCGCCACCCATCAGATGGATATCGCGAACGCGCGCGAGGCGCTGCGCGAGCACGCGGCGGATGTCGCCGAGGGGGCCGACATGCTCATGGTGAAACCGGCCCTGGCCTACCTCGACATCATCCACGCCACCCGGCAGCGATTCCCCGACGTGCCGCTTGCCGCGTACAACGTGAGCGGCGAGTACGCCATGGTGAAGGCTGCGGCGGCGAACGGCTGGTTGGACGAGCGCCGGGCGGTCCTGGAGATCCTCACCGCGATCCGCCGCGCCGGCGCCGACGTGGTGATCACCTATCACGCAAAGGAGGCTGCCGGGTGGCTGAACCCACCGCGCTGACGCTGAATCATTTCGCCCTGGTGGCGTTCAGGGAAAGCTACTGGCGGCTCGCGCCGGAGGACCGCCAACGGCTTCGCTGCGACTGGCTCACCCGCGTGCAGCGCGCCGCCCGGGTCGTACACCTGTATCAGACGTTCGGACTCGAGGCCAGGAATGATCTGATCGTGTGGAGCGCGCTGGAGGCCGAGGGGCCCGATGCGGCATCGAGCTTCTTTGGCCGTTGGGCCGAGGCCACGGCACCGATGCGAGCCCACATCGAACTGCGTGACGTACTGTGGGGCTTTACGCGGCAGTCGCAATACACCAAGACGAAATCGCAACAGGAATTGAACCCGTTCGCCCTGGACCGGCTGCCGTATCTGATCGTCTATCCGTTCGTGAAGACCACTGAGTGGTACCTCAGGAGCCGTGACGAGCGGCAGGCGATGATGGCCGGACACATCAAGGTGGGGAAGCAGTACAAGGACATCAGCCAACTCCTGCTCTACTCTTTCGGGTTGCAGGACCAGGAATTCGTCGTGGTGTACGAGACGGGCGACCTCACGCGATTCATGGAACTGGTGAACGAGCTGCGCTCGACGGAGGCGCGTCGCTACACGGCGCGCGATTGGCCGCTGCACACCGGCGTGTACCAACCGGGCCTGGACGCCCTGAGCCCATGGCTGTGACGGCGGCCCTCGCCGACGCTCCGGTGCTCAAGGCCGCCCGGGGGGAGCGCGCCGGCTTCACGCCGGTGTGGTTCATGCGACAAGCCGGCCGATATCTGCCCGAGTATCGCGCGATCCGCGCGCGACATTCCTTGCTCGAGATCTGCGCAGAGCCGGAGCTGGCCGCGGAGGTCACCCTTCAGCCGGTGCGCCGTTTCGGAGTGGACGCGGCCATCATCTACGCCGACATCCTGCTGCCGATCGTTCCCATGGGTCTCGACCTGTCCTTTGCGGCCGGCGAGGGGCCGGTGATTGCCAACCCCGTGCGCACCGGAAACGATGTTGAGCGCCTTGCCGATGTGGAGGTGGAGGACGCCCTTGGGTCGGTGCTCGGGGCCCTGCGCATCGTGCGCGCCGAGTTGCCGGCGAGCGTCGCCCTGATCGGCTTTGCCGGCGCGCCGTTCACCGTGGCGAGCTACGCCATCGAGGGCGGGTCCACGCGGCAGTTCGTCGAGACCAAACGCTTCATGTACGGCGCTCCGGAGGCATGGCATAAGCTCATGGGGCGGATCCAGCGCGTCACGGCCGCCTATCTCGCGGCACAGGTGGAGGCCGGCGCTCAGATGCTTCAGGTGTTCGATAGCTGGGCCGGGGCGCTCGCCGCAGACGACTACCGGCGCTTCGTCTTGCCACACCAGCGTGCTTTGTTTTCCGCCCTGCGGCCTCTGGGGGTGCCGGTCGTCCACTTCGGAGTCGGCACCGGGCATCTGCTGGAGGTCCTCTGCGAAGCCGGCGGCGACGTGATCGGACTGGACTGGCGCACGCCTCTTGACGAGGGGTGGCGGCGTGTCGGCGAGCACCGTGGCATTCAGGGCAACCTCGATCCCGCGGCGCTGTTCGCTCCACGTTCGGAGCTCCAACGGCGGGTGGACGACATTCTCCGCCGAGCCGCCGGGCGGCCCGGACACATCTTCAATCTGGGCCACGGCATGCTGCCGGCGACGCCCACCGAGCACGTGCAGGCCGTGGTGGACCTGGTACACGAAGGGACGGCGTCGTGAGCGAGCCGATCGGCGTGCTGGTCATGGCGTACGGCGGCCCCGCGAGCCTCGACGAGGTCGAACCCTATCTGCTCGACGTGCGCGGTTTCCGGCCCACGCCGGCGGCGGTGGTGGCGGAGGTGCGGGAACGCTACGCGCGAATTGGCGGCCGGTCGCCCATCCTGGAGCGGACCGAGGACCAGGCGCGCGCCCTCGAGGCGAGCCTGCGCAACGGTACGAGGCCGTTCGCCGTGGCCGTGGGAATGCGGCACTGGCGCCCGTACATCCGCGACACGCTGCATCGCATGGCCGAACAGGGGATTCGGCGGGCGGTGGGGCTCGTGATGGCGCCGCACTACTCCCGCATGAGCATCGGGGCCTATCGCCGCGCCGTGGAGGACGCGGGTGCGCCGGTGAGCGTGGAGCTGATTGAGTCATGGCATCTGCTCCCGGGGTATGTCGCCGCACTGGCCGCACGGATCCGGCAGGCGCTCGAGCGCTTTCCGGACGCTGTGCGTGGCTCGGTCCCGGTGATCTTCACGGCGCATAGCCTTCCGGCGCGCATCGTCGAGTGGGGAGATCCGTATCCCGCGCAACTCCTGGAGACCGTCGGCGCCGTGATGGCGGAGCTTGGGCCCCGTCCCCACCGGTTCGCCTACCAGTCGGCCTCACACACGGGTGAGCCCTGGCTGAGCCCGGATGTGAGCGAGGTTCTGGACGAGCTGGCGCGGGCGGGCGCGCAACACGTGCTCGTGGCGCCGGTGGGCTTTGTGAGCGAGCACGTCGAGATCCTGTACGACCTTGACATCGAGCTGGCAGAGCGGGCGCGGGCCCTCGGCGTGCACCTCGAGCGCATCGACATGCTTCAGGACGCTCCCGCGCTGATCGGGGGACTGGCGGATCTCGTGCGGCAGACCGCGCGGGCGGCTGGATGGCTGTGAGCGAGCGCGTTCCGGTCGCCGTCGTGGGCGGCGGGATCGCCGGACTCGCGGCCGCGGCCCGCATCGCGGACGAGCGAGGGCGGGACGCGGTTCTGCTGCTCGAGGGCGATACCCGACTCGGGGGCAAGATCAGCACCGAGCACGTGGATGGGTTCGTCATCGAGGGCGGGCCAGACTGTTTCCTCGCGTCCAAGCCGGCGGGGGTCGAGCTGTGTCGCGCGCTCGGTCTCGCGGATCGGCTGCAGGGTGCGAACCCGCATCACCGGCGCAGCTACGTGAAGCGGAGCGGGGCGCTGCACGCGCTGCCTGACGGCATCACCGGTCTCGTCCCGTCCAGCGTGCGCCCGTTGCTCGGCACCTCGGTGCTATCCCTGCGAGGGCGGGCACGCGCTGTGCTCGAACTGCTGGCGCCGCCGCGACGAGACGACACCGACGAGTCCATCGCCGCCTTCGCGCGCCGGCGCTTTGGCCGCGAGGCGTACGACTGGCTCATCGAGCCGCTGCTTGGCGGCATCGTCGCGGGCGACGGCGAGTGGCTGAGCCTCGCTGCCACATTTCCTCAGCTCAGGGACGCCGAGCGAGCACACGGCTCGATTTTGCGGGGGATGTTGCGGCCGGGACGGGGCGGCTCGAACGGCAACGGCACCGTTCCGGCGGGCTTCGTGGCGCCAGTGGGCGGACTATCGGAGATCACGGCTGCCCTGACGGGCCGACTCGCCGGCCGGTTTCGCACCGGCAGCGCCGTGACGGCCCTGCGGCGGGTGGAGGACGGCTGGCGCATTGATTTGGCGGGCGACGCGCCGGTGGCCGCCCGCGCCGTCGTGCTCGCAGTGCCGGCGTTCGTCGCCGCCGATCTTCTTCAGGAGACGGATGGCGAGCTGGCTGCCGAGCTGCATGGTATTCCCTTCGTCAGCACCGTGACCGTGTCCGTTGCGTTTCCGCGGGACGGGCTTCCCCGGCCCATGGTCGGCTCCGGGTACGTGTCACCGCGCGCGGAAGGCGGTGCGGTGGTCGCCTGCAGCTGGACCTCCAACAAGTTCCCGGCGCGCGCGCCTCGCGATGCGATGTTGGTGCGGTACTTCGTGGGGCGCGCGGGACGGGAGGATGCCGCGCATCTGGAAGACGAGGCGCTCAAGGCGCTGGTGCGGACTGAGCTTGCGGCCGTGCTCGGCGTCAGGAGCGAGCCGATGCTGTGGCGGATCTATCGCTGGCCACGGAGCATGCCGCAGTACGTACTGGGGCACCGTGAGCGGGTGGCGCGGATCGAGCGTCGCGTTGCCGCGCTTGGCGGGCTGGCGCTGGCCGGCGCGTCGTACCGCGGCGTCGGGATCCCCGATTGCATCGCGTCGGGTTGGAACGCGGCGGCCCTGGTGGCTCGCGCGGGAGCGGCCGCGTGAGTGCCGGCCCACGATCGCGCGCCCTGTTCGCCCAGGCGTGCGAGCTGCTTCCGGGCGGTGTGGACTCGCCGGTGCGCGCGTTTCGCGCGGTGGGCGGCGAGCCGTTGTTCATTCGCCGCGGCCGGGGCGCCCGGGTCTGGGATGCCGACGATCGCGAGTACGTGGACTACGTGCTCTCGTGGGGGCCCCTGATCCTCGGGCACGCGGTTCCGGAGGTCCTGGACGCGCTCGTGCGAACGCTTCAGTGCGGCACCAGCTTCGGAGCCCCCACCGCGCTCGAGGTCGAGTTCGCGCGTCGCGTGCAGCGGTTCGTTCCCTCGATGCAACGGCTCCGATTCGTCAACTCCGGAACGGAGGCGACGATGAGCGCGTTGCGCGTCGCCCGGGCGTTTACCGGCCGGAACCTGATCGTCAAGTTCGAGGGGTGTTATCACGGCCACGCCGACGCCCTGCTCGTGCGCGCGGGCTCTGGTGTGGCCACGCTGGGACTGCCGGACTCGCCCGGCGTCCCGCCGGCCGCCGCGGCGGACACGCTGGTGGCGCCGTTCAACAATCTCGCCGCCGTGGAGCGTCTGTTCGCCGAGCATCGCAGCCGGATCGCGGCGGTGATCGTGGAGCCCGTGGCGGGCAACATGGGCGTGGTGCCGCCGGCTCCCGGATTTCTGGAGGGACTGCGCGCGCTCACCAGCCGGGACGGCAGTGTGTTGATCTTCGATGAAGTGATGACGGGCTTTCGCGTTCACCCCGGCGGAGCGCAGGCGCTCTTTGGGGTGACGCCCGATCTCACGGCGCTTGGCAAGGTGATCGGCGGCGGGCTACCGGTGGGCGCGTACGGCGGCCGACGTGAGATCATGGATCTCGTGGCGCCGGCGGGGCCGGTCTATCAGGCGGGGACGCTGTCGGGCAACCCGCTGGCCATGGCGGCGGGAATCGCCACGCTCGACGTGTTGGAGCGCCCCGGTGTGTGGGACGGGATCGCGCGGGCGGCCGAGGATCTCGCGGGGCGACTGTCGCGCGCGGCCGCGCGCGCCCGGGTGCCCGTGACCGTGAATCGCGTGGGCACGATGCTTACGGTGTTCTTCTCGGACGGACCCGTCAGCGATTGGGCGAGCGCGCGGGCGAGTGACACGGACGCGTTCGGCCGTTTCTTCCGCGCACTCCTGGCGAAGGGCGTCTACTGGGTCCCTTCGCAATTCGAGGCTGCGTTTCTTTCCGCTGCCCATGGCGAGGCCGAGCTCGCCTGCACCGAAGCAGCGGCCAGCGCCGCTTTCTCGGCGTGAGGACCCGATCGGAGCCGCCATGACGCATCCCGCCATCGTTCATCACCCCGCCGCCATGCAGGATCCCGTGACCGACGGCGCGGCGGAGCTGGCCGGTACCGCGTACCCCGGGTACGTGTTCACCACGGCCCCGCGCAACGTGTACTGGGAGACCACCATCGCCTGCGAGCTGGCCTGCCAGCACTGCCGGGCCAACGCGATCAGGCAACGGGATCCGCTGGAATTGTCCACCGACGAGGGACGGGCCCTCATGCGCGACGTGCGGGCGATGGGGAGCATGCTCATCCTCACGGGTGGCGATCCGATGCAGCGTCCCGACCTCATGGACCTGATTGCCTACGGACGGGAGATCGGGCTGGCCCTCTCGATCACGCCGAGTACCACGGACAGCCTGAAGCGCGAGCACGTGGCCCGCTTCCGGGAGCTGGGCGTGGCGGCGATGGGAGTGAGCCTGGATGGGCCAACCGCGGACGTGCACGACGCGTTCCGCGGGGTCCCCGGCACGTTTGCCCATTCGCTGCGGGCGCTCGGCTGGGCGCGTGAATGCAAGATCCCCGTGCAGGTGAACACGACGGTGACCACGGCCACGTTGCCGCATCTGCCGGCACTGTTCCGACTGCTGCGCGACGAAGCGAGCCCGCCGGTCCGCCGCTGGAGTCTATTTCTGCTCGTCCCGGTCGGTCGCGGCGCGGAGCTCGGCATCCCGACGGCGAACGACGTGGAGGATCTATTCGCGTGGGTGTACGACGTTGGACGGGACGCGCCGTTCCACGTCGGCACCGTGGAAGCCCCCCACTACCGCCGGTACTGGATTCAGCGCAAACAGGCCGAGGGTTTGCCGGCGGGAGAGGTGGCGCGGTTCGCCAAGCGTATGGGCTTCGGCGTACGCGACGGGAACGGCGTGATCTTCGTGTCGCATCGCGGGGACGTGTATCCCGCTGGCTTCCTGCCGCATCCGCTCCTTGGCAACGTCCGGGAGCGCCCGTTGTCGGACATCTACCGCACGGCTCCGGCGCTGGGCGCGCTCAGGAACCCGGACGGTTTCACGGGGAAATGTGGGGACTGTGAGTTCCGCTGGGCGTGCGGCGGCTCGCGGGCTCGCGCCTTCGCGATGACTGGGGACATGCTCGGCTCGGACCCGTTCTGCAGCTA
>DATMAW010000081.1:0-6169 GCA_035559715.1 Gemmatimonadales bacterium | reverse complement strand
CGTCGCGCCCGCCGCTTCCCTGCACGCGGCCATGAGAGCGGCGGCGGTGAGCCTGTGCTCCGGGCCGCAGGCGTTGAAGGCGCCCGTCGTGCCGGTTTCGACGAGCGTGATGAGCCAATCGCCGAGGTCGCGGACGTCGATGATCTGCACGGGATCATCGGGCGCGCCGGGCACGGCGACTTCGGCGCGCTCGCCGGAGGCGCGGCCGAGGCGCACGGGCCAGTAGGTGAAACGGGGCGTCGGGTCGCCGGGACCGACGATGTAGCCGGGGCGCACGACGGCGACGCGGCCGGGCATGGCCTGCTCGGCCGCGTCTTCGCAGAGGGCCTTGAGCGGGCCGTAGTTCTCGAACTGCGCGCCCATGTCTTCGACGGCGGGATCGGGCATGGTCGCGGCGGGAGCGGTTTCATCGCTGCCGGGGCGGGAGTTGTCGGCGTAGCGCGAGATGCTGGAGATGAAGACGTACTGCTTCGTGTGCGGCGCGAGCAGCTCGGCGGACGCTCTGACGATCCGCGGCACGTAGCCGGAGTTGTCGATCACGGCGTCGAAGGTGCGGCCGATGAGCGAAGAAAGACCCTTGGGAGATTCGGGGTCCGCGTCGTCGGCGTGCTTCTCCGGATCGCGGTTGCCGTAGAGGGTTTCCACCTTGTCCATGAAGGGGAGCTCGCGCCCGATCTCCTTTCGGCGTTTCTCGGTGCGGCCGCGGTTGAAGATGGTGACGGTGTGGCCGCGGGCGAGCGCCGCCTCGATGGTGGCCGGGCCGAGGAAGCCGGTGCCGCCGAGGATGAGAATGTGCATCGGCTTGGCGAGCGAAGGGCGTGCTCGCGCGATTGCGGCGAGGGGGCCGGCGAGCGTTGCGGCGGCACCGGATGCCACGGTGAACTGCACGAACGCGCGCCGGTTGATGAACATCGGTTGCTCCATGGACAGGGATACGGTCGCGGGAGCTTATAGTCCGACGCGCACGAGCGGTTGCAGCCGGGGCCGCGAACCATCCGGCACGACGGTGTTTGATGGGAGGCGCCTGCAGGTGTCGCAGAACTCGCCGGGAGCCGGTTCGGAGGAGAGGGCGGCGCGCGGGCGGCGGCTGCGCAGGCTCGTGATGCTGAAAGCGGGCGAAGGACGGGCGCTGGCGTGGTCCGGCCTGTACTTCTTCTGCCTGCTTTTTTCCTACTACCTGCTGCGTCCGGCGCGAGAGCAGTTCGGAATCCGGGGCGACCTGGAGAATCTGCCCTGGCTGTGGACGGCGACGAGTCTCGCGATGCTGGGGGCGGTGCCGGTGTTCGGGTGGGTGGTATCGCGCTGGCCGCGACGGGTGTTCATCCCGTGGACGTACCGGTTCCTGGCGTTGAACGCGCTGGTGTTCGCGGGCGTGATCGGCCTGGTGGGAGCGGGCGAGGAAGCGGAGCGGGCGCGGGTATGGACGGGGTACGTCTTTTACGTGTGGCTGAGCGTGTTCAACCTGTTCGCGGTGAGCGTGTTCTGGGGGTTCATGGCGGATGCATGGAATCGCGAGCAGGGCGCGCGCCTGTTCGGATTGATCGGCGTGGGCGGGACGCTGGGCGCGATCGCGGGTTCGGCGGTGCCGGCGCTGCTGGCGGAGCAGATCGGGGTCGTGTGGCTGATCGTGTGCAGCGCGGCGATGCTCGAGTGCGCTGCGCGCGGGGCGGTGCGCGTCGCGTCCGCGGCCGGCATCGCGCGCAGCGCTGGCCGGGAAGAGGCGGAAAGCACGGCGGCGCACTCGGCGCGGACCACCGAGCGGGAACCCGGGCCGAAGTGGTGGATGGGGCTGGCGCTGGTGGCGCGATCGCGCTACCTGCAGGCGATGGCCCTCTACATGCTGCTGTTCACGCTCACGACGACGTTCCTGTACTTCGAGCAGGCGGCGATCGTGAAGGAGCACTTCGAGACGCCGGAAAAGCGGACGGCGTTCTTCGCGCGGATCGACCTGGCGGTGAACGTGCTCACGCTCGCCACGCAACTCTTCATCACCGGACGGCTGATGCGCCTGCTGGGCGTTGGGGCGGCGCTGTGCGTGCTGCCGGTGCTGACGGTGCTGGGGTTCGCCGGGCTGTGGGCGGCGCCGGCGGGTGCGGTGCTGGGCTTGTTCTTCGTGTTCCAGGTGGCGCGGAGGGGCCTGCACTACGCGATCGACCGCCCGGCGCGCGAGGTGCTGTACACGGTGCTGGGTCCGGAGGAGAAGTACAAGAGCAAGAGTTTCATCGACACGTTCGTGTATCGAGCCGGCGACTTGGCCGGAGCGTGGATGTACGCGCCGATTGAGATGCTGGGGGCGGGGATGGCGTCGCTGGCGGGGGCGGGCGTCGCGGCGGTGTGGCTGTGCGTCGGCGCGGCGCTGGGAGTGATGCAGGGGAGGAAGCGCGGCGGCTGACCTGCGATACTCGGCGCATGGAGCTGACCAGCCTCCGCTACTTCCGGGCCATCGCGGCCGAGGGGCACATGACCCGCGCGGCCGAGCGGCTGGGCGTCACGCAGTCGGCGCTTTCGGCGATGCTCAAGAAGCTCGAGGCGGAAGTGGGTACGGAGCTGTTTCACCGGACGGGAAGGGGCGTGGAACTGACGGAGGCGGGAAGGGTGTTTCTGCGTCATGCGGAGGAGGCGATCCGGCAGGCGGAGGCTGGGACGCGCGCCGTGCGTGAGCTGCTGGGGCTGGAGCGAGGGTCGATCCGGGTCGGCGGGGGCGCGACCGCGACGACGTATCTCCTGCCGCGGGCGGTATCGGAGTTCCGGCGCGTGCACCCTGGGGTGCGGTTCTACGTGCGCGAGGCGGGATCGCGGGCGGTGGCGGAGAGCGTGCTGGCGGGGGAACTCGATCTGGGGATCGTGACGCTGCCGCTGGATGTGCCCGGGGCGAGCGGTGTGCGCGATCTGCTGGTGATGCCCTGGGTGGAGGATGAGCTGGTGCTCATCACGCCGCCGAAGCACGCGCTGTCGTCGCGGGCCCGCGATGGTGCGCGCGGGTTCGCGTGGAAAGACCTTGCGGGCGAGCCGGTGGTCGGTTTCGAGGCGGGCAGCGCCGTGCGGGGTGTGATCGATCGGGCGGCCGGCGCGAACGGTGTCACGCTGAATGTGGTGATGGAGCTGCGCTCGATCGAGAGCATCAAGAGCATGGTGGCGGCGGGGATCGGCGTGGGGCTGGTGAGCCGGTTTGCGCTGCGCGCGGGCGATGGGATCGCCTGCCGCGACGGCAAACTGGGGCGGGAGCTGGCGATCGTGCGCAGGCGAGATCGCGTGCCAAGCCCGGCGGCCGGGGTGTTCGAGCGGATGCTGCTGGGCGATGCGGAGGGCAAGGCCCGCGCGTCGAGGCGCCGGAGGAGAGCATGAGCAGAATCGATTGATGTTCAAACCATTATCGATTCGACTCATAATACCCGGGGCGCTAGCGTTCCGCGTCGTCCGCACCGTGGCACGAGTTCCGGAGCACAACCCATGGCCGAACCATCATCCATCCGCAATCCTTTCAACTCCCGTCGCACCCTCAGGACTTCGGCAGGCGAGTTCACCTACTTCCATCTCGGCGCGCTGGCGGAGCAGAGGATCGGGCATGTCGATCGCCTGCCCTATTCGATCCGCGTGCTGCTGGAAGCGATGCTCCGGAACGTGGACGGGTTCATCGTGACCGATGACGACGTGGTCGGCCTTGCCAACTGGAAGGCGAAGAATCCCGAGCAGGTCGAGATCCCGTTCATGCCGGGGCGCGTCGTGCTGCAGGACTTCACGGGGGTGCCCTGCGTCGTCGATCTCGCGGCGATGCGGGACGCCATGAAGCGGCTGGGCGGGGACCCTGCGCTCATCAACCCCGCGGTGCCGTGCGACCTTGTGATCGATCACTCGGTGCAGGTGGACGATTTCGCGTCGCGCGTGGCGCTCACCATCAACGCCCAGCGCGAGTTCGAGCGCAACAACGAGCGATACCAGTTCCTGAAGTGGGGCCAGCAGTCGCTGAGCAACTTTTCGGTGGTTCCCCCGGCGACCGGGATCGTCCACCAGGTGAATCTGGAGTATCTGGCCAAGGGGGTCATGACCAAGCCCGATGGAGACGGGGGCCTGCCCGTGGCGTACCCCGATTCGCTCGTCGGCACGGACTCGCACACGACGATGATCAACGGTCTGGGCGTGGTGGGCTGGGGCGTGGGCGGGATCGAGGCGGAAGCGGTGATGCTGGGGCAGCCGGTGTACATGCTCACGCCGCAGGTGGTGGGGTTCCGGCTCAAGGGCAGGCTGCCCGAGGGTTCGACGGCGACCGATCTGGTGCTGACGGTGACGGAGATGCTGAGGAAGTTCGGCGTGGTGGACAAGTTCGTGGAGTTCTTCGGGGAGGGGATGGCGGAGCTTTCCATCCCAGACCGGGCCACGATCGCGAACATGGCGCCCGAGTACGGCGCGACGATGGGGTTCTTCCCCGTCGATGAGAAGACTCTTGAATACCTGCGCTTCACGGGGCGCGACCCCGAGCTTGTCGAGAAATACTGCAAGGCCAACAGGCTCTTCTGGACGCGGACCGCGCCGGAGCCGGAGTTCACGGCCGTGCTGGAGCTTGATCTGGCGACGGTGCGTCCGAGCCTGGCGGGGCCGAAACGGCCGCAGGACCGCATTCTGCTCAGCGACATGAAGCGGGCGTGGCACAAGGACCTTGCGGACGGGTTCGGCAAGACGCTGCCGGATGAAGCGGTGAACCTGAACGAGTTCGTGGGCGAGGGGGGGGCGACCGCCGGCGCGCAGGTCAACCCGGACGAGGCGGAGGTGATGAAGAAGTGCGGTCGCGTGCGCGTGCGGCTGAGCGCGGCGGCGCACCCGGAGCAGCCGGGGCAGGAAGTGGAGCTGAAGCACGGCTCGGTGGTGATCGCGGCCATCACGAGCTGCACGAACACGAGCAACCCGGATGTGATGATCGCGGCGGGACTGGTGGCGCGGAAGGCGCGGGCGCTGGGGCTGACGCGCAAGCCGTGGGTGAAGACGAGTCTCGCGCCCGGCTCGAAGGTGGTCACCGAGTACTACGACAAGTCGGGCCTGACCGCCGACCTGGAGGCGCTGGGCTTTCATACGGTGGGATACGGCTGCACCACGTGCATCGGGAACTCCGGGCCGCTGCCGGGCGAGATCGAGCAGGCGGTGCGCGAGGGTGATCTGGTGGCGGCGTCGGTGCTCTCGGGGAACCGGAACTTCGAGGGGCGCGTCCATCCGGCGGTGAAGGCGAACTACCTCGCCAGCCCGCCGCTGGTGGTGGCCTACGCGATCGCGGGCACGGTGGACTGGGACCCGGTCAACGACCCGATCGGGATGGACAAGAGCGGCAAGCGGGTCTACCTGAAGGACATCTGGCCGACGCACGCGGAAGTGCAGGCGGTCAAGAACGCGTGCATCACTCCCGAGCAGTACCAGCGCAAGTACGCGGATGTGTTCACGGGCAACCCGACCTGGAACGCGGTGCCGGTGAGCAAGAGCGAGCTGTACCCCTGGGACGAGAAGAGCACGTACATCCAGAACCCGCCGTTCTTCGAGGGGATGAGCGAGAAAGCGCCGGGCATCAAGCCGATCCGCGGGGCGCGCGTGCTGGGCGTGTTCGGCGATTCGGTGACGACCGATCACATCTCGCCCGCCGGGGACATCGCCGAGAAAAGCCCCGCCGGGCAGTACCTGCTTTCGAAGGGCGTGCGGAAGGCGGACTTCAACTCGTACGGTTCGCGGCGCGGCAATGACCGGGTGATGACGCGGGGCACGTTCGCCAACGTGCGCGTGAAGAACAAGCTGGCGATCGACCCGGAGACGGGCAAGATCCGCGAAGGCGGGTGGACGCGCGATTTCTCATCGCGCGGCGGCGGCGCGCTGTCCTGGATCTTCGACGCGGCCATGAACTACAAGGCGGAAGGCACGCCGCTGGTCGTCCTCGCGGGCAAGGACTACGGCATGGGGTCGTCGCGGGACTGGGCGGCCAAGGGGGTGTACCTGCTGGGGGTGCGGGCGGTGATCGCCGAATCCTTCGAGCGGATTCACCGCTCCAACCTGGTGTTCATGGGGGTGCTGCCGCTGCAGTTCAAGGCGGGGCAGACGGCCGCGAGCCTGGGGCTGGACGGCACGGAGGTGTTCGACATCGAGCTGCCGATCGGGCCGCGCGGCTCGATCGAGCCGCGGTGCACGGTGAAGGTGC
>DATMAW010000080.1:0-9592 GCA_035559715.1 Gemmatimonadales bacterium | reverse complement strand
CGGCTGGTCGGGCGATCGCCGTCACCGCCGACATGGCGGACACGCCTCAGGTCGAGCGCGCGATCGAAGCCGTGGAGCGCGAGCTTGGGCCGATTGACATCCTGGTGAACAACGCGGGGCTGACGCGAGACGGTATCCTTGTGCGCATGAGCGAGGCGGACTGGGATGCCGTGCTGGATGCCAATCTCAAGGGAGCCTTCACCGCCACGAAGCTCGTGACCCGCGGCATGATGAAACGGCGGTACGGTCGGGTCATTAACATCACGAGCGTCGTGGGGATCACCGGCAACAAGGGTCAGGCGAACTACGCCGCGTCGAAGGCGGGATTGATCGGCTTCACCAAGGCCGTGGCGAAGGAGTTGGCGTCTCGCAACGTGCTGGTGAACGCCGTGGCGCCGGGCTTCATCGAGACGGACATGACGAAAGCGCTCCCCGAGGCGGCGCGTGCGGCGCTTCAGGAGCAAATCCCGTTGGGCCGGTTGGGTGATCCCGCCGATATTGCAGCCGCAGTGCTCTTTCTCGCCTCAGACCTGGCCGGCTACATTACCGGCCACGTGCTGGTCGTTGATGGCGGCATGGTCATGTGAACCCACCACTACTCTGCGAGGACGGTCATGAGCAGTCTCGAGGACAAAGTCAAAGACATCATCGTCGAGGAGCTGGGCGTCGAGCGCGAGAAGCTCACCGATTCCGCGAGCTTTATGGAAGACCTTGGTGCCGACAGCCTCGACACGGTCGAGCTGGTCATGGCGTTCGAGAAGGAGTTCGACATTGACATTCCCGACGAGGAAGCCGAGAAGCTTCGCACCGTCGGGGACGCCATGAAGTATCTGCACGAGAAGATCGGAAAGTAACGCTTGAGCCGTCGGGTCGTTGTCACGGGCCTGGGGATGGTGTCTCCCCTGGGCCTGTCGGTGGCGGAGTCCTGGGAGGGGCTGCTTGCCGGTCGGTCCGGCGCGGCGCCGATCCAGCGGTTCGATCCGTCGAACCTGGACGTCCGCTTCGGCTGCGAGGTCAAGGGCTTCGATCCGCTGCAGTACGTGGATCGCAAAGAGGCCAAGCGCTACGACCTGTTCCTGCAGTACGCGATCGCGGCGGCGGAGCAGGCGGTGGCGGACGCCGGACTGAATGGGGCCGGGGCTCACCCTGAGCGCACCGGCGTCATCGTGGGGAGCGGCATCGGCGGCATCATGACGTTCGAGGAACAGTGCAAGATCTACCTCACGCAGGGTGCGAACCGCGTGTCTCCCTTCTTCGTTCCGATGTTCATTCCGGACATCGCGGCGGGCGTGATCTCCATTCGGCTCGGCGCCAAGGGACCGAACTTCTGCACGGTCTCGGCGTGCGCATCGTCCGCGCACGCGCTGGGTGAGTCGTTTCGGCTGATTCAGGCGGGCGAGGCGGACCTCATGGTGACGGGCGGAGCGGAGGCGGCGATCACCCCACTCGCCATCGCCGGCTTTTCCAACATGAAAGCGCTGTCCACGCGCAATGACCAGCCGCAATGCGCCTCGCGACCGTTCGACAAGGAACGCGACGGATTCGTGATGGGGGACGGCTCCGCCATTATCATTCTCGAGGAGCTGGAGCACGCCACCTCGCGCGGCGCCCGCATCTACGCCGAGCTGGTCGGCTACGGGATGAGCGCCGACGCCTACCACATCACGCAGCCGGCGCCGGGCGGCGAGGGGGCCAGGCGGGCCATGCTGGAGTGCCTGCGAGACGCCAAGCTGCAACCGACCGACGTGGCGGTCATCAACACGCACGGAACGTCCACGCCGCACGGCGACACCGCGGAGGTGCAGGCCATCAAGGACGTCTTCGGAGAGCACGCCGGGAAGCTGGTGGCCAACTCCACCAAGTCCATGACGGGTCATCTGCTCGGCGCGGCGGGCGGGCTCGAGTTCGCCATCTGCGTGCTCTCGATCGTGCACGGCGAGATCCCGCCGACGATCAATCAAGAGCACCCCGATCCCGAGTGCGATCTTAACTGCGCGCCGAATGTGAAGGTCAAGCGGCGCGTGGACGTGGCCCTGTCCAACTCGTTCGGCTTCGGGGGGCACAACGTGACGCTCGCCGTTCGGCGGTTCGAGGCCTGACCGTGCCGTTTCCGGTCAGCGATCCGCGCCTCGAGCCGATCGCCGGGAAGGTCGAAGCGGGCGAGCGCCTCTCGAACGACGACGCCATCGCGTTGTTCGAGACGTCCGACCTCCTGGGTCTCGGTGCCATGGCGGACTTCGCGAATCGCCGGCAGAACGGCGATCGCGTCTTCTTCGCGGCCAACCAGCACATCAATCCCACCAACGTCTGCGTGCTGCGGCACACGTGCGTCTTTTGCTCGTTTGCGCGCACTGCGAAGGAGGAAGGCGCGTACACGCGCACGCTGGAGGAGGTGTTCGCCGAAGCGGAAGCCGCCGCCGACAACCCCACTCGGGAGTTCCACATCGTGGGCGGGCTGCATCCCAAGCTGCGCCTGTCGTACTACGCCGATCTGATCCGCGGGCTCAAGGAGCGCCATCCCGACGTCCATGTCAAGGCGCTCACCGCCGTCGAGATCGCCCATCTGGCGCGGATCGAGCGGACCACCACGCGACGCGTGCTGGAAGAGCTGAAGGCTGCGGGGCTCGACACCCTGCCCGGCGGCGGGGCGGAAGTGTTCGGCGCCGCCGTGCGAGCCAGCATCGCGGACCGGAAGCTGGTGGCGGAGGACTGGCTGCGGGTGCACCGCGAGGCTCATGAGCTGGGCATTCCCAGTAACTGCACCATGCTCTACGGACACGTGGAGACCCACCGGGATCGCGTGGAGCACCTGGCGATGCTGCGGAGCCTGCAGGACGAGACCCAGGGATTCCTGACGTACATCCCCCTCGCGTATCACCCCGATCACAACGAGCTGGGGCGCGAGCTGGGGCGCGAAGGCACGGCCACGACCGGCGTGGACGATCTCAAGAACGTGGCGGTGGGCCGGCTGTTCCTCGACAACGTTCCTCATCTCAAGACGCACTGGCCCATGGTGACGGCCTTCCTGTCGCAAATCGCGCTGCATTTCGGGTGCGACGACGTCGAGGGGACGGTGGTGTACGAGCGCGTGTATCACGAGGCGGGCGCGCATACGCCAATGATGATGACGTACGGCGACGTCGTGCGGCTCATTCGCGGGGCGGGAAAAGAGCCGGTGGAGCGCGACTCGTTCTACCGACCCGTGCGGCAGTTCGCTCCGGACGATCCGATCTTCACGCCCGTGGCGGTGCCCCGCAGGGCTCCGCAACAAGAGACGGAGCTCGTGCAGCTCGTGGGAACGGGGCGGGCCTGATGCGGCTCGGTCGCATTGCCTACGTGAATTGCTATCCCGTGTACGGGGCCATTGATCGCGGGATCGTGCGCGTGCCCGCCGAGCTGGTGACGGGAACGCCGGCCGAGTTGAACGACCTGCTCGCGGCGGGGGCGCTGGACGTGTCGGTGGTGTCGGCGGTGGAATACGCCCGCAACTCCGCGGCGTACTACCTCCTGCCCGATCTCGCGATCTCGTGTGACGGTCCCGTACGGAGCGTGGCCCTGTTTTCGCGGCGTGAGGCGCGCGACCTCGATGGCGCCACGATTTTGTTGTCGGCGGCATCACGTACGTCGGTGCACCTGCTCGAGCTGTTGTGCCAGGACGTGTGGGGCGTGCGGCCGCGGTTCGCCGAAGCGCGGGCCGAGGCGCAGGACCTCGCGGCGCTCGCCCGGCTGCCGCATGACGGCGTGCTCGTGATCGGCGATGCGGCGCTCTTGCTCGCGGCCGAGGGTCGCTACGCGCATCAATACGACCTTGGGACTGAATGGAAGGCCTGGACGGGACTCCCGTTCGTGTTTGCGGTGTGGGCCGCCAGGCGCGAGGCGAACCGACCGTTGGTCGAAGCCACGCATCGGGCGCTGCTCGACTCGCGCGCCTGGGGACTGGCGCACCTTGATCGGCTCGCCGGGGACGCCGCTCGCGCCACCGGGATCGCCGAAGCGGCGTGCCGGGAATACTTGATCGGATTGGACTACGCCTTTTCCTACCGTCATCTCGAAGGTCTCTCGAGCTTTCTGCGCCGTCTCGCGGCGCGGGGGAAGGTGCGGGACGGGGCGATGGCGTTCCTGTCGGTGGCGTGATGGACCGCGCATCCTCCGAGTTCCGCTCCTTCCTGGAACTGTACGAGAAGGCCCCGCTGCTCGAGCTGGGGCTGCTCGCCGATGCGCGGCGGCGCGAGCTGCATCCCGATGGCATCGTTACGTATATCGTGGATCGCAACATCAACTACACCAACGTGTGCGTGGCCGACTGCAAATTCTGCGCGTTCTACCGCCGGCCCAAGCACGCCGAGGGGTACGTGCTGTCGTTCGAGGAGATCGGCAAGAAGATCGACGAGGCCAAACGGCTGGGCGCGGTGCAGATCCTGATCCAGGGCGGGCACAATCCCTACATCCCGTTCGAGTGGTACCTCGACCTGATGCGCTACGTGAAGCGCTACCACCCGATTCACATTCACGGGTTCTCGCCGTCCGAGGTGGACTTCTTCGCCACCCGTTTCCGCATGGACGCCCGCGACGTGGTCCGCGAGCTCCAGGCGGCGGGGCTCGATTCGATCCCGGGCGGCGGCGGAGAGATCCTCGTGCAGGAAGTGCGCGATCGCGTAGCCAGGAAGAAGGCCGGAGCCGACCGCTGGCTCGAGATCATGGAGATCGCGCACGGGCTGGGGATGAAGACGTCGGTGACGATGATGTACGGTCTGGGTGAGTCGCTGGGCGATCGCATCGAGCACCTGATGCGCGTGCGCGAGGTGCAGGCCCGCACCGGCGGGTTTACCGCCTTCATTACGTGGCCGCTTCAGCCGGAGCACACGGAGATGGAAGGGACGCCCAAGACGGATGCCATCACCTATCTCCGCACCGTGGCCATCGCGCGGCTCGTGCTGGACAACGTGCCGAACCTCCAGGCTTCCTGGGTCACGATGGGGCTCAAGGTGGGTCAGATCTCGCTGCGCTTCGGGTGCAACGACTTCGGGTCGCTGATGATCGAGGAGAACGTGGTATCGGCCGCCGGCACGACGCATCGCACGACCATCGAGGAAATGCGACGGCATATCGTGGACGCGGGGTTCAGGGCGGCGAGGCGGCGGCAGGATTACTCCATCATCCCAGATGAAAAGGCGGCGTAAGGGGAGGACAGGTGGCCAAACAGGTTCTTATCGTTGCAGGGTCGGAGAGTGATCGCGAGCGCGTGGCGCCTGCGTTCGAGGTGCTGGAGCAGGCCGGCGTGACGTTCGACTTCGTCGTGTCTTCGGCGCATCGAGACCCGGACAAGACGGCGGAGCTGGCGAAGCGCGCCCGCGAGTCGGGGTACCGCGTGATCATTGCCGCCGCAGGACTGGCTGCGGCGCTGCCGGGAGTGATGGCGGCGCACTCGGACTTGCCGGTCATCGGGTTGCCGCTGGACGTGGGACCGCTGCGCGGCGTGGACGCGCTCTACGCCACCGTGCAATTACCGAGCGGCTGCCCCGTGGGCACCGTTGGGATCGGCAACGCCAAGAACGCCGCCCATCTCGCGATTCGCGTGCTCAGAGCCTGAGCGCGCCAGGCCGGCGTCCTGACATGGCGCGCATGCACACCGCCCGTCGCACCCATTCGTTCACCGAGTCCGTCATTCGCGGCATGACCCGCCTGGCCGCGGAGCACGGCGCCATCAATCTGGCCCAGGGGTTCCCCAACTTCCCGGCGCCCGACGTGCTGAAGGAAGCCGCGATCGAGGCCATCCGGCGCGACGTCAATCAATACGCCATCACCTGGGGCGCGAAGCGCCTGCGCGATGCCCTGGCACGCAAGTATCACGACTGGTATGGCATGGCGGTGGACCCCGAGGCCGAGATCACGATCACCTGCGGCGCCACGGAGGCCATGGCCTCGGTCATGCTGTCCATTGTGGACCCCGGCGACGAGGTGATCGTGTTCGAGCCGTACTACGAGAACTACGGGCCGGACACGATCCTGTGTGATGCGAAGCCGGTGTACGTTCCGATCGCGGCGTCCGGTCCCCTGGACCTCGATCGCCTCTCGGCGGCGTTCTCCAACCGAACCCGCGCCATCATCATCAACACGCCGAACAACCCCACCGGTCGCGTACTCTCCCGCGAAGAGCTGTGCGGCATCGCCGAGCTGTGCCAGCGCTACGGCGCCTACGCGGTGACGGACGAGATCTACGAGCACATCTATTACGAGGGCGAGCACATCCCCATCGCCACGCTGGAGGGCATGCGCGAGCGCACCATCACGACGAGCGGCGCGTCCAAGACGTTCTCGGTCACCGGGTGGCGCGTGGGCACGATCGTGGCGCCGGCCCCCGTCACGGCGGCGATTCGCAAAGTGCACGACTTTCTCACGGTGGGCTCGCCGGCCCCCCTCCAAGAGGGCGTGGCCGCCGGACTCGAGATGCTCGGGCGTGACTACTACGCCGCGCTGGCCCGCGACTACCGCGCGCGACGCGACGTCCTGTGTCAGGGACTTGAGGCGGCCGGGTTCTCCTGCACGCCGCCCCAGGGCGCCTACTACGTCCTCGCGGATTTCTCGAGCCTGTCAGACCTGCCCGATGACGAGTTCTCGTTCTGGCTGACGCGCGAGATCGGCGTGGCGCCCGTGCCGGGCTCGAGCTTCTTCAGCCGGCCGGAGCTGGGCCGCACGGTCGTGCGATTCGCCTTCTGCAAAACCCTGGAATTGCTCGAGGAAGCCTGCGTGCGACTGCGACGCATGCGCTAACACGCGATCCGCCGACCCGCCGATCCGCCGACCGTCCCTTGCTCCTCGCTCCCCGCTTCCCCTATCATGCCCTCGCATGACGACCCGCTTCGGATTCGGCTATGACTCTCACCGCTTCGGTGCCCCCCGGCCACTGATCCTCGGTGGCGTCACGATCGCGCATTCGAGCGGGCTCGTTGGTCACTCGGACGGCGACGCCATCGCGCACGCCGTGACGGACGCGTTGCTGGGAGCCGCCGCGATGGGAGACATCGGCCGGCTGTTCCCCGATACGGATCCGCAGTGGAAGGGCGCCGACTCCATGCGGCTGCTCGCCGATGCACGGCGCCGCGTGGCCGCCGGGGGGTTCCGGGTCGTGAACGTGGACGTCACCGTGGTGGCCGAAGCCCCGCGGCTGTCAGGACACGTGGATCGGATCCGCGCGAACCTCGCCACGGCGCTCGATGTGGCACATGGTGCCGTGTCGGTCAAGGCGAAGACCAACGAAGGGCTGGACGATATCGGCAAGGGCGAAGGCCTCCAGGTCTTTGCCGTCGCTTCGCTGGACGAGGCCTGATCTGCTCGAGGACCTGGTTCACCACATCGTCTCGCTCCCGCCGGCCGCCGTGTACACCGTGATCGGCGTGCTGGCGGCCATCGAGAACGTTTTCCCCCCCGTCCCGGCGGACACCGCCGTCGCGTTGGGAGCGTTCCTGTCGCAGGCCGGGGCCGTCTCGGCGCAGTCCGTCTTCTGGATCACCTGGACCGCGAACGTCCTCACCGCCACGTCGGTGTATTTCGCGGGCCGCGTGCTCGGGAGACCGTTCTTCACGGGCCGCCTGGGCCGGCGATTGCTCAACCAGAACCGGCTTAAGCGGCTGGATGACCTGTATCACCGGCACGGGTCGTGGGGCATCTTCCTCTCGCGCTTCATTCCCGGCGTGCGGGCCGTGGTGCCGCCGTTCGCGGGGGTGGCACATCTCCACTTCTGGCGTGCCGTGCCGCCAATGGCGATCGCGTCCGGCATCTGGTACGCCGTACTGACCTACGCGGCGGCGACGGTAGCGGGATCGCTGGACGACGTGCTGCAACTGCTGCGGCAGTTGAACTGGACGTTCGCGAGCGTGGGCGGGGGCCTGGTGCTGCTGGCGATCGCGATTCTCGTCGTCCGCCGCGTCCGGCGCCGCCCCACTGGCGGATGAACCCGGACGATCAGGAACGCGCGTTTTTCCTCGAGGGCTTCGCGGACTACCTCAATCTGGAAGCCGGAAACAGCCGGCACACCGTGGACGCCTATGTGCGCGACGTACGGCGACTCATTGAGTGGGCGGTGTCACGAGGCCGTGCGGCGCCCGCCGATGTGACCGCGAGCGATCTCCGGGATCTCGTGTATCACCTGAAGGACCTCGGACTCTCGCCCACGAGCATCCGTCGCGGCATCTCGGCGCTCCGGACCTACTATCGCTTTCTGACCGGCGAGGGCCACGTCACGAGCGATCCGAGTACGCGCCTCGAGCTCCCCAAGGCGTGGCGCCGCCTTCCGGCGGTTCTCACAGTGGAGGAAGTGGAGGCGCTCCTCGGTGCGCCGAGTGCCGATGAGCCGCTGGGCTGGCGCGATCGCGCGTTGCTCGAGGTGGCGTACGGCACCGGGGTCCGCGTGTCCGAGCTGATCGGCCTGGAGACCACGGACCTCTGGTTCCAGGAGGCGCTGGTGCGTGTGCGGGGGAAGGGGGGCAAGGAGCGACTCGTGCCCATCGGGCGGCGCGCGCTGGGGGCAGCCGCGCTCTACGGTCGCGAGATTCGGGTCGGGCTCGATCGCGGGCACGGTCGCGGCCGATTCTTTCTCAATCGCAACGGGCGGCCGCTGTCCCGCGTGGGGGCCTGGGGAATCATCAAGCGCACGGCCCAGCGCGCCGGGCTGAAGAAGCGCGTCACGCCACACACCCTGCGTCACACGTTCGCCACGCACCTCCTGGAAGGTGGCGCGGACCTGCGCGCGGTGCAGGAGATGCTGGGCCACGCCGATCTCTCCACCACGCAGATCTACACGCACGTGGATCGAGAATACCTGCGGAGCGTGCACAAGAACTTCCACCCGCGGGCGTGACCCACTCTGCTTGACGCGTAGGAGAGACGGCTGCCTTCTCCTAAGTCACATGGCAGAAAGCCCAATGACCCGCCGGGCGCAGCTGCTCCCCGGCATCCTGGACCTCCTCATCCTCCAGACCGTCTCGCGTGCAAGCTCCACGGCTACGGCGTGCTGTTCCGGATCGAGCAGGTGACCGGCGGCGGGGCCCTGAGGTGAGAGGGGGGCCGAGACCGCGAGCGCTCAGGCGAGCCGCTCTCGGACCACCTGGCGTCGCAATCTCCCCGGTGGTCCTTGGGGGGCGCGGGGCTCCACCATGGTCACGAGGAAGGCAGAGGATCGAACGACCGGCGCTACCCGAGGATCTCGCCGGTCAGGTCGCGTAGCTCCTCGCGCAGGCTGTTGAGCAGGGCTTCCCGCACCTGCAGCATATCGCGCTGGCGCGCGAGGCTTTGCTCGGCGACGGCGATGGCGCGCCGCACCCGCCGGGCCTCGTCGTTTTCCTGCCTCAGCTGTCGGCGCAGCCGCCGCGCACGCTCCTCCGCGGCATCAATCGCACGCCGTGCCCTGGCGAGCCGCAACCCGGCTTCCTCGCTGGTTCGTTGCGCATTGTGTTTCTGTTCCGCCAGGGCTGCACGTTCGTTCCGCAACCGCTCCAGCCGTTCTTGAATGGCTGGTTGGGGATCGCCGTGGCACAGGTCCCATAGGTGCCGCATTTCGGCTTCTATCCCGCGAATGGCGGCCGCGGCCCGCCCC